>JAHEZH010000255.1 GCA_023251155.1 Flammeovirgaceae bacterium | reverse complement strand
ATTGTATTATCTGATCTTCTACGCAAAGACCAGGATATTGAAGTAGTAGCCACTGCCATCAATGGACTGGAAGGCGTAGAGAAGGTAAAGGCATTAAAGCCTGATGTGGTGGTGACCGATATGGTAATGCCGCAGTATGATGGGCTTTATGTAGTTCAACACCTGATGAAAGAAATGCCGCTGCCCATTATTCTATTGAGTTCATTGGATCGTACGGATCCGAAAATTTTTGATGCGTTGAAACAGGGGGCATTTGACTTTGTAGACAAGCCACAGGATAAGGGAGCAACGAATGAATACCTGCCGCTTACCAAAATGGTTCGCGAAGCCTCTCTTTCGGATTATCTGAAAATCCGGCAACGCGTCAAAGGGAGGAATAATTTTACCCATACCTTCGAGCCCCGACTCAACTTCGATATCATTGCCATTGGTGCTTCTACAGGTGGACCAAGCGCGGTAGAATTCCTCATCAATAACCTGCCGAGCAACCTGAGTGTGCCTGTCATCATCGCACAGCATATGCCTGAGCGCTTTGTTGAATCCTTTGCCCTGCGTTTGTCGGAATCAACTCTGCAGAAAGTAAGCGTAGCCCGTGATGGAGAAAGTATTTTAGCGAATCACATCTACCTGGCTCCTGGAACGCACAACCTGCGTATTGATAATTCGGGTAAAAGCCCCGTGTTTCACTATTCCACTGATCACTATAAAGAATATAACTTTCCTTCGATTGACTGCGTGATGGAGTCCGTAGCCGCCGTTTATGGAAGGCGTGCCGTTGCAGCGATCTTAACCGGCATGGGCAGAGATGGTGCTGAAGGTTTGAAAAAAATCAAAGATGCCGGTGGCCTTACCTTGGCTCAGGATGAATTTTCATCAGTGGTGTATGGCATGCCTAAAATAGCCTACGAAACAGGCGCGACCTCTCACCGGATTCCATTATCTGAAATTCCAAACTTTATAATCACAGCGTTATGAGTAACGAAAAAGACAGCGAGTACAGGGAAATATTCTTAGCGGAAGCATTAGATAGCTATACCGAGATGAACCGGTTGCTTACCGTGCTCGAAAAAAATGTCACCGATGCGAAAGCGATTCAGGCTTTGTTCCGGATTACGCATACCCTTAAAGGCAACGCTACAGGTATGGGCTATGAGAAGATCGCTGAAGTGGCCCATGTGTTGGAAGATTTTTTCGGGGAAGTGCGTGATGGAAGGTTGGCACTGGGGAGTGAGCTGTTTGCTTCGGTATTCAAAGCCGCCGATGTATTAGGTGAATTGATCCAGGCAATCAAAAATCCCCGGGAGGTAAAGTACCGCGGTATCAAAACCAAACTGGAGGTATTCATAAAAAATGCGAAGCTGGGTTCCTCCGCCACGCCGGAGACCAACACTTCCACTCCGGTTTCAACCACTACTGTTCCGCAGCAGGTCATTGAAGAGGACGTGAAAGAGGAGTCCGAGACGGAGACGATCAATGTTTCGTTTTCAGACTTAGTGCAGGTGCCTGTAAGCAAATTAGATAACCTGTTGAACCTGGTGGGGGAATTAGTGATTGAGCGGGACAGGATCATTGCCAATAGTGCACAAACACATTCCAGTAATGAATACTCCCGGTTGAATCGTATTTCGTCTGACTTGCAATATTCGGTAATGGATGTCCGGCTGGTGCAGGTGGGATTTCTGTTTAATAAATTTCATCGCATCGTTCGTGATGCCTCATCGAAAGAGGGTAAGAAAGTGACATTAAAATTAGAAGGTACTGAAACGGAGATTGACCGTAACATCCTTCAAGTCATCAGCGATTCCCTGATCCACCTGATCCGCAATTCGGTCGGGCATGGTATTGAGAAACCCGACATCAGAAAGCAGTGCGGAAAACAGGAAGAAGGTGTCGTCACGCTCTCGGCGAGCAGTGAATCCGATACCGTATTGATTAAGATCAAAGATGATGGTGCAGGGATTGATCCCCAGCGTATCAAACAAAAAGCAATTGAAAAGAAATTGATCAGCACACAGGATGCCAGCCAGATGAGCGATCGGGACCTGATCATGTTGATTTTTGAACCGGGGTTTTCAACGATGGATCAGGTAACCGCAATATCCGGACGGGGGGTAGGTATGGATGTAGTAAAGCGGGCGCTTGATTCCATCGGTGGAACTATTCAGGTGGATTCAATGATTGGCGAGGGATCCATCTTTACACTTAGTCTTCCCTCTTCCATGGCAGTCAAGTCAACGCTGCTTTTCGATTTGGAAAATCAAACCTATGCGATCCCGCTTTCTTATACCGAATCGGTGATCTCGATTTATAAGTCAGACATTCACAAAGCAGCGAATGGTCTGATCACAGTACATCTGGGAAATACGATACACATTGTGTTCCTCTCTCACTTTTTAGCGCAAACGCTGGAGGGATCCAAGGAACGATATGCGTCATTTGACAAACTCCACCCTGAAAAAAAACTGGAAATTGTGGTGGTCTCATTTAATGGCAGACGCATTGGCTTTATCGTTGATAAACTGTTGCAGCAAAAGGAAATTGTAGAGAAGCCTCTTCATAAACCCTTTGAATCGATTTCGTATTTGAGCGGAGTCACCATTTTAGGAAATGGTAATGTGTGCCTGTCGCTAAGTATTCCCGGAATTATCAACGCGCTTTTAAGTAATCAGAACAGGACGGTTAACGCTTAAGGTATGCTAAACGGAAAAAAACTAAAAGTTGATTATCATTTAAAAACGGCCTTCGAGTCGGGCTACACGAATGCTACGCTTTCACTTTCAAAAATAGCGAAGCAAAAAATATACTTTAACAACTTTCATGTCAGTTATTACGATTTAGGTGATGATTTTTCAGTCGAGCAAACATTGCTTAACAGGGATCAGAAAAGTGTGCTTTTGACCACCGAGATTTTTGGCGATCTAACCGGGAAAAGTTACTTGTTTTTGTCAAATGAAGAATTTGAATACCTGACTTCGGAAATCCCCGAAGGCAACAATCCCGCATTGAATTTTAAAGAAGAGTTCGCGAAAGAATTAGATAATATTCTGTCGGCCGCTGTGATCACGAAGCTTTCCAATGAACTAAGTGTGAAGATGTACGGAGACGTTCCTGTACTGATCGATGGAACTTCAGCAAAGATAAAGGATGTGATCAATGACGACTTTGGTGAATACGTCAAACAGGTGTATATCAACTCTATCTCTTTTTCCTTTGATCGTGACATGAAAATAGCACCTCGTTTTATTTGGGTAATGGATAGTGATCGTCTCGCGGAAGTGGTGGAAAAAAATGGGCTATAATTTATGAGAACACGTTTTGTCTTGCTGGGAATGGTACTCTTCAGTGCAATTGGGGTGGTATTCAATAGTTGGCAGAATGGTTTTTATCATTGGGTCAATGGCCTTTTACTGGTTGAGTCGCTGCTGTTACTCACCATTCAAAACTACACCACCAACCAATTCCGCAAGTTATTAACTCTGACAGGGGAGCAAGGCCATACCCATGAGCCGGTTGGCTACATCTCCGATTATCTTGTCAATGCTAAAAAAAGCTTAGGTGAATTTCAATCCATGGTGGAAGGCATCAGCGAAATCGGGGAGGAGAAGTTTTCGTTACGGGTAAAGGCAATGAGTGATGAAACAATTCGTCATTCGCTGCTCCTGGCAAACGAGAAGATTATGGAACTGAGGAGAAAAGACCAGGAGAACAACTGGATAACTCATGGTGTTGCCGCGATCGCTGAACTCAAACATAACGGAAGTGACCTGACGGATTATTCATTCCAGGTACTCTCTTCGGTTGTCAACTACATCCATGCCAATCAGGGTGGCTTTTTTCTGCTTACGGAAATTGATTCGGATTGCTACTTTGAACTCACGGCCTCCTATGCCTACGGAAAAAAAAGATATGTGCAAAAACGAATTAATCCGGGTGAAGGATTGATTGGACAAGTTTATTACGAAAAGGAAATCGTTCATATCACTGATGTTCCGAAGGATTACATCAAAATCACTTCCGGCCTGGGCGAAGCGCTTCCCCGATGCATTTGTATTATACCGCTTTTAGCGGAAGACAAAATGCTGGGTGCTATTGAAGTGGCTTCTTTCAATGCGTTGCAGCCACATGAACTGGAGTACCTGAAGAAGATTGGCCAAAATGTTGGCTATAATCTTCACTCGCTGGAAAATCATTTAAAGACAGAACGGTTGCTGGTGGAATCACAGAGCATGGCAATGGAGGTGAAATCGCAGGAGGAAGAGCTTCGTCAAAACATGGAAGAACTGCAGGCTACCCAGGAGCAAATGAAAAGGAAGCAATCGGAGACCAATGCCGTGCTGTCTTCGTTGTCGACCATTGAACTGGATCTGGAAGGCAAAGTGATGATGGCTAATCCCGTTTTCCTGGGGATAACCGGTTTCTCTTTAAATGAAATCCAGGGCCAATTATATCAGAGCTTAATCCCTAACCGTGGAAATGATTCAATCCAGTATGAAATGATGTGGGATAGTATCCGGTCAGGACGCTCTTTTTCTGGAGAGTTCAGGATCGTGAACAAAGCACAAAAGGAATTATGGATGGCGGGCAATTTTACGCCACTGCTGTCGGATGAGGGCATACCTTATAAAGTAATGGTGATCTCTCTTTTTATTACTCAGGACAAAGAAAAATTGCAGGAGCTGCAGGAGATTATAACAGCAATGAAAAATTGTTTTCCGATGGCTGAAATCAATCCGGACCTGACATTCAAGACGGCCAACGATTTGTTCCTGGCGGAATTGGGAATAAAGCGATTGGAATTGAAAAAAACACTGCTGAAGAACATTATTGTCAATGGATCATTGGTGAACCTCGAACGGTTTGTGATTCATCGGCAGGAACAACCCGGACAATTAGTACTCAATATCAACGATAAAAACGGAATGCTCAAAAAGTTTAACGCAACAGTCATCAATGTGGGAACGGATAGCGATCACTATAAAAAAAGTTTGCTCATTTTAAGAAACACATTGTAATATGGAGACTGGACAAACGGTGGATGGAATCACGATCTCGGATGAAGAACTCAAATCACTGACGGATGCCATTCAACAGCGCCATGGTATTGATTTCAGTTGTTACGAACCCAAATCACTTAAACGAAGAGTAATCAGAGCATTACACATCTTCCGATTGGGTGCCGTACATGAGCTATGGATAAAGATATTGAAAGATCATTCGTTTATTTATCCTTTTATGGATGAAATAAGCGTAGGGCTTACTTCCATGTTTCGAGACCCGGTGCTATGGAAAAAAATCCGTTTTCTCCTGAGCGACCATTTTGCAGGAAACAAAGAACTATCCGTATGGCATGCCGGATGCTCGACTGGAGAAGAGGTTTATACCATGGGTATTGTATTGAAAGAATCGGGATTCACGCGGCCTGCAAAAGCATTGGCAACCGACATCAGTAATCAGGCCATGACCACTGCGAAGAAGGGTGAATTTAATGAAATGAAGATGGAGGAGTATGATAAGAACTATCTTCATTTCAATCCAGGTTCTACACTGAAAAAATACTATTCCGTTCGAGATGGTTTTTCCTTTATGGACACCAGTTTGATTCAACACGTGACCTTTAAGCACCATAATCTCATCACCGATCCGTTTCCAAAGAATCACGACATTATCTTCTGCAGGAATGTGATGATCTACTTCGACAATAGGGCCAAGCTGGCGTTGTTTGATAAGTTTTACGATTCACTCAATCCGGGTGGATTATTTATTATTGGCTTCTATGATGCCGTGCTCCCGTTAGTAGATCCTACCAAATTCCGGGTGCTTGATCTGGATGCAAAGATCTTTCAAAAACAATAACTCAAGCCTCCGTTCGTGTATTGATTTTCTGACATATTGACTTTGACCGCCCGGAGGATATTACTAAGTATAACGCAGAGGATGCGAAATACATGGGCATGAAATTGAAACTGTTTCTTGAATTAACTGGTTAAATATTAGATCATTACAATTGCAATATGTTAATTTTCTTAGACATAGATGGCGTAATGATTCCAGCGCAAAGCTGGCGTGTTCCAGAAGACATGGGGGATGGAATGGCTGCGTTCAGTCCCAAAGCAACTGAAGCGTTGTGTGAATTACTGTCTGGCTATACTGAAAATGCGGTACGTGTAATGCTGACTACATCGCACAGGGATCGTTTTACCATTGACCAATGGAAATCCATTTTCAAGAATCGCGGAATCAATATCAAGAGTATTGAACGACTCCCCTCAAATAGCAGCTTTGAAAAGAAACGCCTCGAAGAGA
>JAHEZH010000137.1:7659-16405 GCA_023251155.1 Flammeovirgaceae bacterium | reverse complement strand
TGAAGGAGAGGTAGCGTGTTGGTAAGTCAGAAACGGGTTGGGTCGAGTACGAATCCTTCAATTCTGAAAAGCGGATGCGATGAAATGCGTGGATAAGGGCTTGATAGTCTTTCTTTTTTAGTTTGGCAGAAAAATCACCTTCCCCGATGTTCAGGTATTTAACGGATAACAACTTCATTTTCCTGTTTGGGTAGATCTCCAGCTGATACACCGGGCAACTGCCAAAGCAAGGCGTTTTCTCAAAAGTGATAATGGGTTTACGTTGAGCAAATGTAGTGGCACACGATGCGATGGTAAGGAAAACAATCGCGAACGTTATTTTATTTATCAGGTGAGGCATTAACATAAAATCAAATTAAGCATATTACATTAAAATAAGTATCGATGAAGAAAGGTGGCGCGGTTTTACTGTTGGCAGTACTGATCGTTATGCAGGTGAAGGCGCAATCGAAGCGCCATTTTGAAATGATGAAGCCCGGACAGCCCGCTGTTTGCTATGCTGATCCGCACGATAAAAATACATACATCGCATCACCATTAAAATTCAATGCCGCAGGCCGTACCAAAACAGCCACTTTTGAAGTCACCTACGTTAATTTTTCGAGTGAAGCCCAAAGTGCATTTCAGGCGGCGGTCGATATATGGTCAACTTTAATTTCGTCCGATGTACCTATCCGTATAACCGCCACGTGGGAATCGTTAAGTGCGGGTGTGCTGGGGAGTGCATCGGCAGGTACGTTCATCCGCAATTTTGCCGGGGCACAGCGTCAGCAAACATGGTACCCGGTAGCGCTAGCTGAAAAAATCACGGGGGTAGAAATAAATGGTGCCGGCAGCCCCGACATTGTTGCTTCATTCAACAGCAGCAATAGTGCCTGGTTTTATGGAACAGGCGGTGGTGCTCCCACCGGTACGTATGATTTAGTCTCCATTGTGTTGCATGAAATTGGCCATGGTTTAGGGATCAATCATAATTACACTGTAAGCGGTACTAATGGATTGATCTCCAATGGTGATTATGTGTTTACCTATGCCACCTATCTTGAAAATCTTTCAGCACAAAATATAGTGACGGCATTTACCCAACCTTCTGCCGATCTGAGAACTCAGCTGATCAGCACTAATTTATTTTTCAATTCGCCATCGGTACTGACAAGTAATGCCGGTGCACGGGCAAAAATTTATGCCCCCGCTACATTCACGGCAGGCTCAAGTATTGCTCATTTGGATGAAACTACTTATCCGGCCGGCAATCCGAATTCATTGATGACGCCACAAATCGGACTGAGAGAAACCATACACGATCCGGGCCCGATTGCCATGGCGATGCTCAATGATATGGGATGGACACGAATACTTGTAAAGCATACCCCATTACCCAATACGGAAACACTTAATGCTCCTTATGTGGTGAAAGGAGTCATTCAGGGAGATAAATCGTATAACGCATCAACGGTGAAGCTGCATTACACCACCAACGGAACTTCGTTCACGGATGTAACGATGACCTCCACCGGAAATGCAAATGAGTTTTCGGGTAACCTTCCTTCTTCAGCAACAACGATTACCTATGGGTATTACATTTCTGTGGAGGACAACGCACAGTTCCCATACACGTTGCCGGGAATGATTTATTTGCAGGGTAATGCTCCGAAGCAATCACTGATTGCCTTTACTGCCGGCCCCGATACCAAGGCCCCGAAAATAGTGCATGATGCAAAACAGTTTCTTGTGGATACAGATACGCAACTGGTATTGAATGCCATTGTATCGGACAACATTGGTATTCAATCGGTGAACGTAGAGTATCAGATCAATGGTGTTGCAAAACCTGATATTACCATGACTTTAAAAGTGCCGGCTGATTCATTGTATGAAGCCACGATTACCTTCTCACCGTTGCTGTCGCAAAATGATGTGGTGAAATACAGAATCCGGGCCATTGATAGTTCGGTAGCCCACAACCAGACGGTTACTCCGGCAAGCAATTATTTTGAAGTGCCCGTTACCGGATTGCTTCCTGTGCAGACTTCGTACGCCAACAATTTCAATACGGCCTCCAGCGATTTTTTTGGAGATAATCTCTTCAGTGTGCAGATGCCATCAGGTTTTAATAATGGAGCAATTCATACTTCGCATCCCTACCCCAATGGAACCGGTGCAAACAACGAGAGTAATTCGGTATACCAGTTGAAAGTGCCGGTAAAATTAAAAGCAACCAATGCCTTTGTGCGCTTTGATGAAATTGTGTTGGTAGAACCATCGGATGCCGGAGCCGCATTTGGCAGCAGTGGCTTTTATGATTATGTAGTGGTGGAAGGATCGAAAGATGGTGGCACTACCTGGAAAAATTTACTGGATGGTTATAATTCAAGAAGCCAGACGGATTGGCTGGCACGATTCAACAGTGCATCGGATAGCGAAGCACAACCGAATTCAACGGCAACAGGTATTCCATCTTTGTTTAAATCAAGAGAGATTGATTTGCTGGCCGCTGGAAATTTTGCAGCGGGCGATGAAGTAATCATTCGCTTTCGTCTTTTTGCCGATCAGTTAGTTCATGGCTGGGGCTGGGCAATTGATAACCTGCGTATTCAGGTTGATGAAACACCTCCCGTCGTGTTACATGATCACTTGAATTATCAGTTAAAAGGAAATGATCAGTTCACCATGGCTGTTAATGCCACCGATGGAGATGCACTGGCAAGTTTGGCAATAGAGTATCAGATCAATAGTGAGGCAATCAACACCTATAATTTTCCGGTTGCGGAGAACACCAGCAACTACACGCTGAACCAGGTCGTAACCGGGTTGAATAAAGGAGATGTGTTTAAGTACAGAGTGCGCGCCAAAGATCCCACCGGAAATGAAAGTGTACTGCCCGCTACGGATTTCTTTACTGTTCCCGTGATTGAATTCAATGCAGCGGCAACTCAATACGTTTCTGATTTCAATACCTCCAATACCGATTTTGTAGGAAACTTCTTCACCATTTCACAACCGGCCGCCTTCAATAATGGATTGATCAATACGACACATCCTTACCCCAATGGATTCGGGTTGAATAAAACGTCAGACTTTATTTATCTGTTGAAGACACCCATCATTGTCAGTGACACGAACCCGTTCATGAGTTTCGATGAAGAAGTAATTACCGAATCGGTAGCGACCGAATACGTAACGGTAGAAGGGTCAAAGGATAATGGAGTAACCTGGGAGACACTGATTGCTAATTATAATGCATCGGCCAACGCGAATTGGGTATCCGCCTTTACGAATGCACAAAATGGTACCGCTGCTTTACTCAAGAACAGGTTGATTAACATCACCGGCACCGGAAAATTTAAAGCAGGTGACAAGGTGTTGATCCGGTTCCGGTTCACCTCCAATGCGACTGCTAATGGCTGGGGCTGGGCCATTGATAATGTAAGCATTCAAGGTCCGATCACCGGATTGGAAAGCGCCACATTAAGTGATGTACTCGTGTATCCCAACCCGGTTGAAAACGGTAAAGTATCGCTGGAGGTGACTTCCGCTCAGCCGGCTTCGTTTCACTTGTCATTTTTCAATGCACAAGGCAAGCTGATGAACACGGAAACGATGGATGTAAACGAAACAGTAGCGAAAAAAGAGGTGGAGACAAATTGGCCGGCCGGGCTCTATATTTTAAAAATAGAGACAGAGGGCAAAGTAATCTCCCGCAAAATCATTGTGCGTTAATCGTTTAGGAGACTTATTTCAGCAGCCCACCGTACCAAAAGATTTCTGACAAAAGGAGTGATTTTAATGTGAAAAGGCACAGCGAAAAAGATTTGAAGAATTAATACGGCTTGCCCTTCATTCCTCAAAATCCTGTTTATTTTTGCGCAATTTATCCATCCACTAATCAGCAATGCCAAGAGACAGAAGCATCCGTTCGGTACTTATTATAGGTAGCGGCCCTATTATTATTGGTCAGGCCTGCGAATTTGACTACGCAGGGTCACAAGCGTCCCGTTCACTCCGCGAGGAGGGCATCGAGGTGGTGCTGATCAATTCTAATCCGGCCACCATCATGACCGATAAGGTGACTGCCGATCACGTCTACCTTCTTCCACTGGAGAAAAAATCGATTAAACACATCCTGGAAAAGCACCATATCGATGCGGTGCTGCCTACCATGGGTGGCCAGACTGCCCTCAATCTTTGTATTGATTGCGATAAGGCAGGAATCTGGGAGCATTATGGTGTTAAAATCATCGGGGTGGACATTGCTGCGATTGAAATGACCGAAGACCGGGAGAAATTCCGGTTGAAAATGATCGAACTCAATGTGGGCGTTTGTAAAGGAGCAACTGCCACCTCCTTCCTTGAAGGAAAAGAAATAGCGCAAGAGATTGGATTCCCCCTGGTTATACGTCCGTCATTTACACTGGGCGGTACCGGGGGTGGCTTTGTTAACAAGCCCGAAGAATTTGACGCGATGCTCAATCGGGGTCTGCATGCCTCCCCTATCCATGAAGTACTGGTGGAGCAGAGCATCATGGGGTGGAAAGAGTACGAGCTGGAATTACTTCGTGATGGAGCGGGTAATGTGATCATTATCTGTTCCATTGAGAACTTCGATCCCATGGGGATTCATACCGGAGATTCGATTACAGTAGCACCGGCCATGACATTACCAGATACGGTTTATCAGAAAATGCGCGATCTCGCCATCAAAATGATGAATGGAATCGGAACCTTTGCGGGAGGTTGTAATGTGCAGTTTTCGGTCAATCCGGAGAATGATGACATTATTGGTATTGAAATCAATCCGCGCGTGTCACGTTCATCCGCTTTGGCATCAAAAGCTACCGGATATCCGATCGCAAAAATTGCGGCCAAATTAGCTATCGGTTATAACCTGGATGAATTGAAGAATGCCATCACAGGAACAACGACGGCTTACTTTGAACCGGCACTGGATTATGTGATTGTAAAAATTCCCCGCTGGAACTTCGATAAATTCCCTGGCGCTGACCGCAAGCTTGGTTTACAGATGAAGTCGGTAGGCGAAGTAATGGGTATCGGAAGAAACTTCCAGGAAGCATTGCAGAAGGCCTGTCAGTCACTGGAGATCCGCAGAAACGGATTGGGTGCTGACGGAAAAGAATTGACCAAGCAAGCCGATCTTTTATATAGTCTCGAACATCCGAGCTGGAACAGGTTGTTCCACATCTATGATGCCATGAAGCTGGGCATCTCCATGAAGACCATCCAGAACCTGACTAAAATTGACAAGTGGTTCCTGGAGCAGATATGGGAGCTCATTGAACTGGAGAAAGAAATTGGTAAGTACGAATTAGGTACACTGCCGGCCACATTGATGCGCACGGCCAAAGAGAAAGGATATGCTGACCGTCAGCTGGCTCATCTGATGGACTGCAAAGAAAGTGAAGTGCATCTGAAGCGCAGGGAGATGGGCATCAATCGCGTATTTAAATTAGTCGACACGTGTGCTGCCGAATTTGAAGCGAAGACACCGTATTACTATTCTACTTTCGATAAGGAAAACGAATCGGTCGCTTCCGATAAGAAAAAAGTAATTGTATTGGGTTCGGGACCCAATCGTATCGGCCAGGGAATTGAGTTCGATTACTCTTGTGTGCACGGTATTCTGGCGGCAAAGGAAGCTGGCTACGAAGCCATCATGATCAACTGTAATCCGGAAACGGTTTCTACCGACTTTGATATTGCGGATAAACTTTATTTCGAACCGGTATTCTGGGAGCACCTGTGGGATATCATTCAACATGAAAAACCGGAAGGCGTCATCGTGCAGTTGGGCGGACAAACCGCATTGAAACTGGCTGAGAAGCTGGAGAAATACGGGGTGAAGATCCTGGGCACTTCTTACGAAGCGCTTGATCTTGCCGAAGACCGCGGAAGCTTCTCTTCCTTGTTGAAAGAACTGAACATTCCATATCCTGAATTTGGTGTGGCAACTAATGCAGACGAGGCGCTGGAAGCATCAAAGACAATCGGGTTTCCATTGCTGGTAAGACCATCGTATGTGTTGGGTGGACAGAGCATGAAAATTGTGATCAACGAAACCGAGTTGGAAAATCACATTCTCGATATCTGGAAACATTTGCCGGAGAACAAAGTATTGCTCGATCATTTCCTTGACGGCGCCATTGAATGCGAAGCGGATGCCATCTGTGATGGAGAAGAGGTGTACATCATCGGTATCATGCAGCACATTGAACCGGCCGGTATTCACTCGGGCGATTCGTATGCCGTATTGCCTCCATATAATCTGGGCGACTTCATCATCAAGCAAATTGAAACCTATACCAAGCGCATTGCCGTGGCCCTGAAGACGGTGGGGTTAATCAACATTCAGTTTGCCGTGAAAAACGATACCGTTTATATCATTGAAGCCAACCCTCGTGCCTCACGAACAGTACCATTCATCTGCAAGGCGTATGACGAGCCGTACGTGAACTATGCGACCAAGGTGATGCTGGGCGATAAGAAAGTGAAAGACTTTAATTTCAATCCTACTAAAAAAGGATATGCGATTAAAGTACCCGTATTCTCGTACAGCAAATTCCCTGAAGTGAATAAGGAGCTGGGCCCTGAAATGAAATCAACCGGGGAGGCCATTTATTTCATCGATGATCTGATGGACGACTATTTCCTCAATATCTACGCTGAACGAAATTTGTATTTGAGCCGTTAATCACTGAAGCCAGTATCCTTAAAACAGATAAAGTTTATGTTTAAATTTTTGCTGATTTTTTCGCTGATCATCTATTCGGTTTATAAAATCGGAAGTATGTTTTTTAGAGCCGGTGCTGCTACACAACAGTATCGCCATCAGCGGGAGCAGCAGAAGGTAGACAAAGCATCGGCCAAGAAAGAGCGCTCCAAAGGAATCAAGGGTGGTGAGTATGTAGATTATGAGGAGGTAAAATGACCAGCAAGGCTGATCGCTTCTATGAAAATCAAGTTCTTTAAATATCAGGCTACCGGCAACGACTTTGTAATCATTGACAATCGTACCGGTAATTATACCCTCACCATCGAGCAGATCATGCGCCTGTGCGATCGCAAATTCGGTGTGGGCTGTGATGGCGTAATGATCATCGAGAACGACCCGGAGTTTGACTTCAAACTTTCGTACTACAATGGCGATGGTACTCAGAGCCTTTGCGGTAATGGTAGTCGTGCCGCGGTAAAAATTGCCTCTGATCTGGGCGTGATTGAGGGAAAAACCACCTTCAATGCCTACGATGGCCCGCATGAAGCGGAGGTATTGGGCAATGACATCATCAAATTAAAAATGAATGATGTCAATGAGCTGAAAAATGTGGATGGAGGGGTTTCGGTCAATACCGGTTCTCCCCATTTCGTAAAATTTGTAGCTACATTAAACGATTACCCGGTTACTCCCGAAGGAAGAGCGATTCGCTACAGCAAAACTTTTCATCCGATCGGCACCAATGCCAATTTTGTAGAAGAGATGGGTAATAACACGTTGTTTGTGCGCACCTACGAGCGAGGTGTGGAGGAAGAAACACTCTCTTGTGGCACAGGTGTCACTGCGTCAGCTTTGGCTGCTTCGCTAAAAGGCTACACTTCGCCAGTTAAAATCAAAGTATTGGGCGGTGAGCTTTCCATCGAATTCAAATCAAAAGGCAACGCCTTCAGCGACATTTACCTGATCGGCCCGGCCCGGAAGGTATTTGAAGGCGAAATAGAGATTTAATAGTCATCATTGACTTTTGCCTGATGGTTAACAACCAGGCCTCTCCCGGGTGCGGGCATGGCTTTTTCTACCGATAACTTTCTGCCAAAATGCTGTTTCGGCACGAAATGGAACTATAATTGCACCCTCGAAATCCTTAACTTTCAAACCTTTTTCATGCCTTTAAGGCAGATTATTTACAGACCATAGATTTTTATGCTAAAACTCATTGCTAAACTCTTCGGAACCAAGTCAGAAAAGGATATTAAACTGATGATGCCGTTGGTGGAAGACACCAAAGCCGAAGGTGAAAAGCTGAAGACCATTTCCAACGATGAGCTTCGCCACAAGACCGTGGAAGTGCAGAATTATATCAATGAACAATTAAAAAACATTGACGACCAGCTGGCTGAATTGCACAAGCGCATTGCCGATCATCCCGAACTGGATCTCAATGAAAAAGAATTCATCTTCTCACAGATCGATAAGATTGAAAAAGAGCGCAACGTAGAGCTTGAGAAAGTATTGATGAAGGTATTGCCGCTTGCGTTTGCTATTGTACGCGAAACAGCCCGCCGATATAAAGAGAACGATTACATCGAAGTAACCGCACAGGATTTTGACCGTGCTTTTGCTGCCCGCTATCCGAACGTAAAAATAGTTGGCGACAAAGCGCAGTGGCACAGTCAATGGATGGCCGCGGGTAACCTCATCAAGTGGGATATGGTGCACTATGATGTGCAGATCATTGGTGGTATTGCACTGCACCAGGGCAAGATCGCCGAGATGGCAACGGGTGAAGGTAAAACACTGGTGGCTACGTTCCCTTCGTTCCTCAATGCCTTGGCAAAAAGAGGCGTACACATTGTAACGGTAAACAACTACCTGGCTACGCGTGATAGCGAGTGGATGGCTCCGTTATTCCAGTTTCATGGTCTTAATGTAGATTGTATTGATAAGCATGAACCGAACTCGATTGCCAGAAGAAATGCGTACCAGGCCGATATCGTCTATGGAACCAACAATGAATTT
>JAHEZH010000137.1:0-7649 GCA_023251155.1 Flammeovirgaceae bacterium | reverse complement strand
AATTTGGCTTCGACTACCTGCGTGATAACATGGCTCGTGACCCGGAAGAGCTGGTGCAACAAAGAGGTCACCATTATGCCATGGTCGATGAGGTCGATTCGGTATTGATTGATGAGGCACGTACTCCATTGATCATTTCTGGTCCGGTTCCTCATGGCGATCAGCACGAGTTCTATGATCTGAAGCCACGTATCAACAAAGTAGTAGAGGCGCAGAAGAAGGCCATCAACCAATACCTGAACGATGCCAAGAGATTGATTGCCGAAGGCAATGAGAAAGACGGAGGTCTGGCATTGTTCCGCGCACATCGTGCGATGCCCAAGTACAAGCCGTTGATCAAGCTGCTCAGCGAGTCGGGCATGAAAAACATCCTGCAAAAGGTAGAGAACTTCCACCTGCAGGATAACAAGAAGGAGATGCCGAATGCGGATGCTCCGCTTTATTTCGTAATCGATGAGAAGGACAACAGCGTAGAGCTCACTGAAAAAGGGATTGACTTAATTACCGGTGAAGGTGAAGATGCCAGATTCTTTATCCTTCCGGAGATTGGGGTAGAGTTAAATAAGATTGAAAAAGAAGTTACGCTCTCCGGTGAACAAAAAGCACAGAAGAAAGACGAGCTGATTCGTGATTATACCACCAAAACACAGCGTATTCACAGCATCAATCAGCTGTTGAAAGCATACACCCTGTTCGAGCGCGATACGGAATACATCATTGTCGATGGCAAAGTGAAAATTGTGGATGAGCAGACCGGTCGTGTGTTGGATGGAAGAAGATACTCGGATGGATTGCACCAGGCCATTGAAGCAAAGGAAAATGTGAAAGTGGAGGATGCCACGCAGACCTACGCTACCATCACCTTGCAGAATTACTTCCGCATGTACCACAAGCTGGCCGGTATGACAGGTACAGCGGTAACCGAAGCGGGTGAATTCTGGGATATTTATAAACTGGATGTAGTTACTATTCCGACTAACCGCCAGGTAACACGTAAAGACATGGACGATCTTGTTTACAAGACCATCCGTGAGAAGTTTACCGCCGTCGTCGAAGAGATTGTGCGGCTAACAGCAGAAGGCCGCCCTGTGCTGGTGGGTACTACCTCTGTGGAAATATCAGAAGTGTTGAGCCGTATGCTTCAGTTCAAGAAGATCAAGCACAATGTATTGAATGCGAAGCAGCATCAGCGCGAAGCAGAGATCGTTGCTGAAGCGGGTAAGCCCGGTACGGTAACCATTGCTACCAACATGGCGGGTCGTGGTACCGATATAAAACTGACACCAGAGTCGCGTGCAGCGGGTGGTTTGGCCATCATCGGTACGGAGCGCCACGAGTCGCGAAGAGTGGATCGCCAGTTGCGTGGTCGTTCGGGGCGTCAGGGAGATCCGGGTTCATCGCAGTTCTATGTGTCGCTGGAAGATAACCTGATGCGTTTGTTCATGCCGGAGCGGATTGCCCGCTTCATGGACAAGCTAGGATTGAAAGAAGGTGAAGTAATTTCTCACTCGATGGTGACCAGTTCGATTGAACGCGCACAGAAGAAAGTAGAAGAGAACAATTTCGGTATTCGTAAGCGCTTGCTGGAGTACGATAACGTAATGAACTCACAGCGTGAAGTAATTTATAAGCGCAGAAGAAATGCCTTGTTTGGCGAACGTCTTCAGCTGGATATTCTCACCATGCTGTACGATACATCGGAAGAGATGGTAATCAATGCGAAGAATGGCGAGACGCTGGAGAATTTCAAACTGAGCGTACTGACTACCTTCGGATTTGATTTTGTGATCAGCAATGAGGATTTCTCCAAACTGAATCAGCAAAAACTGACAGAGAGATTATACGATGAGGCATTGAAGCACTACGAGCATAAGAACAAGATGATCGCAGAGAAATCCATGCCGGTATTAAGTGGTATGTTCAAGGCGCGTGGAGCTACGCTGGA
Source organism: Flammeovirgaceae bacterium (assembly GCA_023251155.1). Classification (GTDB taxonomy): domain Bacteria; phylum Bacteroidota; class Bacteroidia; order Cytophagales; family Cyclobacteriaceae; genus ELB16-189. The sequence continues at coordinate 5,704 of JAHEZH010000137.1, read as the reverse complement.
AAACGTATTGGTTCCTTTTGATGATGGCTCGAAGCAAGTGGCTGTCGTTGTCAACCTGAAGAAGAGCATCGAATCCAATAATGCCGAACTGATCCGTTCGATGGAGAAGATGTTTACGCTTGCCATCATCGATCAGCAATGGAAAGAACACCTGCGGGACATGGATGACCTGAAGCAATCGGTGCAGAATGCCGTGTATGAGCAGAAAGATCCCCTCTTGATTTATAAGTTTGAAGGCTTCGAGGCATTCAAGCGTTTTATCACCCGAGTGAATGAAGAGACCATTTCCTTCCTGATGAAGGCAGATATTACCGACCAGGAGGGAGATCAGTTGAGAGAAGCCCGCACGCAGCAGTCACGCGTGAAGCTGAAGGAGCAGAAGGAAGAATCGCATTCGCTGCTTGACGGTGGAAGCAGCAATCCTCAGCCACAAGGCCCGCCTCGTGAGCAGGAGAAGGTAATGCCTACCAAATCAGAAAAAATAGCTAACCGTAATGATAAAGTAACCGTACAATATCAAAACGGAGAGGTGATGAAAGACGTTAAGTACAAAAAGGTAGAAGAAGACCTCAAAGCCGGAAGGTGCATTATCATTGAAGGATAACTCTTTTTTAGTATTTTAGCCGACATGATTTTCAGAGTAGCCATCGTAGTACTGACAGGAGCAATCCTGAACGGCTGTGCCGCCCAAATGGCGACCAGCAGTAGTACGACCGCGCACTCTGAAAATTTATCGGCCTACCGGCCCCGAATGTCGGGCGATTCATCGAAGAAAGAAGCACCGGTAATGGCTTCTGCGGATAAGGTGTACGTGGCCAATCCTGTTCTTCATGTGAACAAAAAGGTGGATACCGTGCTGGACAGCATTGACCGTATCAATCAATCGAAAAAATTTGTGGATGGATACACATTGCAGGTGTATTCCGGTACCAATCGTGAAGAAGCGATGGATACCAAAAGAAGAATGTCCTCCAATGTTCCTGAACTGTCTGCGACACTTCAATACAATCAACCCAAATTCAGGGTGACGGTGGGAAGCTATTTTAGCCGTCTGGAAGCCCAGAAAGACCTTACCCACATCAAACAATTTTTCCCCAATACTATTCTTGTCCCCGAAAGGGTTCCCATCAAGTAGGTCCGTCTATGTGACGGTATTTTATTTTTTTTGTTATCTCCTCCGTTGAGCGCGGTAATCTAATTTATTAAAAACCAGAATAGTTAATTTTGTTTTATGTCATTGCTTGATAATATACGCCAGAAATCAATTGCTTACGCAGCCGAAGTGGTTCAGCTTCGCAGACACCTTCATGCTCATCCGGAATTGTCGTACGAAGAACATGAAACGGTAAAATTCGTTTCCGACACATTGAAAGGTTGGGGCATCACGTCTCAAAAATCCATTGCCGATACCGGTCTGATGGTTACCATAGAAGGGAAAAATCCGTCCAGAAAAACCATTGCCTTGCGCGCAGATATGGACGCTCTGCCCATTGAAGAAAAAAATGATGTTCCTTACAAGTCGAAGCACAAAGGAGTGATGCATGCCTGTGGACATGATGTGCACACTTCATCGTTGCTGGGTACGGCTCGTATTCTTCACGAAATCAAAGATCAGTTTGAAGGAACAATACGGTTGGTGTTTCAGCCTGGAGAAGAAAAGAATCCGGGAGGAGCATCGTACATGATCCGTGACGGAGTACTTCAAAACCCTGAACCGGCATCGATCATCGGGCAGCATGTGTTTCCTCTATTGCCTGTAGGCAAGATTGGCTTTCGCGAAGGCATGTATATGGCCAGCAGCGATGAGATTTACCTGAAGGTAATAGGTAAAGGCGGGCACGGTGCTGCGCCCGAGCTGTGTGTCGATCCGGTGGTGATTGCTTCACATATCATTGTTGCGTTGCAGCAGGTGATCAGCCGTAATGCAAGCCCTAAGCAACCTACGGTATTAACCTTTGGAAGAATCATAGGCGAGGGGGCTACCAATATTATTCCTGATGAAGTCAACATGGCAGGTACTTTTCGTGCACTTAATGAGGAATGGAGAGAAAGCGGTCTGAAGAAAATAAAGAAGATGGCAGAAGGTATAGCCGAAGCCATGGGCGGCCGCTGTGAAGTGGAGTATTCGCATGGTTACCCTTTCCTGAAGAATGATCCGCTGGTAACACGCAGGATACGCGCGGCCGCAGAAGCCTATGTAGGGAAAGACAATGTGGTAGACCTGGATATTGCCATGGGCTCGGAAGACTTTTCGTATTATTCTCAGATTATTCCGGCATCATTCTATCGGTTAGGTACACGCAATGAGGCGAGAGGAATAACATCGTATGTGCATACGCCTACTTTTGATATTGATGAAGATGCGCTGAAGATTGGCCCGGGGCTGATGGCCTGGATGGCCGTGAATGAATTGATGTGATAAAGAACTTTGATTTGACTTGTTAAAAACCTGTTGATTTGGAATTGACAGGTTTTATTTTTTAAGATTAAGTCTTTGTTAATACCGCTCATCTTATCGCATACTGATTATCTTTACAGAACATGAGTACGCAAGTGCCCGGGCAACCCGTCCCTTTAACGAACAGAGAACGCACAAAATTTTTTCTGCGCAATTCGATCTATATACTGGCTGCCCTTCTCATTTTCCTTTTTGCGCTTGACCTGATGATTTCCTCCCTGCAGCATTTAGGAAAAACCGCTGCGGAGACCATCATTCTGGCTACCTCTAATCCTTTCACAGGTCTGTTCATTGGGTTACTGGTAACGGCCATTATCCAGAGCAGTTCAACTACTACCTCCATGACGGTGGCACTGGTGGCATCAGGAGCCATTACACTGGAAGGAGCCATTCCCATCATTATGGGGGCGAATGTAGGCACTACAATTACCAGCACCATTGTATCGCTGGGTTTCATCACAAAGAAGAAAGAGTTTCGCAGGGCGGTAGCCACAGGTACCTATCATGATTTTTTTAATATCCTCACGGTAATCATTCTGTTCCCGCTGGAATACTATTACGGATTTCTTTCCACGGCTTCTCAATTTATTGCCACCCGTTTTTTTGGTGAGCCCATGGGGCCGTTGACTACCGATTTTACGTTGCTGTCCGTCTTCAAGCCAGTGATCCATTTGTTGGTTACAACCATCGATCAGGGTTTTATATTGATGATTCTTGCTTTTGGATTGCTGTTCGGGTCTATTCTTTTTTTTAGAAAAGTATTGTCAGATCTGCTGGGCTTTGGTACACAGGGACGGGTGCAGCAGTTCTTTTTTCAAAACACATTCAAATCATTTGGCTGGGGGCTGATTACCACTGCAGCCATTCGCTCCAGCACCATCACTACTTCCCTGGTCGTGCCACTGGTAGCGAAAAAAGTGATCAAGCTCAGGCAGGCAGTTCCTTTTATTCTGGGGGCCAATATCGGTACCACCATCACTGCATTTATTGCCGCCATGTTCAATTCCAATGTGGCGATCAGTATTGCAATCGCTCATTTTCTTTTTAATTTCATCGGAGTACTTATCTTTTTTCCGATCCCTTATCTGAGGGAGATACCCATTGATCTGGCCAATGGACTGGGAAGGCTTACATTGAAATACCGGCTTGCCGGATTTTTGTATTTGCTGCTTACCTTCTTTGTTATCCCTTTTTCGCTGATCTATCTCAATAAGGATGCAGTAGCTGTCCAGGAATTGATTTATCAAAAAAATGATTTTATCAACGGAAGCAAATCCTCCTATAAGGTAGTCATCAAAACGTACGAGAATCAGCAACTGAGTAGCTGGTCGATATACAACGATCAGAATGAATCTGGAGAAGGCCAGCCGGAGCAGATTTTTTCCGTGACCCGCAAGGCCAACCGGATATTCATCAACAACGAGTTGTATGAATTCAATAAGCCAGGCTTTTGCCACGATGGGGAAGAGAAAAACGAAAAATACCAGCGCTGTATTCGTGAAGTCATTCCGCATCTGGTGCTGAGCGGATCGCTTTCGGTCGATTCGGTGTATGTTTTTGAAAAACAGTTTTACAACAATCCCGATTCGGGTTCCTCCTTTGTGTATATCAGCGCAGAGCAAAATATGATAGCCCGTAAGGAAATGAGAGATAAACACGGTCGTGTCATTTCTTCTGAAGAACTGCTTCAAATCACCGCCAGGGAATAGAACAGGCTGTATTTTAGCCTGTTACCAAGCTTTATAAAATGATTATATTGCGGTAATGAATGCAGACAGTATTAAGGAATCCGTATTTAAGTTTCTCAAGCTCGATAATCTGATCGCTAATCTTTCGGGCTACGTAGAGACCAAGGCGGAACTGATTAAAATGGAAATACGCGAAGACATGGCGCGTATTTTATCGCAGGGAATTGTGGTGATCACCATGATTTTTTTTGCACTTATATTTCTTTTGTTTTTCAGTATCGGGCTGGCCCACGTTATCAATACTTTTTTTACCTATTCTTTTGCGGGCTACTTCATTGTATCGGCCATCTACCTGATTGCCTTCCTTGGTTTTTTTGTATTCAGAAAAACCATTCTGAAAAATTTCGAGAACTATTTTAAAGAGATCATTAAGCGTAAAGAGAAGTAATTATGGAATTACTGGAATCACAAGACCCACGGAAAAAGAAATTAATTGAAAGCTCTGATCGCTATAAACGCGAGTTGGAGAGAGAAGTGAAAGCCATCACAGAGAAGACCGAGCGCACAATGAAAAATGCACTGATCATTGGAGGCACACTGGTGCTTACGTATGTATTGGTGAGTCAGCTTTCCGCTTCATCCAAAAAGAAGAAGAAAAGAAAACAAAAGATAAAAGTAATAAGGCCCGTAGTAGAAAAACAGGCAGCGGAAGAAGAGGAGGAGGACGATGATCAACCGTCTTTTGCTATGCCCGCTGTCATTTCGCAGGTAGGTACGCAAGTACTTAGTCAGGCTTCATTTATTCTGCTTGAATTGGCAAAAGAAAAACTGATGGACTTTCTTCAATCCAGAAATAAAAAGGAGGATGAAAATTCTTGATATTTTAAAACTGCGCCATCAGCAAGGAAAAAAATCCATTGCTGTGCTGATTGATCCGGATAAAGCAGAAGATACCAATCGTCTGCAGCAACTGATCAACCTGGCCAGCGAAAACTGCATTGACTTTTTCTTTGTAGGAGGCAGTCTGATTACCACCACCAATATGTCGTTGGTGATTCGTCAGATTAAAGAAAGTGTGAACATACCGGTTGTCCTTTTCCCGGGCAACTCACTTCAGCTCGACCCGGCAGCAGATGCGATTTTGTTTCTTTCATTGATCTCGGGCCGTAATCCGGATTTGTTAATCGGCCAGCACGTGATTGCTGCTCCGCTGATCAGGAGTAACAAAATGGAAGTGATGCCTACCGGCTATATGCTCATCAATTCCGGTAAGACCACCTCGGTTGCCTACATCAGTAACACTACTCCCATACCTGACGATAAGTATTCACTAGCAGCCTGTACGGCCATGGCAGGTGAGATGCTCGGTCTTCAACTGATTTACCTTGATGCAGGTAGTGGCGCTGAAAAAGAAGTGAGTGCCAAAATGATAGCGGCGGTGCGCTCATCCGTAGATGTGCCCTTGATTGTGGGTGGAGGAATTAATACCACCGAGAAAGCACTAGCCGCACTGGAAGCGGGTGCAGATATGATTGTAATAGGTAATGCACTGGAGAAA
>JAHEZH010000136.1 GCA_023251155.1 Flammeovirgaceae bacterium | reverse complement strand
CAGATTATCCAGGATTTTTCCTATCCCTACCAGGTTTTGTTTCATTCTACGCTCGGAGTCATCCACATCATGAAGCTGCTCGATTCGGTTCAAAGAATCTTTACGATACGTTACATACGTGAACTTTCTTCTGTCTTTATTATAAAGGTAGTCGGCTTCTGTTTTTTCAAAATCCTGCTTGGCGATTAGTTTCTTTTCGTACAACTGCTTTTGTCTGTGGTATTGGGGTTCCAATATGGCCAGCTGATTGTCAATTTGCGCTAACGTGGAAAGTTGTTCCAATTCATTTTTGGTAATCCCTAAACGCGTATCGCGCGAACGGTTGATACTTTCTACAAGAGCAGCTTCCTGTTGCAATACCTGGAGCTCTCTGCTCAGGTTAGTCAGTTCAAGAATCACATCTCCCTGCTTCAATACAGTACCGCTTTCGGCCACAATCCGTTTTATATTTCCACCTTCAATGGCATCGAGGTACACCGTGCGCTTGGGTTGTACGGTACCGGTTTGAGGAATTGTTTCCTGGAATACTCCGCGCTTCACTTCCGAGATGGTGATCTTTTCCCTGTCCACCTTTAGTTTAGAACTGCGATCGGCAAAAGCAATTTGGTAAACAATGAACAGGAGCAATAGTGCCCCCCCACCCCACGTTGCTACCTTCTTTACGGTCCAGTTTTTCTTAGCCAGTTTCTTATCCATGAAACAAAAGAGTTTTAGTATTTCGTTTCTACCCTTGCCAACAAGCGTGCCAATGGAAACAAGCCATCTTTTAGGCTATAAACTGTGATTTTACAGTTCATCACTGAACGCACCTGTCCGATTGCGGACGAAAAACGTTTATCTTTGATACACAGAAACGGGATTTTTTAATGCAATCGGCTTTTTCATCTTCGGCACTAACATTGCCCATTAGCGGACGGCACTGACCAATATCAAGCACTATGTCTGAAAACAAACACGGAAAAATTCTCATCGTTGATGACAATGAAGATCTGCTGAAGGCAGCAAAAATGTTTTTAAAGCGACACATCGCACAGGTGGATATCGAGAAAAACCCGGAAGCCATCCCTGCTCTGATGGCCAACGAAGATTATGATGTGATCCTGCTGGACATGAACTTCACCAAAGATGTGAGCAGCGGAAGTGAAGGCTATTACTGGCTGGAGAAAATCCTCCAGATCGACCCTTCGGCAGTGGTGGTATTAATTACTGCCTATGGCGATGTGCAAATGGCAGTGAAAGCCATCAAAGCAGGGGCTACCGATTTTGTGCTGAAGCCGTGGGAAAACGAAAAACTGCTGGCCACCCTCTTTTCATCCATGCGCCTGCGCGAAACGCTGGATGAAGTGCAAACCCTGAAGATCAAGAACCAGGAAATCAACCAGGCCATCAACGAAAAATATAGCGACATCATCGGGCAGAGTACTTCCATGCAGCGCATCTTTCAAACCATTGATCGCGTAGCGCATACCGATGCCAACGTATTGATATTGGGTGAAAACGGAACTGGTAAAGAATTAATTGCGCGGGCGATTCACCGCAATTCAGCGCGTAAAAACGAATCGTTTGTCAGCGTAGATCTTGGATCAATTACGGAAACGCTATTTGAAAGCGAACTATTCGGCCATAAAAAAGGATCATTTACGGATGCCAAAGAAGATCGCCCCGGACGTTTTGAAATGGCCAACGGTGGCACTTTGTTTCTGGATGAAATCGGAAACCTATCCATGCCCCTGCAGGCCAAGCTGCTTACGGTATTACAAAACAGAAGAGTAAGCCGGGTGGGTGCCAATAAAGAAACACCTGTTGATATCCGGTTGGTGTGTGCGACCAACATGCCATTATATGAAATGGTCAAGGAAAACCGTTTCCGTCAGGATTTGCTCTATCGTATCAATACGATTGAGATCGAAATTCCCTCACTGAAGGACCGCATGGAAGATATTCCATTACTTGCCACACACTTTCTGAAACAATATTCATCGCGCTACGATAAGAAAATCAGCAAGATCAGCGAAGCGGCACTGGCGCGTATGCACAAACATCCCTGGCCGGGGAACATCCGGGAGTTGCAACACTCCATCGAGCGCGCAGTGATCCTGAGCAACGCCACCGTACTTCAGCCTGAAGATTTCAACTTTGCCCTGAACACCGGAAAAGAAACAGACAGCGCAGGTTTATCGCTCGATCAGTTTAACCTGGATGAAGTGGAGAAACTATTGATCCGCAAAGTATTGAAGAAATACAATGGCAACATTACTCAGGCCGCTTCCGAACTGGGGCTTACACGCTCTTCGCTGTATCGCCGGCTGGAGAAGCATGGACTGTAATTCGTTAACGGTGAACTCTTAAAAGTGAATCCTTCATTGCAAATTCGTATCGGCTTTCTCCTTCGCATTCACTTTTAACTATTAACTTGCCCAGTGGCTTTCAACGACTTCAGGTTCAGGGTAGCATTTCGGGTAATACTGATAGGCATCAGCATGTCATTGTTGATCTTTATGGTTTCGCGGCCCAATATGATTTTTGCGGCAGGACTCACTGCCTTTGTCATCATCGGGCAACTGCTTGAACTCTACCGCTTCTCATCTCAGACTAATCGCAAGCTGACCCGCTTTCTGGAGTCGGTAAAATATTCCGATTTTATCTCCGGTTTTACATCGGATAATAAGCTTGGAAAAAGTTTTCGGGAGCTCAACACCGCGTTCAATGAAGTACTGGAAGCCTTCCGTAAAGCGCGGTCAGAAAAAGAAGAACACTGGCAATACCTGAACACCGTAGTACAACAGGTACGCACGGGCATCATCTCTTTCGATGCCGATGGCAATATAGAATTGATCAATGCCAATGCAAAAAAATTCATTGGCTCCGTAGCCATTAAAAATCTCAGCGAGCTAAAAGAAATCAATCCCGGGCTTCACCAGGCTATTAACGAAACGGCACCGGGTAAAAGTAATCTGTATAAATCGGGCACGGAGTTTCTGTTAACTATACAAGCTACCGAATTGCGCATTCGGGGTAATGTGGTGCGCCTGTTTACTCTTCAGAACATTCAGAACGAATTACAGAAACAAGAACTCGAAGCCTGGCAAAATCTTACCCGGGTGCTACGACACGAGATCATGAACTCCATCACCCCTATTTCTTCGCTCACCTCTACCTTACGGGAAATACTGGACTATGACCTGATCAAAAAAGAAGATGGCTATGAGTTAAAAAACGAAGGGGCGGATGACCTTCGTGAAGGACTCAGTACCATAGAAAGCCGAAGCAAAGGACTGATTAAATTCATTGATGCCTATCGCGAATACACGTCACTTCCTCAGCCAAAAATAAAAACCATTCGGCTGAAAGAACTGATGGAGCGTGTATCTCAACTGCTCCGTACGGAATTAAAAAAGACTACCGTTAAATTCTCCACGCACTGCGAATCAGAATACATTACCATACAGGCCGATGAAGAAATGATTGAGCAGGTATTGATTAACCTGATTAAAAATGCAATTGAAGCCCTGGGAGATAAGCCAATGGGTCAGGTTCAATTAACAGCAAAACAGATTGACCATATTGTGTACATCGAGGTCATTGACAATGGCCCTGGTATCATTAAAGAAGCGATGGAGCGCGTATTTGTACCGTTCTTCACCACCAAGAAAACAGGATCGGGCATAGGCCTCAGTTTGTCGCGCCAGATTATGCAGATGCACAATGGCAGCTTGTCTGTGAAATCAGAACCGGATGTAAAAACCGTATTTACATTAAAATTCTAATCCGCACCTTCACTCAAGAATAAAAAAAGCGATGTTTCATACACCGCCTTTTTTTACTTAATAATATCGTTTACCTGCTAATTAACGGTGACATCGGTGGTGATACCTCCCACATTTACCGTTACGGTTTTGTCACAGGATGCTCCCTGATCTCCATAGTTCAATTGAAATACAGTGCTGCCGACCGTTAATGTAGCCTCACCTTCGGATGGGATAAAAATTTTCTGTAACGCACACTCTGCCTTATAAATCAATGGAGTAGTAATCGCTACGGTATATGCTCTCAAATCTCTGGTAACCCCACTTGCATTTCCCTGCACCTGCCATTGACCTTTTGCGGTAGCCGTAGGAAGTATCCATGTACGGGTATGATCGGAAGTACGGGTTACAAAAGTGCCATCGGTATAAACGAGTTTTCCGTTTTCATCTTTCACTGCAAAAGTGATACTGGTGTTCGCCACTACCGATGAGGTAATCACCGTACGTTGACCTTCCACTTTAATACCATTTACTTCGTATCCGTCAAAAGTAATCACAAGGGAAGATCCCGGAACAAAGCGATAACCGGTGTAGGCAATCATGATTTTTCCTTTTCGCAAAGTTCCTGAAGGATCGGTCGTTCCGGCTCCAAAGTCAATACTGATTGTTCCTTTGGGTGCAGCGATCGTTCCCGATGCGTCCAATGTTAAGGTAGCACCATTAAAACGGGTGTCATTGGTTACCGTGAACACCAACTTACCACCCGAAGCGGCTCTTCCTCCAAGGTTAGAATCGGAAGGAGAATTATAGGCCGAGGTAGACAAATCACTCGCATCATTGAAGTAGGCATCAGCGGTGGCCTGATCCTGAACTGCTGTCTTCTGATCCGAAGAGATGTTCTGATCGTCATCCTTACAGGAAACTGCAAAAATTCCTATAAGGCAAAGTACACTGATTATTTTTTTCATCATTCGGTTAAGTTTAATTGAATTACCAGACAGGCAGAAAAACAAGTGCCGCCATTCCATTCATGCCTAATGGTAGAGGTAACCAGGTAAGCTTGTTATTTAAAGAAAAAAGAAAACCCCTGACGAAAGGCAGGGGTTTATCTTGTGGAATTTAATTACCATCAGTTATTAAATATCACCTTTCACCAGCACATCGGTTGTCGTTCCGTTTACGGTGATGGTTACCTTACGATCGCAATCACCACTTCCATAGTCAATCACGATCTTTTTGCTTTCGGTAATCAGTTCTTTTGTTCCTTCCACCGCAATGAATACACGGCTGGTGATGGCACATTCTCTTTTGTACACAATCGGTTTGGTGATATTCACCTGGTAGGATTTACCATAACGGTTTGTACCTGATGCAGCAAATTCAGAATCCGGATCTTGTGATACCACCCACTGATCTTCCATAGGATTAGAGGCGCGCTTCCATTCACGTACTCTCCTCACTTCACGGGTAGCCGTAGTGCCATCAGGCCAGGTGGCTTTACCTCCTACTACTTCTATTTTAAAGATAGGGTTGACATCGGTGCTTCCGGCAATGTTTGTCACATTGCGCATGCCTTCTATCTGTACACCATTGATAAAGTAAGCATCAAACGTAACGGTACGTGTTGCTCCGGGAGAATACCGTCTTCCATTATAAGCAACCAGTATTTTTCCTTTGCGTGTATTTCCTTTTGCATCGGTACAGCCTGTTCCGAAATCAATCGTAATATTTCCTGTCGGATTGGCCGAAGTGCTACCCGTTCCCGGCTCGATCGTTACAGTAGCGCAGCTAAAACGAAGATCTGAAATCGCTACTCGGCGTGCCTCACTGGAAACCCGCGCACCCGATGTGGCATCGTCCGACCAGACAGCTACCGCAGACAGGTCATCTGAATCTTCAAAATAACCATCTGTCGTTGCTTCGTTCTCTACATTTTGCGAGTCATTTGAAGTCAAATCCACTTTATCATCGCTGCAGGAAGCCAGCGCAAGAAAAAGCCCAAGCACTACACTCGCCAGACTTTTCAATTCCAATCCTTTTTTCATAGTTTTTATGGTCAGTTTTTGTTTGTTTTAATGCTTAGAGTACAAATCCATACCAAGGTTTAATGGCTACTGAAAAATTGATCACTTATTTTAAAATCACCGCAGCAGGCCTGCTGGTGCTATTCATAGTAGTCGGCACCCAGGCACAGGTGAAGATCGCCAAACTCAAATACAATGGAGGTGGTGACTGGTACGCAAATAAAACCGCGCTGCCTAATCTGATCCGATTCTGCAATCAGGAATTAGGCACAAGCATAGCACCCGAAGAAGCGGTAGTGGAAGCAGGCAGTGCTGATTTATTCTTGTATCCCTATGTGTACATGACCGGGCACGGCAATGTGGTATTTTCTGCCGGAGAGGCTGCTAACCTTAGAAACTATTTAATTGGTGGCGGCTTTCTTCACATCGATGATAATTATGGTTTGGATAAATTCATTCGGATTGAATTAAAGAAAGTTTTTCCTGAACTGGAACTGACAGAGCTTCCCTTCGATCATCCCGTATACCATCAGAAGTTTAATTTCCCGAAGGGGCTTCCTAAAATCCATGAACACGACAGTAAACCCGCCCAGGGTTTTGGATTGATTTACGAAGGCCGGCTGGTGGCTTATTATTCTTTTGAATGCGACCTGGGCAACGGATGGGAAGACCAGCGCATTCATAACGATCCGGAAGAAAAAAGACAACAGGCGCTGCGCATGGGAGCCAACCTGATCACGTACAGTTTCATCAATTCGCTCTAATCATTTTTCATGAAGTATTTCTTCTATAGTGTTGCCTTCATAGGTGCCGCCTTTATTGTTCTGGCTGGCTGCGAAAGCAAAGAACAAAAAGGAGAACGCCTGGCAAAACAATATTGCAGCAGCTGTCACATCTTCACTGAGCCAGGATTGTTAGACAAGAAGAACTGGGAAAAGAATGTACTTCCGCAGATGGCTTTTCGCATGGGTTTCAGTGATATGCAAATCATGTCTTCCTTTAAAGAAGAAGACCTGAATGAAATTATAACATCACTGCCTGCGCGCCCCATGGTAACCGAAGAAGAATGGGCAGCAATAAAAAATTACTACCTTTCCAATGCGCCTGATTCCATTGTTCCATCACCTCACATACGTAAAGATACGCTGCGTCAGTTTAGTATCACGCCCATTATCCATTCGGGAGTGAACTCCTGGATAACATTAGTCCAGACAGATACGGTAAAACAGAACGTCTGGGTAGGCACCCGCTCCGGCAAGCTATTCAAGTTTGATAGGAAGTTTGGAGCAGAGGATTCGGTACAACTTGCCAGCGCACCTTCCCATCTTTTTTTTCCGGAAAACCAACCACCTGTTTTATCTGCCATGGGCATCATGGATCCCAACGACCAGCCACGCGGAGCATTGGAGCTGCTGGATATGAAAGCACATACGGCTACCCCATTTATCGACTCATTGAAAAGACCGGTCTATTTTGAAAAGGCCGACTTGAACAAGGACGGACTGGAGGATTACATCGTGTGCTCCTTTGGAAACTATACCGGTTCGCTTTCTGCTTTTGAAAACAAAGGAGATGGAACCTACAAAAAATACGTGTTACTAAATCAACCCGGAGCGCGGAAAGTAGTAATTAAAGATACCAATCAGGATGGACTCAATGACATTATTGTATTGATGTCGCAGGGCGATGAGCAGATAGCGCTGCTTAGCAATTCGGGCCATTTTAATTTCAGAATTACCGGCTTGCTTCGTTTCCCTCCTGTCTATGGCTCCAGTTTTTTCGACATTGCCGATTTTAACCACGATGGAAACTTTGATATACTCTATACGAATGGCGACAATGCCGACTACTCCATTATTCTAAAATCATATCATGGTGTGCATGTATTTTTAAATGACGGCAAAAATAAATTTACAAAATCCTGGTCGTACCCCATGCATGGAGCTTCACAAGCGATGGCGCGTGACTTCGATGGAGATGGAGATATCGACATTGCGGCCATCGCTTTCTTTCCCGATTTCACCCACAGCGAAGAAGGATTCATGTACTTTGAAAATAAGGGTGATGGATTTATTCCTCAGGTAACACCAAGGGCTGCCCACGCCCGTTGGCTGGTCATGGATGTGGCCGACATTGACCAGGATGGCGATCAAGATGTACTGCTGGGAGCACTCAACTTCAATAACGGAGTGCCCCAAGAAGTCTTCTACGATTGGCGGGAGAAAAAATATTCCTTGCTCATTCTTCGAAACCAATTCAAATAGAACGATTTCCCTTTTGCCCAATCAACTGCTGTTGCTTTTTAATAACTAAATGCTTAGTTTTATAACGTAGTAATTAGTTAACGAAATGAAAAGTGGTCTCGTAGCTGCATTTATCACCGTTGCCCTCTCCTGTTGCGCGCAGAAAATGGCAACCACTTTTAAGAAAGCCATTGATCAGGGAGTATCCCTTCAAAAGCTGGATAGCATATATAGGCCTGCCCTCAGTTCCGATTCACTTCATGTTTTTATTGGAAAAGAAAAAGAATTCTTCGAGGGCTACACACACCTGCTGAAAGACCTGGGTGGCTATTTAAAGAAGAACAATTTCAACTGGAGCAAGAACACGCGCTGCTTCAACCGCATTTACCTGAACAAGGAAGGGCAAATCGATTATTTTCTGTTTAATTTCAAACCGGGTGAAATCAGTACAGACAAAGAAGTGCAGTTTGAAAAACTACTTGGTGTATTCATTCAAACGTACCAGTTTCCGTTGAAGGCAAATTCAAAGTTTGCACAGTGTAGTCCTGTGGTATATTCGGATTAAGACATTTTGATAAATAAGTATGAAGATCAAAGAACTAACGAAGGCAGAAGACCAGGTGATGCAGATTTTATGGACCCTTGAAAAAGGGTTTGTAAAAGACATTGTGGAAGAAATGCCCGATCCCAAGCCTGCTTATAATACCGTATCCACCATTGTGCGTATACTGGAAACCAAAGGATTTATTGATCACAAAGCCTATGGCAAAACGCATGAGTACTTCCCGATCATCAGCAGGGAAAAGTACATGCAGTTCTATCTCAATAACATGATCAAAGGTTATTTCAACGGATCGTTTCAAAACCTGGTTTCTTTCTTTACCAAAGAAGAGAAGATTAACGTGAAAGAGATCGACCAATTAGTAAAGCACCTGGAAGAACTTAAAAACAAGAAGTCATGAATACATGGATCAATTACTTCATCGAAGCCAACATCGGGCTTTGCCTGTTTTTGCTGCTCTATTTCGTCTTCCTGAAGGAGGAAACGGATTTTAAACGGACACGTGTTTTGCTACTCGCTGGTATGGTGGCTTCGCTCCTGTTTCCCTTACTTCATTTTCAATCCGGGCCATCTTCCCTTCCGACTATTACCGCGTTGCTTCCCTCCTACTTGCTTCCCGAAGTAACCGTGGGTGGGGATGGGCTGGCCTCCTCACCGGGTGTGTCTGAAATCAATGGGCGCACCCTAGTGGCATGGATCTACTTCACCGGTCTTGCTTTATTAAGCATCGTTTTCATGGTGCGGATCATCAGGCTGATCCATTTGATCCGTTCATCGGTGACCTATACCTATCGTCAATTCATTGTGGCCGAATCAGAAAAAAGCACGCTTACCTTCTCTTTCTTTCATTTCATTTTCATTGGGCAATCCACCTCCTTATCAAAGCAAGAAAAGCAACAGGTGCTGGATCATGAAAGCATTCATGCCACACAATGGCACTCCGCAGACATATTGCTATTAAATGTAATGAGCATTCTTTTCTGGATTAATCCATTGATGCTTGTTTATAAAAAAATATTCATTCAACTACACGAGTTTGAAGCCGATGCGCGAACGGTGGAGAATCATGAAGTAGATGAATACTGCGGCCTCCTGGCAAGAGCCGCATTACAGTCGGCCGACTTTCCTATTGCCAATCATTTCAATCAATCTTTAACCTTAAAACGAATTGCTATGATGCAAACCATAAAAACAAAAACGAAATCGTGGAAAATCGCTTTGATTGCCTCGGCATTCCCTGTTTTTTTTACACTAGTTGCCTGCCAGGAACAACTGGCCGAAGACTTGAAAAGAGTGGAACAATCATCTGCTGTTTCATTGGATATACCTGCTGACATTCAGAAAAAACTAAATGAACTTAAAAAGTCAGGAAAAGACTACGCCGTGATTGAAACAACCACAGACGAAGGCAAAAAGACGGTTGACAAAATCGATGCCAGTCAGATTTCAACCCTGAGTATAATCAAAGATCGGCCTGACGGAAGAACATTCATTATCATAGAACGTAATGCTCAAAACATCAATCTTGCACTCAGTTCATCCACAGACAAGGTCTACACCGTTGTTGAACATCACCCCGAGTATGTTGGCGGATTCGATAAGATGAAGGAATTCATCTCCAGTAATTTACGCTATCCTGATATCGCCAGGCAGAAAGGAATTCAAGGAAGTGTGTTCGCTTCCTTCATTGTAGACGAAACCGGTGCGATCTCCGATATACAACTGGTAAAAGGAATCAGCGAAGAGTGTGATGCCGAGGCCGCCCGAGTGATAAAACTGATGCCCAAGTGGACACCAGGCACTCAAGATGGAAAGAATGTAAAAGTACGCTTTGTCCTTCCAATCAAATTTGCGCTTGGCTAGGCGTAGTTAAACGGTAATGGTTAATAGTTAATCATAGTACCATCCACGATTAACTATTAACCATTAACTCTACTTGCCTTTAAACCAGCCCTTCAGCTTCTCATACGGAATAATGATCTCTGTTGGACCAACCGCATAGGCGGCTACTTCATAGCTATTGAAAACAAAGACGATTCCCTCCTTGCGGAAGCCATAGTTATCGTTTAATTGAAATTTATTTTCCGGGAATTCGAATCCTGCGGCATCAAGCGTAGTGGTATCCGCCATTTCATTTTCTTTGCGAAACGCTTCTTCGCCCAACTGGTTGAGTAAGGAAGAATAACCCGGTTTCAAAAAGCTATCCAGCAGGTAAGGGGCTCCTGTTTTGGCATCGACATTAATAAACGTAGTGCTGAACATACCGTGCGCACCCCCCGTGAATACATCGGCATCCGCCTGTAGACTGATCAATGAATCAGTAACTACTAACTCACGGGCATCTGCCTTATAGTACCATCCCATTCCATAGTCTGGCATTTCCGCTTTGGTCTTGTCGAAATCAGCAAGAAAATCATCTGCGGCTGCTTCAATGGAGCGTGTCGGTGCATCTTCGGGTGCACCCGCAATTTGCTTCATCAACTGTTCATTCAATATGCGTAATACCGCAGTATCAAGGCCGGTAAACTCCGGATACGAAATCTCGTACGTAGCACATGTTGTTGAATCGGTTTTACAACCGGGCGATGCCTTTTTGAAAATCCTGCGTTCGTAAGCGATTTTCGCTTCTTCTTTTTTATTGAACGTAGAACAGGAAACAGCGAGCAGACCAGCTAAACCAAAAGCATAGACTATTCTCATCCTTTCTTGGCATTAAATACTTCTTCCAGTTTTTTCTCCAATGCAAAGCCACGCAGGTTCTTCGCGACAATCTTTCCTTGCGGATCGACCAGGATAGAAAAAGGAATTGCGTTGATATTATAATCGTGAGCGGCCTGTGAATCGAAATATTTCAGATCAGACACATGTGTCCAGACCAGGCCGTCTTGTTGAATAGCCAGCATCCAGTCTTCCTTGGTACGATCCAGTGAAACACCTAATACCTCAAAACCTTTGTCTTTAAAAGCGTGATAGGCCTTCACAACGTTAGGATTCTCCCTGCGACAAGGCCCGCACCATTTTGCCCAGAAATCCACCAGCACGTATTTGCCACGGAAAGACGACAGTTTTACAATCTGCCCATCCGGATTAGGTAATGCAATTTCAGGAGCCATTTGGCCAATTGCCGTTGCTTTCGATTTCTCTACCGACTCGCTAAACTCTTTGGCGTATTTCATCCCGGGCCATTCCTTTTTCAGCTTCTCAGCAGCATCCGCATACACTTCAAAGTACTTATCACGATCCAGAAGGCTTCCGTTCTGAAGCAGGTTCAGTACACCCAATGAAGCAGGTTGTTGTTTTATCAGCGCGGCTACCTGATCGTGACCTTTATCTAACATCGTCATGTATTGGGTTCTTATCTCTTCCACCTTGGTTTCATCTTTTGCATTAGTGGCTTCCTGAAACGCAGCTTCCAATGAAGCAATCTCCGGTGATTGTTGCGTCTCATTCATGATCTTCTCTACTTCACGAATCAAATCGATTTCCGGTGATCCCTTCACCTCCTGGAAACCCATTGGATCGTTGCCATCTGCATTGACTTCCAGATTGCTCTTACCAAGGATAAGATTCACCGCTTGCTGCTTGTAAAAATTCAGCTGGTAATAGCCCGGCTGTGTCAAATGAACTTTCACTTCATAGGTATTGTCCGGGTTCACAGTAATCAGGCTGTCCTTGTAGCCATTACCTTCTTCCGTCATCTCCTGCAATTCAATCGTACCCGTTTGTGGATGGTTGACTTTACCTTTAATAGTAATGTCCCACCCGCCATCTTTTTTCTCTGGCTTACTGCACGCCGCTACTACCACTGCAATAGCGATAACTAAACCTAATCGTAATTTCATATTCTTATTCTTCAAGTTTCTTTGTCAATAATTCGTTGGCCACTTTGGGATCGGCCTTCCCTCCGCTTCTTTTTTTCACCTCTCCCATAAACATACCAATAATCCCCTTCTTGCCACTCTTGTACTCCGCTACCTTGGCCGGGAATTCGTTAATGATCTGTTCAACAATCGGCAGAATCGAGTCCGCACTGCTGTCTTGTATGAGGTTAAGCTGCTGTGCGATCTCCAACGGTTTCTTTCCCGGATTTTTGATCAGCTCCGGAAAGATACGCTGGGAAGCTACCGTAAAATTAATCTTGCCGTCATCAATCAACTGAATCAAATCCGCTATTGTTTCTGGCTTAACCGGGAACGCGTCCGCTTCTATCTTCTGCTCATTGAGGTACGATTTGATCGGACCCATTACCCAGTTGGATGCCGCCTTATAGTTTTTAGTGAACGAACCAACTTCACTAAAATACAATGCCACTTCTTTTGTATCGGTCAGTACCTGCGCATCGTATCCGGGTAATTGATATTCCGTTACGAACTTCTGATACATTTGCCGCGGAAGCAGCGGCATGGCTGCTTTGATATCATTCAGCCATTCTTCCGATACGTGCATCGGGCTGAGATCAGGATCGGGGAAATAGCGATAGTCATTCAGTTCCTCCTTGGTACGCATGCCAAAACTCTTCCCGGTATTCACATCAAAAGTACGTGTTTCCGAAATGATGGCTTCACCTCTTTCTATTAAAGCGATTTGCCGTTCGGCTTCATGATCAATGGCACGCTGCACATTGCGGATGGAGTTCATGTTTTTGATCTCCACCTTCTTACCATACTCCGTCGACTCCTTCCGCATTACCGAAACATTGGCATCGCAGCGAAGGGAACCTTCTTCCATGTTGCCATCGCAGATATCAAGATAACGAACCAGCTTGCGTACTTCGGTCAAAAAAGCAGCCGCATCTTCCGAACTGCGAATCACCGGCTCGGTAACAATTTCGATCAACGCCACACCGGAACGATTGAAATCCAGCAACGTGTCTTTCTCTCCCTCCAGGTGAATGGACTTGCCGGCATCTTCTTCGATATGAATACGGTTCAGTACAATATCCTTTTCACCTTCTCCTGAAGAGATCGTAACGTATCCCTGTTTACAGATCGGAGTACGATCCTGCGTCAACTGATACCCTTTTGGAAGATCGGGATAGAAATAATTCTTGCGATCAAAAATCTGGAGGCGTGAAATAGCACAATGACAGGCCAGTCCCATCTTCATGGCCAGTTCTGCTGCCTTCTTGTTCAGCTTGGGCATCGTACCCGGGTGGGCCAATGTAATCACACTGATGTTGGTATTGGGCGCACTTCCATACTCCGCAGAATCGGAATTATAGATCTTGCTTTTGGTAAGCAGCTGTGCGTGTACCTCAAGACCAATGACAACGGTATATCTATCTCTGATGGATTGATCCATTACACCATTGCCTTTGCTTTCTCCAATACGCTATTCAATCCGTTCAGGTTCTTTCCTCCTGCTGTAGCAAAGAAAGATTGGCCTCCGCCTCCCCCTTCGATTTCTTTGGCCAGTTCCTTCACCATGTTACCAGCGTGATATTTCTTCGTGGCTTCCAGTTTTTCACCAAGCATTACTGCTACCTGAGGTTTGCTATCCACATCGGCAGCTAATATTAATAGCAAGTCATCGAACTGATTGCGTAGTGCGTAAGCAATGTTCTTCAATGCATCGGCATTAGGAACACTTATCTTCTCCATGATCAACGTATGACCATTGGATTGGTTTGCTTTCTTGGCCAACTCATCTTTGATCTGATTAGTACGCTCCTGATGTACGACTTCCAGTTTCTTCTCCAGTGCATGTTTCTCTTCAATCAGATTTTGTAACGATGCCGCAGTATCTTTTGGATTCTTTAGCAACGACTTCAATTCATTCAACACCGCTAATGATTGATTAAAATACGCGTAAGCACCTTCGCCTGTAACGGCTTCAATTCTGCGCACACCCGCAGCTACTGAACTCTCCGATGTAATCTTGAACAATCCAATATTACCCGTAGCTTTCACGTGAGTACCTCCGCAAAGTTCTACCGAAAATTTCGGATCGAATGTAATGACGCGGACAAATTCGCCATATTTTTCTCCGAACAACGCCATCGCGCCCAATGTCTTTGCTTTTTCAAAAGGCACATTGCGTTGTTCATTCAACTCAATGTTCTCCCGGATCTTTTCATTTACGATCGATTCCACTTTGGCAATCTCCACCTCCGTCATGGCTGCGAAATGAGAAAAATCGAAACGCAGGATTTTATCGTTGACCAGTGATCCCTTCTGCTCCACGTGCTTACCCAATACCTGGCGCAAAGCGGCCTGCAACAAGTGCGTGGCCGAGTGATTGTTCATCGACTGCGAACGCTTGGATGTATCGATCTTCACTTTCCACTCACCCTCCAGTGGTGAAGGAAGTTTTTCGGTCAGGTGGATGATCAGTTCATTCTCCTTTTTGGTATCGATCACAAAAAGTTTTTCACTTCCGGTATCAATCACACCGGTATCGCCTGCCTGCCCGCCACTCTCTGCATAGAAAGGAGTTTTATCCAGTACTAATTGATAGAGTTCTTTATTCTTTTGCTTGATCTTGCGGTATTTCACGAGTCGGGAAACCGCATCTGCATTATCGTAGCCAATGAATTCGGTTTTCACCTCTTCCCCCACTACCGTCCAGTCTCCGGTTTCCTTAGCTGCATCTGCCTTAGAGCGGGACTTTTGTTTGGCCATCTCTTCATTGAATCCTTTCTCATCGACAGAGAATCCACGTTCACGTGCGATTAATGAAGTCAGATCAAATGGAAAGCCGAAAGTATCGTACAATTCAAAGACAAGAGTCCCTGGAATTAGTTTTTTATCAGCTCCATCTGATATATCTCCTAAATCTTCTTCACTTTTAGCCAACGGAAGAGGTGTGAAGTATTGATTTATTCTTTGAAGCCCTTTCTCCAATGTTCTCAAGAAAGAAACTTCTTCTTCATGCACCACCTTACCAACAAACTCCACCTGCTGATGTAGTTCAGGGAATACCTCTTTCAGTTGCAATGCCAGCAAAGGCACCAAGCGATGGATAAATGGCTCTTTGAAATTCAAATAAGAGAATCCATAACGGATTGCTCTTCGTAAGATACGCCTGATCACATAACCCGCTCCACTGTTGCTGGGAAGCTGTCCATCTGCAATCGTTAAGGCTACCGCACGGATATGGTCGGCCATTACCCGAATAGCGGTGTCTTGTCTTTCTGTTACAGTTCCTTGTTTAGGCGTTGTACCATGATAGGTAACTCCTGCATTCACCGCAATGAAATCCATCAACGGGCGGAATACATCCGTATCGTAATTCGATCGCTTCTTTTGAATGGCCATGCAGAGGCGCTCGAAGCCCATGCCGGTATCGACATGCTGTGCCGGAAGTTTTTCTAATGAACCATCCGCTTTGCGGTTGAACTCCATGAACACGAGGTTCCAGATCTCCACTACCTGAGGATGATCGTTGTTCACCAGTTCTTTTCCCGGCTTTGCTTTTATCTCTTCTTCCGTGCGAAGGTCCACGTGAATTTCCGAACAAGGCCCGCAGGGTCCCTGATCACCCATCTCCCAAAAATTATCTTTCTTATTACCGTGAAGAATACGGTCTTCGCTGATAAATGATTTCCAAAGCGCTTTTGCTTCCTCATCTACCGGAAGGTTATCTCCTTTATCCCCTCCAAACACCGTTACATACAACCTGTCTTTAGGCAAACCATACACTTCGGTCAGTAATTCCCACGCCCAGGCAATGGCCTCTTTTTTAAAGTAGTCACCAAAGCTCCAGTTACCAAGCATCTCAAACATAGTATGGTGATAGGTATCGAGGCCCACATCTTCCAGGTCATTGTGCTTTCCGCTTACGCGAAGGCATTTCTGTGTATCGGCAATGCGCTTATACTTTGGCGTGGCGTTACCCAGAAAGTT
>JAHEZH010000254.1:4631-6329 GCA_023251155.1 Flammeovirgaceae bacterium | reverse complement strand
TGAAAGCCACCGAACGAAGCAATCTCACTCACACCTGCAACATTCTGCAATCCGAATTTTACATACCAGTCCTGAAGGGCACGTTGCTCTCCTAAATCCATGCCTGGAGCATCAAGGGTATACCAGAGTACATGTCCAACTCCTGTGCCGTCAGGTCCTAGTGTTGGAGTTATTCCCTCTGGCAACAAGCGTGCGGCATAATTGAGTCGTTCGAGCACGCGTTCACGCGCCCAGTAAATATCAGTTTCATCGTTGAAGATGACATAGACAAAACTCATCCCGAACATCGATGCACCGCGAACATATTTTACCTGCGGAAGTCCCTGAAGGTTTGTTACCAATGGGTACGTTACCTGGTCTTCAATGATCTGTGGACTTCGACCCATCCATTCAGTAAAGACGATTACCTGGTTTTCAGATAAATCAGGTATGGCATCAATTTTATTGATTCGCACAGAGTAAATTCCCCATGCAAGCAACCCTGCTGCCACGAGCAATACTAAGAACCTGTTCTGGAGTGACAGGGATATGACTTTTTCAATCATAATTGAAAAATTGAGATATAGAAAATAATAGAGAATTGTTGACGTGCCGGAAAATAGCAGTCATGAGAAAAGCAGAACGCTTTTCAGAAAGAAATAAAAATCAAATTAGAAATACCTGGAGGTCGATGGTTACATCGATTGATCGTATCGGAGGATCATAGTCAGCGTAGTGCTTGAAGGAAGCGGTTGATGACGGAATAATTTCTGCGATAAAAGTAGCCGGTACTACCACATCTAAAACGGGAGGAGCCGTGATGCTAACCTGGGATATGTTACCCTTGAAGTCTTGCGCGTCATGAACAATGGTTTCATCTTCGCAGCAAGGTTTTGATTCGTGCCTGTGGCAGGGGGGCATTTGCTTTTCCATTCCGCAACCCTCCGCTTTAGTAAATAAGGCGATGTTTTGAATATGACCGCCACACAAGTGAATACCCACCATAAAACTGCTGCTGGAAAACAGCACCAGAATAGTGAAGGCATACGACAATATGGAACGGTGTTGTTTCATTGGTTCACCAAATGTAACGGAAATAGATTAAAAGAGATTTACATATTACGTATTATGATTTATAGAATTCCTGGAAAATCAAGTTTTTTAGCCGAAAAATCACTGTTTTTCGTAGAAAAGCGGTTTAACATCTTTATGTGGTTATGTCATCCAGGTGACTATAAGGGCATGATTCCTATCAATTTTAGCGATTCAAAACGATTAAGCTAATTCATAAAAAAGAGCCGGAAAGGTTAACCGGCTCTCTGTTTTGCACTAAAGTCGTTCTGCCTTATATCCGGCCTTTCCGACAGCTTCTTTTATCTTTATTTCATTGGTCTCACCAACGACAGTAAGAACCTTTGAGGGGTTGGTAGTATCGACCTCCCAATTATCCTCTCCAAAAGCTGCATTCAAATGAGGTGTTACCTTCGCCACACAGCCCGAGCACTTTATGTCCGTTTTGAATTTGATTGCTTCCATAATTTTTTGTTTTAAATCCTATACAAATAAACGATGGATAGCAGGTTTGGGCTTTATATAATACCGGGTACGATTTACATAATTCTAATGCACCGGCCTTATTACTATTCCCTCGGAAACGGGGTAAGCCTGGCAGATTAAAATCAGTGATTGCCGCAACTCTTCTTCCACGAGAATGTGATT
>JAHEZH010000254.1:0-4621 GCA_023251155.1 Flammeovirgaceae bacterium | reverse complement strand
AGTAGTACCGAGCGGCACGTGCCACACTGTCCTTCCTTACAGGAGTGTGGTAATTTCAGATCTGCATTCAATGCTGCGGTCAGAACAGACTGTCCACTCGGAACGTTTATTAAATGGTTCTGATCCCTCCACTGTACAACGATTTCCCTTGATACCAGTTTAGAGTAATCATACGCTAACGAATCATCCTGTGGAATAAAGAAAGTTTCCTTGTTAACTTTTAAATTAAGATTTAAGGAAACAACTGCCTCTTCAATCATCTGCATAAATCCATACGGACCGCAGATATATACCTCTGTTGGAAGTGGATATTCGGCTGTTAGATTTTTGATTGTCTTACGAACAATGAGTTTACTGAGTTTTCCCTTGTAAAACACAGTTAGATATGGATCGGTTTCAGCGGGCTGCGTAATAACATTAAGTAGTTTAAATCTGTCAGCGAACTCCAATTGTAATTGTTGCATCTCTTCTTTGAAAATGGTACGTTCTGCTGTGCGATTGGAGTAAATCAAGGACACCTTTGACATGGGTTCTCCATGCAGTACTGACTTAATCATGGACAGTATCGGTGTGATGCCGCTTCCCCCCGCAAACATTATCAAGTGACGAACGTTATCAGATGAAGGTTCGATAAAAAATTGCCCCTCGACTCGTTCAAATTCGACAACTATATTTTCAAGATTAGCAGTTCGAAGGAAACCCGATACTTTTCCACCCTTTACAACTCTTGCTGTTATTCCCGGATCAGCGTCAACATGAGGAGCCGTGTGAAATGAATATGTCCTGGTGAATTTTTCATTGCCAATTTGAAAATTAAGCAAAGCATGTTGACCTGATTTATACTCCTCTAGTTCCTTTATCTTTTTAAAGTGAACAGTTACCGAGTCATCCGTTGGATAACTAAGGCTTGTAATCGTAAGTTTCATACACAAACAAACGAATCATTGTTATTTGCAGCTTTGCAGAATTACCGGAGAATCTTATACAATTTAAGTTTCAAAAATGATTCTTTTTAATGATGACCAAGGCTAATCCCAAAAAGATGTAGTATAGCAACCAATATCATCAAACCAATTATGGCAAGTAACACATAGAATCCCCAAGGCGTTCTTGACTTCATTAATTTTAAAGTATTGCCGTTGTTAGCTCCATAAGCGATTTTCCCCCAAGGCTTGTATACAGAAATGGTGGTAGCCACAAGTAATACAAAAAACGCGGCACACGCATCAGCAATCAATTGAATTCGCATACTTCGGAACTCCAAATACGATAGCTCTTTCTTTGATGCAATATCTGCCAGATAGCTAATGGGTTGCATGTGCAAAAACAAAACAAGTGTAGCAACTATCGTAAGAAACAATTTAACCACAATCCAATAATGCTTCAGCAATCCCCAATCCGTTCCAAGAGATTGAAGAATTCCTGTTAGCAATGCGCCCAAACAAAAAGGTACAATAACGAACCAGCCAATTAATTCCATGGTGAGGTAGTTGGCTGTAACCATTTGAGGCCGTTGACTAATTAAGCCGGAGATAGAGAGAATCAGAAAGCCAACCACTGCACCAAACCAACCTACAGAAAAAGAGATATGAGCCGTTAGCCCTAATTTTCGAATACCCGGTGTAAATGTCATAACGTATGGAGACAACTTTATATTAAATCAATCATCATTGTAAGGATATACTCGCGACCATAAGTCCAATTATTAACCCAATAATAATCCGATGGGTAAATGTTTTATCCTTACTTGATTGCATTGCCAATGTAGACTTTGAATGAAGACTGATATTATACTTTAACCGGAAGCTTTTATAAAATTTACAGATGCGTCAATTCTGTGATATCATATCTTTGCGGCTTTTAATCGTAAGCTATTGCCAACAACACTGACCGAACTCAACGCCATTGCTGCACCGGCAATCATGGGATCGAGTAAAAAGCCATTTAACGGATACAGTACACCGGCAGCTAAGGGAATACCAATGATATTATAGATAAAAGCCCAAAATAGGTTCTGCCGGATTCCTCTTACCGTTTTGGAAGACAGGTTTAGTGCTTTGGGAATGGATTGTAAATCGGAAGTGATCAACGTCATCTTGGCCACATCCATAGCAATATCAGAGCCCTTAGCCATGGCAATGCTTACATCAGCCTGAGCTAAAGCATGCGAGTCATTAATCCCATCACCGACCATCGCGACTACTTTACCTTGTACCTGAAGTTGCTTAACAAATTCTGCTTTTTCTGAAGGCATTACCTCTGATTTGTAATGCTTAAGCCCAACCTGCCTGGCAACTGCCATGGCAGTATATTCATTATCGCCTGTCAGCATATAGACTTCAATGCCTCGGTGCTGTAGTAATTGAATGGCATTTTTAGATGTTGGCTTGATCTTATCAGCAATAGCCATTGTAGCGATTACGTGTGTGTGATCACTGAAGTACACCACCGTCTTAGCTTCCTGCTGAAGACGCATGCTGTCGTGCTGCAATTTTTCAGGCAGCGTAATGCCGTACTTATCCATGAGTTTTCTATTTCCGACATAATAGGCTTGCGCATCAGCACTTGCTTTTACCCCCATGCCCGTAATGCTTTCAAAATGGTGCGTAGTTATAGGCTGAACTTCCTCTTCACTGAGTCGTTTTACCACCGCTTCTGCCAGGGGATGTTCTGACTGAATTTCCAAGGCGTACAATATATTTTTGAAAGTACCCATACCATCTGGCGATGTCCAAAGCATATCTGTTACAGTTGGTTTTCCTTCTGTGATTGTCCCGGTTTTATCTAATATCACTGCATTTACTTTATGCGCCAACTCAAGGCTCTCGGCATCTTTGATGAGTATATTATTTTCAGCCCCTTTGCCTACACCTACCATGATGGCGGTGGGTGTTGCCAATCCCAATGCACAAGGACAAGCAATCACCAGTACCGTTACCGAAGTAAGCAACGCATGGGTGAAGGCATTGTCTCCTCCAAAAATCATCCACACCGTAAATGTCAAAATGGAAATAGAAACTACTACAGGCACAAAAATACCTGCGATTTTATCAACCAGTCTTTGAACAGGTGCTTTACTGCCTTGTGCTTCCTGTACCATCTTAATGATGTGCGCCAGGATGGTATCGCCTCCGACTTTTTCAGCTTCAAACTGGAAGCTTCCTTTCTGGTTAACGGTTCCGGCAAATACTTTTTCTCCCGATTTCTTTTCTACCGGTACGGGTTCACCTGAAATCATACTTTCATCTACGAAAGATGAACCTGATAGTACTTTTCCATCTACTGGAATTTTCTCTCCAGGGCGAACAATAATTACATTACCTGTTTTGACAGAAGCAATCGGTATTTCCTGCTCAACTCCCTCTACGATCATGCGAACCGTCTTTGGTTGCAGACCCATCAATTTCTTGATGGCGGATGATGTATTGGACTTTGCTTTTTCCTCCAGGAGCTTGCCCAGTGAAATGAAAGCTATAACCACCGTTGCAGCCTCAAAATAAACATGCGCATGTACACCACGGGCATGCCAGAATTCGGGAAAGAACGTATTGAAGGTGCTGAAGAGAAAAGCTATACCTGTAGACAAGGCCACCAGCGTGTCCATGTTCGCCATTTTATGACGCGCCTGCTTCCAGGCATTGACGAAGAAATGTCTTCCAAAATAAAATACCACTGGTGCAGCGAGTAACATGGAAATATAATTTCCATAGGGCATGTCCATAAAGAACATACCGATGATGACAACCGGCACCGCCAGGATGGAAGACCAGATCGTTCTTTTCTTAACCTGCTCGTATTGTCTTCTCTGAGCTTCTTCTTTCACCGCTTGTGGATCCTCTGCATCTACCACCAGATCATAGCCTATCGAACGCACTGCGTTTTGCAGATCGCCTGGTTGAGCAAGCTTGTTATCATACTCAATCCATGCGGACTGATTGGCATAGTTTACACCAACATCCTTCACGCCCGACACCGACTTAAGCATGGATTCTACGCTGACGGCACAAGCCGCACAAGTCATTTCTAAAACTGGAAAGGTTTGTTTTATATATTTCATCGTATTGTTTCAATTAAAAAAAAAGGTGATGCTTCTGCTATGCGCATTGGCTATGCAATTATACTGGAAAGGGGCAGTTCGGGGTTTGCAGAATTACCCATTTCATTTACAGGATTTACATCTGCTCACCAGACAGCTTATTTTTCTCAGTCTTAATCTTTTTAAAGTACGTTGGTGTTAAACCCGAGAATTCTTTGAATTGACGGGATAAATGATTGACGCTACTGAAGCCTGTGATATAGGCAATTTCAGTCAGTGTAAAGTCCGTATAGACGAGCAATTCCTTGACCTTTTCTATCCGCCTTGTAATGATGTACCGTTCCAGCGTTACGCCTTCAGCGGCAGAGAAAAGTTCGCTGATCGAATCGTAGTTCATGTGCAAACTTTCAGCGAGTAGCGAGGAGAACTTTAGTTTCACATCATATTTAACATTCTGCGCAAACACATCGGCTATTACTTTTTTAACCTGATCGATCAATTTCTGATGGCGGTTTTCCATTCTTTCAAATCCGTTACCCAGCAGGAAATTATCAATTCTGCTAATGTCCTCTTCGGCAAGCGGCT
>JAHEZH010000135.1 GCA_023251155.1 Flammeovirgaceae bacterium | reverse complement strand
CATGTCCATGGGCAAAAGCCTGGAGGGGAAAGATATTCCGGTTGCGGTTCTCTCCAACCCCATGATCACCACGGCAGATGAAGCAAAGCGAAGTGGCAAGCCGGTGATTTATATTCAGGGGAATATCCATGCCGGTGAAGTAGAGGGGAAAGAAAGTATCATGATGCTGATGCGTGACATTCTTCTTGGCGATAAGAAGTACCTTCTCGACCACCAGATCATCTTATTCATTCCTATTTATAATACCGATAGTAATGATAAAATGGAAAAAGGCCGCAGACCGTCACAGGAAGATAGTCCGCTGGAAGTGGGCATTCGCGAAAACAGTATGGGGCTCGACCTTAACCGCGATGGAATGAAGATGGAAGCAATAGAGACAAACGTCTTGTTTCAGAATGTGATTAATGTCTGGGATCCCCAATTGTTCGTTGATCTTCACACGACCAACGGAACGTGGCACGCATGGAACCTGACCTGGGCGCCCAGCTATCAGTATGCAGGAGAACAGGCTACCTATGATTACACCGTGAATTCCATCCTGAAACCCATCACGGAAACCGTAAAGAAAAAATACGATCTGAATTTTGGTCCCTATGGAGATTATGATGTGCGTGAAGCCTGGCCGTTAAAAAATTTCTATACCTACAATCATCATCCGCGGTACCTGGTCAATCAATTCGGGCTTCGTAACCGCATGGCCATATTAAGTGAAGCATTCGCCCACGAGCGTTTTTATCAACGCATTTTTTCCACTTATTCTTTCGTCACTGAAATACTGGAACACACCCATTCGCACGCAAAAGAAATCATCGCTGTGAATAAAGCAGCTGAACAAAAATCCATTGAAAATGTAAAAGCCAATGCAGGCAAAGCGAAAAAAGGAGTGCGCTTCAAAATGGTTCCTTTAGAAAAACTGAATGACTTCCCTACTTACGATTATGTTACCTACACAAAAGCTGATGGAAGCAAAGGGTATTACAAGATGGGAAACATTGTGCAGTATGATAGCATTAATTACTTCGCAAAGTTTGAAGCTGAAGTGGAAAGCACCCTGCCAAGAGGCTATGTAATCCCTGCTGATTTCTCCAACATCGTTGAGAACCTGAGAAAGCATGGCATTGAAGTAACTCAGCTTACCCAAAGCAAGTCATTCACAGGAGAATCATTCAAAGCAGAAAAACTGGAGAAAAGCGAACGTAAATTTGAAGGTCACTTTATGGCAAAGATTTCCGGCCAATTCATAGCCGGAAAGAAAAGTTTTAAATCAGGGGATTTTGTGGTTGATCTGGCACAACCCCTTGGCAATCTTGCATTTTACCTGCTCGAACCACAATCGGATGATGGGTTGGTGACCTGGAATTTCTTTGATGCTTACTTTGATAAAAACGGTATAAGCAACAAGCCGGTGGATTATCCCGTATTTAAGTACTACAAGTAAGCAAGTAGTACGTTTGATCGTTGATCGTAAAAGCGGTTAAACGAATACCGAAGACTACTTGCTGTTCACTTTTAACCATTAACCGCTAACTGAGCCATGAATTCACATGAAATCGATTATCAGATCAAGGGAGAAAGTATCCAGATTGTTGAGATCGAACTTGATCCGGGAGAGACCGTGATTGCGGAAGCGGGAGCAATGCTCTTTATGGATGAGGGCATTCAGTTTGAAACCAAGATGGGCGATGGCTCTTCTACTAACCAAAGTATTTTTGATAAACTTTTATCTGCCGGTAGCCGGGTGCTTACGGGAGAGTCGTTGTTCATGACCCATTTCACCAATCGCGGAAACAGAAAAGCAAAAGTGGGGTTCTCTGCTCCTTATCCGGGTACGATTATTCCTGTTGATCTTTCGCAGATGCGCAACAATGAGTTAATTGTGCAGAAAGATGGGTTTCTGTGCGCAGCATACGGAACCAAACTCTCCATTGTCTTCAACAGGAAAATTGGTTCTGGCCTGGTAGGTGGTGAGGGATTTATACTTCAAAAACTTACCGGTGACGGAAAGGCGTTTGTCCATGCCGGTGGAACACTCATTGAACGCACCCTGAACAATGAAACCCTGCGTGTAGATACCGGTTGCGTAGTAGCCATGGAGTCTCATATCTCCTTTGATGTAGAAACGTCAGGAAGTCTTAAGTCGATGGTATTTGGCGGTGAAGGAATTTTTCTTGCTACACTTCGCGGTACCGGTAAAGTATGGCTGCAATCTATGCCGATACGGAAACTGGTACAGGCATTATCCCCTTATGGATCAAACGCACGAAAAGAAGCGAGCTCTATACTTGGCAGTTTTCTCGAATAGAAAACGAGAATCTGAACGATAAATAAAAAAGGAGCTTCTTCAGCTCCTTTTTTATTGTTGTGGAAAATCTAATTTCATCGCTTGGCTACCGTTTGCTGATCGTTCATCCAATAATCTTTAAACTGATGCAGAATGCTGTTGCGCATGTTCTCTTCATTCATGGGTACCGACTGAATTAATAACAGAGCCAATTCTTTTACACGCTGCGAATCGTATGTCTTTCTGGTGATGGCAAGCTGATTGGCACATGGAATCCACTCTTGTTTATTAAATGCTTTTACCGCCTGGTTGAAATGAAGTAATCCCACCATCTGTGAGGTGCTGATCTGTGTGTAGAGATTAAACGAATATAAATAGTAATTGGATTTAGGCTTAGCCGAGGCAACCACATTCTGTTGATACGTCCCGATACGCTTTTGTATTTCTGAACGATCCTGTACAAACCCATCGTAGCGATCAGTGGTTTCAAACAGTACGTCTCCTTGCTGTGTGTGTACTAAAATAAAGATGTGATAGTTGGTTTCAATAATGCTGTATTCAAAATCGAACTCATTCAATAAAATACTATAGAGACTTGTTGCTGTCAGGCAGTCATATTTTCCTGATTCAAACAGCTCGCCAAAAGGCTCATAAGCCTGGTAGGTTTTCAGAAAACGTTTTTGTGTCGCCCAGAATATCTGATGCAAAAAAGTGATCTCTTTTTTTGACTGCTTTGATTTTAGCCGGGTGATGTGCTCATTGAGCTGGTGTTGAGCGGTGGGTGCGCTAACGGGTGAAGTTGCTAAGAAGTTTTCCAGCAAAACGGAAGACTGACCCCAACTCAAGAGGGGAAACGCCAACAGCACCACGATAACAACCCGGATCAACATTACGTCAAAATTAATAAACGTAACATTAAATTAATATTACGGTAACAATAGTCCTAATACACGTAACATTTTCTTCACATTAAGCAGATTTGTAAAATGGAGTACCTTTAAGAAAAGGACTCCACCATGAGCGAAAACAGTCAAAACATAAACATTCAGGCCATTCAGAGCCTTTTTCAACTGCAGAAAGAGAAGGCCCTGCGGCTGAGGGCAGAACCTTTACAGAACCGGGAAGTCCGATTAAAAAAAATAGAAAACTGGATTCTGGGGAATCAGGAGGAACTGCAAAAGGCCATTTTCAGTGATTTCGGAAAGCCTTATACTGAAACGACCACCTCCGAAATCTTTCCTGTACTGGCTGAAATACGTCACACGCTGGCTCATTTGCATCGATGGGCTGCACCAACGAAAATTGACGCTCCGCTCACCTACCTGGGCACCCGTTCTGAAATACGGTACGAACCGAAAGGAGTTTGCCTCCTCATTGCTCCGTGGAATTATCCATTCAACTTGTGCATCGGGCCATTGATTTCATGTCTTGCTGCCGGCAATACTGCCATCATCAAACCATCCGAGATGACACCGCATACATCGGCACTGATTAAGAAAATGATTGCATCTCTTTTTAGTGAAGAAGAAGTAAGTGTCATCGAGGGAGGTGCCGAGGTGACTACTGAATTGTTGTCACTTCCTTTTGATCATCTCTTTTTTACTGGCAGCCCTGCTATTGGCAAAGTGGTAATGAAAGCAGCCGCCGAGCATCTTACTTCTGTTACCCTTGAGCTCGGTGGAAAGTCGCCCACGGTAATTGATGAAACAGCCCACCTTAATGACGCAGCCAGGCGAATTGCTTTCGGGAAATTCATCAACAATGGGCAGACCTGCATTGCGCCTGACTATGTGCTCATTCACGAATCGAAAAAAGAAAAATTCATTTCGCTTTTAAACGAGCATATTCAATCACAGTTTGGCGGTGGAAAGAAAGTTGATGAAAACTCCCAGGACTATGCGCGTATCGTCAGCCAAAAACACTTTCAGCGTATCGATGCGCTTGTGCAGGATGCGGTACAAAAAGGAGCAACGATTGAATTGGAAGGAAGTAAAAATGAGCGTACTCGATTTCTTTCACCCGTCATTCTTTCCAATGTAAGTATGAATAGCAGAATAATGGAAGAAGAAATATTCGGGCCGGTCTTACCTATTATTACTTATTCAAATGATAGCGAAGTGGCTACGGTTATCAATAGCAAACCCAAACCCCTGGGTATGTATATCTTCAGCAACAATAAAAAATTCAGAGAGTCGCTGATCAGTAGTACATCCGCAGGAGCTGTTTGCATCAATGATTGTGTCATTCAATTCACCCATCCCGATTTACCTTTTGGCGGGGTAAACAACAGCGGCATTGGCAAGGCACACGGTCATTACGGATTCTTATCCTTCTCTAATGAAAAGCCATCCATTCGCCAGAAAAGAGGACTCTCTTCTACTTATTTCTTTTATCCGCCCTATACACCGTTAAAGAAAAAACTGATTGATTTTATTCTTCGCTGGGTTGCCTGAATAGTGGAACACATTACCATTGGTATAAAATAGATGGAATATGGCTACTGCTTTTTTCTATTTGGCAGAAGCAAACCCCTTATTGCTTATGAATCGTTTTCTCGCAGTTGCTCTGCTTCTTGCTTCGTCTGCCTGCTTTTCGCAGCGTGTTCCTACTTTTGAAGAAGTACTTTCACTTCGCAATGCGGGGGGAGTAACATTATCACCCGATGGAAAAAATGTAGCCTTCACCCTACAGTCTGTGGATTGGAATGAAAACCGTACCGATGTAGAAATATGGTTATCCAGGGAAGGACAAAAACCCTTTCAATTTAGTAACAACGCCAAAGGCAGCAGTACAAATCCGTTGTTCTCACCGGATGGCAAATGGCTGGCTTTTATTTCCGATCGTGGAAACAAAAATCAGATCTATGCCGCACGTCTTGATGGCGGTGATGCCTTTGCCGTTACAAAAGAAGAAGAAAGCATTTCCTCTTTCGAATGGCATCCGGATGGAACAAAGATGATCTTCTTAAAGCCGGAGAAAGAAAGTAAGAACAAAAAAAATATTGAAAAGCGCTACGGTGCTTTTGAAACGGATGACAAGGAGTTTACGCTTTCTCACTTATGGCAGATTGATTTTAGACCTGAGATGCATGATCCCTCTGAGCTGCCCTGCTATGAAACGGTCGATTCATTAAAAGTGAAAGCAGGATGCATTGAATGGCCCAAAGCACAACGGCTGACCGAGGGGAAATTCACCATTAATAATTTTTCTGTCGCTCCGGATGGAAATAAAATTGCCTTTACTCATCAGCCCAATCCATTGATCAATTCCTTTGTTAAAGCCGATATCTCGATGTTTGATCTCTCGTCAAAAAAAATAACCGCCTTAGTCACTAACCCAAGTTCGGACGCATTGGAAGATTGGTCGCCTGATTCAAAAGAAATACTCTACACCAGTAACCTCAGTGATACTCTTTCCAATTTTTATGCGAACTCCAAACTCTTTGCCCTCCATATCGAAACAAAAGCAAACCGGCAGTTAGCAAAAGACCTGGATGAAGATCTGGGAGGCTTTACCTGGGAAGCTTCCGGCATTTACAGCTCGCTCTGGAATAAAACAAAAAGACCGATTTATAAAATAGATCCGAACACGGGAAGTCATTCTACGTTGGCCCATCTCTGCGATCAGGTATATGGGATCGCCTTTTCAAAAAAGGGTGATCAGGTTGCCTTCTCCGGAAGAAATGGTGATCAGCTGAATGAAGTTTTTATCTCAACGGTTACTTCTCCTCAACCTAAAAAAATCACGGACCTGACTTCACAGATAGCTGACTGGAAAGTAGCACAAAGTGAAGTGATCAGCTGGAAGAGCAAAGACGGAACAATGATTGAAGGTGTTTTGCATAAGCCTCAAAATTATGACCCCTCTAAAAAATATCCGTTGCTCGTTGTTATTCATGGCGGCCCTACCGGAATCGATACACCAACACCCGTTCCTGGCTATGTATATCCGATCGTGCAGTGGCTCGACAAGGGATGTCTTGTGCTGCGTCCTAATTATCGTGGCTCTGCCGGCTATGGTGAAAAATTCCGTTCACTCAATGTCAAAAACATGGGTGTGGGTGATGCCTGGGATGTATTATCAGCTATCGATTACCTGAATAGCAAAGGGATGATTGACAAATCAAAAATGGGATGTATGGGTTGGAGTCAGGGAGGATACATCTCTGCCTTCCTCACCACCAACTCCGATGTGTTTAAAGCGATTTCAGTGGGTGCCGGTATTTCAAACTGGTCGACCTATTACGTAAGCACAGATATACACCCGTTCACCAGGCAATACCTGAAAGCAACTCCGTGGAGTGATGAGGCGATCTATAAAAAGACTTCTCCTATCACCTCTATCAACAAAGCAAAAACACCTACGCTCATTCAGCATGGTGAGTTCGATAAACGTGTACCTATCGCCAACGCGTATGAACTACTGCAGGGGCTGCGCGACAAGGGAGTAGCCAGTGAGTTGATTGTTTATAAAGGATTTGGTCACGGCATAACGCGGCCTAAAGAAAAACTGGCTGCCATCTGGCACAACTGGCAATGGTTCAATAAATACATCTGGGGTGAAGCTGTAGAATTGCCTTTGGGAGATAAGAAGTAAGCGGTTAATTTTCCATCACACGCTCGGCAAGAAGAACATGTTTCTCTTCCACGCTTTGTGTGCCTATGAGATATCGCTCTCCTCCTTCTTTTAATCCCGTTTTCTTTTTTATCTCTTCCACACTCAATGGATAGTTACGGGTGAGAATATTCGCATAACCATCAGGAAAAACCGCGCTAACACTTTTATCCAGTTTTAGATACTGCAGGATTTTAAACGTGCGTCCGGGAAAAGAAGGAATACGATGTGCACTGGTGTACAGATGAGTACTCGGATGGAGTTTCGAAATGTTGAATCGTGCCACGATGATTTTAAATGCTCCTGCTTTCAGGATGGCCGCATTGGGTTCATAAAGCCATTCTTGCGGAGCCGAAAAATGAACGAGGGTTGTCTTCTCGTCCTGCTGTTGAAAAGAGAATTGATCAACACGAGCTGCACTCAGGTTAATGGCATTGATCCCAGGTGACGGATTCAACTGCCTGTTCAGCGTAAAAAGCAATTCCTTACATTCATTATCTACAGCAACAACATCAACCTGCTCAACGCCTCCTAGTTCTTTTATGCCTTGTTGTATGTCGAGAAGCGGAGAGTTCTTAATCATCACACTTCTTGATTTCCTCATCAGCGCAGGCATTAACTCAATAACATTCGGAATACAGTCGATCTGTTTAAAAACCTTTTGTTGTTTGCTTCTGCGCGAGGGATCAATGAAAACAAAATCAAATTGATCGGGAAATTGTTGAATAAACTCTTCGGCCGTGCTGTTGACATACACTATATTATTTGCACCCAGCAAACCGAAATTATGTCTGACGATGGATAACAAATCCGTATCGGGTTCTATGTAATAAAACTGTTCGTATTGCTTACTTAGATAAAAGGTATCTACACCAAAACCACCGGTAAGATCTGCCGCTGCTTTTCCTTTCGGGACAAGCGATGACTTGTATTGCGCTGTTACTTCTGAAGAAGACTGTTCCAGATTAATGGATGGTGGATAGATGATTCCTTTGGTACGATGCCAGAGCGGGAGTTTATGTTTTGCTTTTCTTCGTCCTGCGATCTGCCGGGCGATGAGAGAAGAGGGTATTCCCAGAATCTCTTTCGACTTCAGCACAAGGGTTTTTTCATCCTCGGCCTCGTGCTTGAAAATATAATCCTGTACGTGCTCTTTTGCCAGATCCGATCGCATGCAGCAAGATGCATTAAACTATTTTATTTTCCTGCTCCCGCTTTAAAGCTCTTGCACTTAAATAGATATTTCTCGAATAGGAAAGCATACCCAATCCCTGAGATACCAATAATACAGGATCCATTTTTATGTAAGCATAACTCACTACCATAATCGATGCAACAAAACTGATCACCCAAAAACCCAACGGAAGCAACGACTCCTTTGCCTTTTCTGAATAATACCATTGGTATAAATAGCGAAGGTTAAGCATCAGCTGACCAATGGTGCCAATGATCATAATGGCTTCGGTGAAATCACTTTTATCTAAAATAGCAGCAAAAATTTCCGGCTCCATAAACGCAATCCAGGTCAGGATAAGAATGGGTTGCGGGGTGATGATGATCCTCAGCAACAATGGAATCCGCTTCCAGAATCCTTTCAACTGAAGATTGCGAATGTAGATGTAGTACGAAAAAGTTTGTCCGATCAGGATAACAGGATCTCTTCGAAGAACTCCATAAAGCAAGAATAGAAAGGAAGCCATCAGGCTAAGTATCCAGAAGATAGTAGGCGATACTACTTTTCCTTTCCTCTCTGACTGAATCCACTGTATAACCAGGCGCGATCCGAAAAGGGACTGAGCAAAAAAGCCGAGCGCATACACTGCGTATTCATTCATCGGTCGCAAAAATAACCGGATTTTATTGCCGACAAGATTAAATTATGTTTAAAAATCCCGCTACCCAGTGCAGGGGAAAATAGTCGTGGTAAAAATTACTCTTCTTCTTTGTTCTTCAATGCCGATAACAGCTCAAAGCTTCCCTTAATAACAATCTGAGATTGAGGATCGACACCCTCCGGCAACGTCACTTCACAGAAACCCTCTTCGCATGCACCTCTCGTTACGGGTATCATTTTATATTCGTGCTTCGCTGCATCCACGGCAATGAAGATGTACTCTTTGCCTTCATAGCTGGCGAAAGCGGCTTCGGGCAAGCTTTGCACTTTTTGAGTTGCCGTTTCGATGACGGCACTGAAATACATTCCCGGTAAAAGATTGACGTCTTCTTTTTCCAGGTGGCAATGAATACGAACGGTTCGTTCAGGAGAAATTTCCTTTCCGATCAGA
Organism: Flammeovirgaceae bacterium; assembly: GCA_023251155.1. Classification (GTDB taxonomy): domain Bacteria; phylum Bacteroidota; class Bacteroidia; order Cytophagales; family Cyclobacteriaceae; genus ELB16-189. The sequence continues at coordinate 7,274 of JAHEZH010000135.1, read as the reverse complement.
TACACTTTTGCCTGCCGCTCTTCTGCTTCATTTACAAGACGGATGCGAACTAAATTACCTTTGCTTAGCTTCAGCACATCTTTTTCAAAAACTTCTGCCTCCGCATGCAAATGTTCGGTGTCTATAATTTCAAACATCACATCGGTGGGGTTCACATACGATCCGAGATTGACATGCACTTCTGTTACAAAACCTTCCAGCGGGGAAGGTATTGAAATGGTATTTTGAATGGTCCCTTCTTCTATACTTTGCGGGTTGATGTGAATCATTCTCAACTTGGCCGCAAGCGCATCTTTTTTTGCTTTGGTACTTTGAAAGTTGGCGCGTACCTGCTGCAGTGTTTTAGCGGAGTTGACATTTTCCTTTGCCAACTCCTGCTGCCGCTGATATTCTTCCTCTAAAAAAGTCAGCTGACTTTTTGCATCGAGGTAATCCTGTTGCAATTGAATGTAATCAGGGCTTTCCATCACCACCAGAAGTTGTCCTTTTTTTACTTTCATTCCCTGAAGCAATTCGGTGTTCTTTACGAATCCTCCCAGTGGAGCCGATATAGAAACCAGATTCTGTGGCGGCACGTCCAGTTTTCCGTTGGCTTTCACAACCGTACTTAAATCATGAAGAGAAACAGTACCTGTTTCAATCTGTGCCGTTCTGAATTGAGCCTCAGTGAGCACAATCACATCGTCCGCTAGTGCTTCTTTCGCTGTGTTTGCTTCTTCTTTTGTTTCCTGTTTCGCACACGAAATGAGGGCAAAGAACAAAATAATGTAAATGATAGGAATATGGTTTTTCATGTCGGTTTAATTAGCACCCGTGAAGTACTGAATGCGGATGATGGATTGATTGTATTGATTTAATGAAGCAAGGTGGCTGGCCCGGATGGTATGTGCATTTTTTACCGCGAGCAGGTACTCGAGGTAACCAATCTCACCGCTTTGAAAAGCACGCTGCGCCTGTTTCAGAATAAGGGATGCATTGATCAATGCACTACGCTCATAGTAATCAAGATCTGCTTTATTCTTTGCCAACTCCTGTTGCGTCTGGATCAGGCTATTGTTCAGGGAAACCTGTTCATATTCGTATTTTTTTTGTGAGGCCATTTCATTGAAATAAGCGGCCTTTGCCTTGCCCTGCTGAGGCACAAACCACAGCGGGATAGCAACACCGAACTGAAATCCACTGAATCGCTTGCTGCGGTCGAAGTAAACTTCATCATTATTGATGCGCTGAAACCCCGTCAGTGACTGGTTGAAATAACCCACTGTGATGTCGGGTAGAAATCGTCCATACTCCACTTTCTTGTTTTGCTTATTAATTACAACCTGCTGCTTCGATAATAACAAAATGGGGTTTGCATTAATGGATAGCTCGCCATCCGGTAGCGATAGCCTGCGGAGTTGATCTGTGATCGTGATTGAATCGGTGGTGTTGATCAACGTTTGCAATTGTGTTTTATAAATATGGATGCTCGCTTCATTTTGATTCAGCTGATTTTTTATTTCCAGCATTTGCGTCTCTGCTGAAGTCTTTTCCAGCAAATTGGATTCGCCCGTTTTATAACGAAGGGCCGATGCTTTCACAAAACCACTATACAAACTATCCTGCGAAAGCAGCAGCTGATGTAAGGATTCCAGATAGGCCAGCTGCTGATATAAGCTGCTCACCTGGTAAACCAATTCATTTTTAGTAACGGACAGACTCCATCGGGCACCTTCCGTCTGTGCTACTCCCAATTTCACTTGCTGCGCGATCACGGTTGGGAAAGGAATCGTCTGTGCCAGCGTGAAGTTGTTGTCTTTATTCAATGAGTTGTATTGTCCATGCATCCAGGTAACGCTGGTTTTCCCGATTTCACTGTGCGTTTTCTGTAACTGCTGATACGACTGAACGACATATTCATCTGCTTTTACCTGCAGGTTATTTTTCAACGCGAGCTGAATGCTTTCTGCCATGGTTAGTGATTGCCGAGCATGTACTTTCGCAATGGCGAAGCATAAAAGAAGAACGGTTATTTTCGATTTCATGCGAATAATTTTATTAAGCTTGAACATCCTGCTTTTCAAAATAGGTGTACAGTACCGGCAGCACAATCAGTGTAAGCAAGGTGGCTGTTGCCAGGCCTCCAATTACCACTGTTGCCAACGGCCGCTGTACTTCAGCACCTGATGATAATGATAAGGCCATTGGCAAAAAGCCAAGTGATGCGACGGTGGCCGTCATGATTACCGGCCGCAGTCGCAGCTCTGTTCCCATCAACACAATTTGTTTCAGGTCGGTAATTCCTGTTTTCTTCAAACGGTCGAATTCGGCAATGAGTACTATTCCATTGAGTACTGCCACACCAAACAAAGCGATGAATCCGATACCTGCCGAAATGCTGAAAGGCATATCGCGCAGCCACAAAGCAAAAATGCCACCGATAGCCGATAGCGGAATAGCGGTAAAGATGAGCAGACCATGACGCAACGAATGAAAAGTAAAATAGAGCAACACGAAAATGAGCGCCAGCGCAACCGGCACAGCAATACTCAAGCGATGCTTTGCTTCTTCCAGGTTTTCAAATGAGCCTCCATACGTAATGCGATACCCTGGTTCAAATTTTACTTTCGTGCCAATCTTTTGTTTCAATTCATTCACGATCGACTCCACATCGCGGCCACGCACATTCAAGCCAATTACAATTCTGCGCTTTGTATCATCCCGTTGTATCTGATTGGGACCCACCTTTATCTGTACATCAGCTACCTCTTCAATAGGGATCTGCCTTCCGGCAGAAGTAGTTACATACAATCTTTGAATGTCATCGGTACTTGCTCTGCTGGATTGATTTAATCGCACCACCAGATCAAATCGTTTTTCATCTTCAAACACCTGGCCTGCGGACTCACCCGAAAAGCCTGTACGCAATACCCGATTCACTTCCTCTACACTCAAGCCAAACTGGGCAAGCCGCTGGCGGTTCAACTTCACCACGATCTGTGGTAATCCATTGATCGGCTCTACATAGATGTCTTCTGCACCATCGATACGTTCCGCAATCTGCCCGATCTGCTGACCATATTGCTCCAGCTGATCAAGATCTTCACCATACACTTTCAGCACCAGATCCTGGCGCGCACCGGTCATCAATTCATTAAAGCGCATTTGAATAGGCTGTTGAAACCCGTATGAAACTCCGGGCATGGCCTCTTTTAGCCTGGATGACATCTTTTGTGCCAGCTCATCTCGTGTGGAAGCGGATGTCCATTCACTTCTTTCCTTCAGTACAACAATAAGATCGATTACTTCCGTAGGCATAGGATCAATCGGAATCTCGGATGTGCCTATCTTACTCACCACTCTTTCCACTTCCGGAAAATGATCAAGCAGTAGGCGAGCGCTCTTCTGCGATACTTCGGTACTCTTTGAAAGTGAACTGCCTGTAAGTATCCGTGTCTCTATCGCAAAGTCACCTTCATCCAGCTGTGGAATAAATTCGCCTCCCAGTGTGAGGAAAAGAATAACACTGATCACCAATGCGGTGAAAGCGGATCCAACGACAATGATCCTTCTGCGCAACGCAAACTGAATTACCGGAGTATACACGTTATGGATGGCCGCAATGATGCGATCAGAAACCGTTCTTGTAGGGCCGGCTTTTTTACTTAATAAAACAGAAGAAATCATTGGCACGTAAGTCACTGACAATATCAGTGCGCCCACGATAGCAAAGGCAACGGTCTGCGCCATAGGGCGGAACATTTTACCTTCAATGCCGGTAAGTGAAAGTATGGGTAAGTAAACAATCAATATGATCACCTGACCAAATGCGGCTGAGCGCATCATCTTCGAAGCAGACTGGTACACTTCTTCATTCATTTCTTCCTGGTCGAGCTTCCGGGCAACGGCACTCATGCCCAGATGGTGCATAGTGGCCTCTACAACAATCACCGCTCCATCTACAATCAAACCAAAATCAATTGCACCCAAACTCATCAGGTTGCCCGACACACCAAACAGATTCATCATGCATATGGCAAACAACATGGCCAATGGAATCACGGATGCTACGATCAGCCCGGCTCTGAAATTTCCAAGTAATAACACCAGCACAAACACCACAATCAACGCTCCTTCGGCAAGATTCTTTGTCACCGTATCGATGGCATTATTCACCAGCTTTGTACGGTCGAGATAAGGTTCAATCTCAATTCCTTCCGGTAATGTTCTTTTTATCTCTTCAATGCGCAATTTGACATTATTAATCACGGCCGATGAGTTGGCTCCTTTAAGCATCAGCACTACCGCGCCAACGGTTTCTCCTTCATCATTAAAAGTCATGGCCCCAAAGCGATTGGCATGACCAAACCGTATCTCAGCTACGTGCCTCATTAATACGGGTAATCCATCCGGATTAGTTTGCACCACAATGTTGGCAATGTCGTCCAGGCTTTCAATCAATCCTTCACTCCGTATGTAGTAAGCATAAGGCTTACGGTCTATATACGCTCCTCCTGTATTCTGATTGTTATTTTCAAGTGCTGTGAATACCTCTTTGAAACTCATATTCATTGAGCGCAGCTTCTCCGGATCAATGGCGATTTCGTACTGCTTGAGATAACCACCAAAGCTGCTCACATCAGCGACTCCTTCGGTGCCGAGCAGCTGCCTGCGCACCAGCCAATCCTGAATGGTACGCAGTTCCGTAATGGAATACTTCGATTCAAATCCTTTCTTCGCCCGGAGGGTGTATTGATAAATTTCACCAAGGCCGGTAGTTAAAGGAGCAAGTTCAGGAGCTCCTGCCGTTGAAGGTATGGCACTTTTCGCCTGGCCAAGTCGTTCGTTTACTTGTTGCCTTGCCCAATAGATATCGGTGCTTTCTTTAAATACCACAGTGACAACAGAAAGACCAAAGCGTGACATCGACCGTATCTCTAAAATGTCCGGTATCGTGGCCATGGTTTGCTCAACCGGAAAAGTGATGACTCTTTCAATTTCCGGTGCGGCAAGCGATGGTGACAGTGTGATGATCTGCACCTGGTTGTTCGTGATATCAGGTACTGCATCGATGGGCAGTTGACTGACGGAGTAACTACCCCAGGCAATCAATGCCAATGTCAGTATACCGATGATAAATTTATTCCTTATAGAAAAGGAGATGATCCTGTTCAGCATGAACAATAGAATTAATACTTTTTAGAAAAAAAGAAATGGCGATGTCAAATGAAGCTGACATCAAAAAAGAAAATGCGTTTAACCCAGCTTAGGTGGCTGCCAGATGGACTGGATAAAAGAGGAATGAAAAGTAGATTGGTAAAAATTATTGTACCCGATGGTAAAACAAGAGGTGGTAATCAAGGGTGGCTGATATTTTTGTAAGACAAGAGTGGCATGCATGCCCGCACAATCATGACTTTTAAATGGCAGGCCTTTATGCTGTTCGTGCTCTTGCTTGTCATGTTGCTCCGCTTTAAATCCATAATGCAAATCAAAGAATTCGGAAACAGAGAATGCACTTGAGTTATTCTTATGCTGCTGATAATGCTCCAGCATGTAAGGAAGCTTGGAAAGATCGTGCAAGTCCATCACACTTCCCGAAAGGAAGAGAAAGGCAAACCAAAAGGACAACACGCGATGCATGGATACAAAAATAACAGATGCTGTTGAATCTGAAAATTTTTGGTATGAGCGGCAGATACACATCACTAGTTGCCACAATGATTCAAAATAGCGACAGCGTTCCTCCTCTTCTGAATTTGGTAAGATCATATGGAGGTAATTCCCGATCAGCAAAGTATTTTCGTTTTGAATTGCGAAAGAGTTGATGAATAATATCAGCAACGTTGCCCGAGCCCGACATGCGCCTTCCAAACTGTGAATCATTGACGCTGCCTCCGTGCATGGAGCAGATCTGATTCCACACTTTTTCAAACCGGTCAGGGAAATTTTTACGAAGCCAGCCTTCAAAGATATTTCCGATAGCACCATTCAGTCGCACTACCGTCATACCGGCAGTCAATGCTCCATGATCGGCGGCGGCTTTTAGTATCTGCGGTATCTCATGATGATTCAATCCGGGTATGAGTGGTGCATTCATTATTCCAACAGGAATATTTGCTTTTGCTAATTGCTCCACTACTTTCAGCCTTTTCAATCCACTGGCGGTACGTGGCTCCATTGCTCTTCGTAAATCTTCATTCAGTGTGGTGATGGAGATCATCACATGCACCAGATTATCTGAAGCCAGATCCTGAAGCACATCAATATCACGTGTCACCAGGCTGTTCTTTGAAATGATACTTACCGGGTGACGATACCTGGCAAGTACCTGCAACATCTTCCGTGTGATTTCAAATTTTCTTTCCTGGGGCTGATAGCAATCCGTGTTGCCTGAAAGCATAATCGGCACCGGTTGCCAGCGTGGATTCAGGATCTCCTTTTCAAGAAGAGCGGGGGCATTTTCCTTTACGATAATCTTACTTTCAAAATCCAGCCCCGCGCTGAAGCCATAGTACTCGTGCGTGTTGCGTGCATAGCAATAGATACATCCATGTTCACAACCCTGGTAGGGATTCATGGAATACATTCCGTGCAGATCGGGACTGTCAATTTTGTTGATGATCTTTTTCGGATTTTCATGAAAGAGCTGCGTATGCGGATTTTCGAGCAGCGGCTCGTCCAGACCTTCAATGTGATCGGTCACGTACTGTGCTTTCAGAAATTTATTTCCTGTTTTTATCTGCGCACCTCTACCTTTGAAATAGCTTTCGTCTTCCATTAAACAACATTACTAAATATTTTAGTAATTCATTCAAAAACTTTACAAATCGTGCTTTCTTACTCCGAAACACCCCTTGTCGAACTAAAAATGGAAGCGTTTCACTCAAAGCAGGTGCGGATTTTAATCCAGCGTGAAGACCTCAATCATCCATTCATCTCGGGCAACAAGTGGTGGAAGCTCAAGTACAATATTGAAGAAGCACTAAAGCAAGGAAAGAAAACACTGCTCACTTTTGGCGGTGCCTATTCCAATCATATCTATGCAACCGCGGCAGCAGCGCATGAAGTTGGTCTGAAAAGTATAGGCGTTATTCGGGGTGAAGCGACATTGCCATTAAACCCTACGTTAACTTTTGCGCACACACAAGGCATGCACTTGTACTATGTATCGCGTGAAGTCTACCGAAAAAAAACAGCGCCTGAATTCATCGCACAGCTTCATGACCAGTTCGGAGATTTTTATCTGATCCCGGAGGGAGGGACCAATGAACTTGCTTTGAAAGGAACTCAGG
>JAHEZH010000253.1 GCA_023251155.1 Flammeovirgaceae bacterium | reverse complement strand
GCTTGATGGAAGGCGTGCCCTCGTGCGAAGTACTGTCTTCCGTGCCGGTAAAGGTGAGCGCCACTTTTCGGATAGGCTCAAAGTCGATGGGATTATAATCGATGGAGTGCCTGGTTATCGTTTTTGATTTAGCCATTACCGGTTAAAGATAGCGGTGATGACGCCACTAAATCAAGTTGCCCGGAGGGACCGGTTCCTCTCCCCTTTTCAAATTAAAGGCCCGGAGGTTGGCGCTTTTGTCGTTGACCTGGCGGGTGATAACGTCATGAGGTTCAGAATGGATAAATGCCGTACGGATAATTGTTTCAGCAAGCGGATCGGGCCTTGGCAACGGGCGTAGACCGGTATTCCGTTTACTTCTCCCTGCTGTTGGTTCTGTGGCACTTTGCTGGCAGGAATATTCTTCCGCAGCAAACTTCAGGAAATCGAAGAAGATGCTCATGCCTTCGGCCATCTGGTGGAAATTGTTCGGTAGCGAATCATGCTCGTGCATGATGTAGTTGTGGTAAAGCTCGATCAGGTGATCACGGAAATCATGTGGCGGCATGAACTCGAAAAATGAATCCAGCCGGTCAATCATTTCAGATGTTATGCTGCCGCGTGAGAGAACATTCGCCAGATGATCTTGGTCTGATTGAGATTCAATCGTCTTTGTATTATCTTCCATGACTGTTTTGATTTACAGTCACAAGGTAAAACATGGATTAAAATTCAGCCGGCTCAAAAACTATAAGTATAACTTAGAGTACTATAAGTTATACTTATAGAATTACCTGTTATACCGATATAAATCACTGTTGAACCTAAAATCTTATTTTTTTATGGAGGTGATCAACTGCCTGAAAATAGCGCTGCTGCGAAAAAAGATGCCTCAGAAACGCCTGGCTGAAATACTGAATAAGCATCCAAACACGATAGCATCCATTTGTAAATAACAAGTCGCAACCTCACTTGAAGGATTTGAAACGGATTGCTAAGATTCTGGATGTGGATATACGGGAGTTGCTTGTGCCGACAAAATAGAAGCAAGGCTAAAATTGAACATCGCTCGAATAATCAATCCATTGGAAGTTATTTTCATCTTTGCAGAACTCCTTGCAATACCGGACTAGCGTGACAAGATATTCCTTATTACGTCCAGCAAATTTAAATTTACCTACAAGTTCCAATTTCAAGTCCTTGTCAACAATCTCAGGTAACAATGCAATCCTTTGCATAAACGAAGTGATTGAAATTTACGCATACCTACAAATGTTTGATAGTAGCATAATGTGAAATGGTTTTGCTTTTTATTATCTTTAATAACGTCATGGCTTTATTCCTTTTTTTGCTAAAGCAATTTTCAACCATTGTTAGCTATGCCCCGTACCCAAACATCGTTTACTGTATTTCCTATATTCGTAATCTTTATTTTCGCTTCACTGTTCAACTGTGAGCGTGATGATCATAAAGCTTCTGATCATCCCTGTCATTTTCCCGATGCCGATACAGAAAATAATCTCAGGGAGCCTTTCACATTTAAGATAATAGACGCCCTGGATTTCCATAATCTTGTAGGCATCGATAAAGCTTCACTCATTCATCCAGATAGTGTTAGGTTATTTGATGACAAAGGAAATGAAATAGATCCACAGCCAAGGTTACGTTCTTCAGATCAGGAATGGATTTTCGAGAATCTGCCTCCCTATAAAGATGTGCCGTTCAATGATCCTCAAGCACTGCTGAATCTGAACCTAAGGATTTTTTATCTTAAACCAACGTACAATGATACTGATACACTTGTGATCCATTTCAACAAATGCCTTGTGCTGAGCATAGACTATAATGGATTAAACTCCTCTCAGCCTGAAGGTGTACCTACTTCCGCTGGTTTTTACTTCAGGAAAAAAATAAAAAAATAAATTCCCCTCAAACCCCTCTCTTATGAAAAATCTCTACATCCTTTTGACATTAATCTTTCTCTCCGTTCTTTATACACAAGCGCAAGTTGAGCAGTATGACCCTGATTGCTCTACGCCTGATCTTGATTCGGCCACTGCAGTAGCATTGCCTTATTACGACAACAATCAGATCCTTGAAACTTACTTGTCAGAGCACGGATATAATAGTCTTCCTTATATTAATTTGCCCGGTCCTCAAACTCGGGCAGCTACCTTTCTACAGCCTAAATTCCTTGTACCAATAAATGTTTATATCTACCGTAATGGAGCGAATGATATTAATTCATCCGTCACCGAAGCAGAAGCAAGCAACTATGTCTGTCTTGCCAATGAGATTTACAGGGCATCTGGTGCAGCTATTGAATTTTATCTTAACAGAGTTGAGTTTGAAGCCAACGAATTTTTTAATAACCAAGTATCTTCATCGCTTCACGTATATGACTTATGGTCGAGGAAAAGATATATACCTGATCCTAGCCAAGGTATTAACGTACACTTTATCAGGTATAACAATCAACCAGAAGACAATGCAGGAAAAGCAAGTTTGCCACATTACATTGTGCCTCCTTATGCGAACTATTCCCTCTACGTGCGCACACATAATATCCCTTCCGGTGGGCAAAGATCGGACACCGAGATTGCCAGTACGTTAGCTCATGAAATTGGGCACACCCTTGGTCTCTTGCATACTCACCACCCAGGCAGACTTCTTTCTTTGACTTTTAACGAGCAGAATGCAACTATTTCAAATGGATGTTTGCAGGAAGCAGTGAGCAGGTCAAAGAGCAACTATTGGTACGATGGCTGTTTAACAACGAACAATAAGAAGAAGTGTGAAATAAACGGAGATTTTCTATGCGACACCGAGGCAGATCCAAGGCAAACAGGGAGAGTATCCTCATGCAATTATGTTTATCCAGTAAGTGGTGATTATAGGGAAGACAATTGGGGGGATCTGTGGACACCACCTACCAGAAATATCATGTCGTACACTACATCAGGATGCAGAAGCGAATTCTCACGCGGCCAGATAGCTATTATGTGGATGCAGATGGAACACTTTCAAAATTTCATTAACTATCAAGAACCTATTATTTCTACATCATCTTCTTCGGTTTGTTCAGGTAGTGGGAAAAGCTTTACATTGGCAGGTACACTACCAATCGATGCCTTTGTTCAATGGGAGGTACAACCAGCTTCTTTGGTCACCACTGCAAACGGAACGGGTACAACTGCTACCTTGTCAGCAGCAAGTGGCGCGAAAGGTAATGGTAAAATCATTTTCACGTTAACGGGCGCTTCCAATTGTTATATCGCACAATTACAAGATACATTCTGGGTTGGCCTGCCAAATGATCCAACTCCTTTAAATGTTTTGACTGGTAGCTTCAATAATATGTGTGTGGGCTCCTACGTGCAGGTAAGCATAAGTCCTATTCCAGGAGCTGAATACTACAGTTGGATATCGAACGATCCTTCGGGTCTGGATGTAAGTGGTTCAATGCTCGGAGCCCTTATCGCAGGGCTACAGCCATCTACCTCGTCACCGAATGGCTATTGGTCTTTCAGCTATGGAGCAGGTAATGCCTGTGGAAATAACATCGGAATGTTTGGTGTGATAATTAACAATTGTGGCGGCGGTGGAGATCCTGATCCGATTCCTATTGTGTACCCCAATCCAACTACATCTTCTCTTGCGGTGCGTCTGACAGAACTCCCCACCGAGTCATTCGCGAAAAGAATAAAAGATGAAACACCCGTAACGTATCAAATCTATTTATACGATAAACCTTCCACAGCTGTTTATTCAACCGAGAGCAAATCAAAGGAAATTATTATTCCACTGGAAAATGTAGCTGCCGGAAATTATTACTTGCAAGTGCATGCAAATAAGGAGTTAATACTTCAAGAACAGATAATTATTAGGAAATAAGTTTAAAATTTATAATGATCACACTGTTAACGGTGTGATCATTATATCGCTGGCAGTACCTAGTAATCGTACACATCCGATCCTAGATTACTTGATATATCGTTATTCTGAAAACGCGAACTGCACTCTCCCAGCCAGTATGGTGAGCATCGTGCAGTCTCTGTTTTTCTGGCTGTCCGATCTTTATTTTATCCAACACCTGCTCCGTTCATTAAAATTTTGCGGCGGGTCAGCTACAACGGCAACGTGGCACAGCTTAGCTCACACGAGTTCCGCTTACCATTAAAAACAGTTATCAAAAGAAAAACGTCCAGCTCGCCTTCGCAAAAAATGGTGTACCGGGGGTAAAGTGGATTTCTTCCACCGGTTCGCTTTCATCTTTCAAGCGACTTTCCGTGGCAAACTGTGTTTCCTTCCATTTGGTGTTGAAGAGGTTCTGGATAGTGATACCAAAGGTGGATCGTTTCATCGCATAGTTCAGTTGCGCATCCATAATGAAATAGCCATCGGCTACAATGGAGTTATCCTCATTGGCAGGACGGTCGGCCATGTAGCGGTAGCGCAGACTTCCGCCCAGGCCCCGGGTGCCGGAGTAGGTTAATCCACCCGTCGTTGTAAACACCGGAGCGAGCGGAAGATAGTTGGCCCCACGCGGCTCACCAATCGATCGCGGCTGGGTTTTATTCAGATCCACATCGGCATACCAGGAGGGCGCCAGCTGGTAACGGATGGACAGATCAACTCCCTGCCTTCGCGTTTTACCACTGGGTGCTACCACGCCTTCATCACCCACATAAACAAACTCCTGCGCCAGCCACAGGTACCATGCCGATGCATTCACCAGCATACGGGGCACGGGCTTGAAGATGATACCCAGGTCAGAGCCATAAGCAGCCGGGAGCACCTGTTTACCTCCTTCGGCCACCACCACGCGTGTATCGTTGGAATGAAAACTCTTGCCCGAGTTAAGGTAGAACTGGGTTCCCGAATTCAACGTGTAATAGAAATTGAGCTTGGGTGACACAATGCCTGCATTGGCCCTCAGCATAGTGGGTGACGGTGCCAGCAGGTCTTCGTACTGATTGTGAAAGTAATCGAAACGCAGGCCGGCATTCAGGGTAAGATGGTCACTGAGTTGAGCGGTTTCATCTACATATACCCCGGCGTTAGCTTCGTTGATGTTGCCGTACTTCATGCGCTGCAGGGTGATGGTGCGATTAAGGGTATGCGATAACTCGGTGTGGCGGGTGATATCGTGCCGGTAGTTCATACCTGCCGTGGTGCTCCACTCGCGTCCCAACATAGTGTGTACATGGGCAACGCTTCCATTATAGCCAAACAGGTTTCTTCCCTCCTTCTGCCGGATCTGATCGCCATTCACAGGATCGTTGAGAAAGAACGTAAAGTTGGAATAGAGAGCGAAGTCGTAATAGGTGTAGTAAAACTGGTTTTTGATGAGGTGGTTGCCTTTGGCGATGGTCAGAAACTGTGCATTCGCATTGGTGCGGCTGGTTGCTCCTCCTTCCGTAGGGTCTACTGAACCATACCAGCCCACCTCGCCTGAGGTTACTGCGCGCAACGGAATCTGGCCGGAGTGATTCCACTTGCTCCAGAAGGTAGAGGCTGTAAAGGTGAAGGTAGTGTTATCCGATAGTTTTCCGTGGTACTTACCCATCACATTGAAGCGCTTGAAATGCTGGGGATGATCAAAGTAAGCGTTGGAGTAGGTGTACTCCGTGGCAATAAACGCACTTTGATTTTTCTGGCGCAGGCGCTTGCTTAATAAATTGATCCCTCCTGCCATCCGATAGGTATCGAATTGCCCTGCTTCCGTTTTAATAAAATTACGATCCAGTGTTGTTTGGGTTCTGAAGTCAATCCACCCTGCCGTAGTCTGGTTGCCTTTGTCTGATCGGTAGGGTCCTTTTTTAAAATCCACCCCCTGCACCAGTTCGGGAATTACAAAATGCAGATCGGCATACCCCTGACCATGTGCATGCGATACCATGTTCACCGGCATTCCATCTACCGAAATTTTGATATCCGTTCCATGATCCAGATCAAAGCCGCGAAGGAAAATCTGTTCGGCCTTGCCCCCGCCTGCATGCTGGCCGATGAAGAGCCCGGGCACCATGCGCAAGATCTCCTGCGAATTTTGAATGGGCCGGAGCTGAATATCCAAGGCAGACACCAGCTGCTGATCGTTGATCGTGGGTGCTGACACCACCACTTCCTCCAGCTGTACTTTGGAATCGGCCAGGTGAAACGTGAGCGTGAGTGGCTTCTCCGCTACGGTAACCGAACGGGTTATCTTCCGAAAGCCAACGTGGGTCAATTGCAGGGTATAGGTACCTGCGGCCAGTTGGGGAAATTGAAAAACGCCCGCTTCATTGGTAACGGCATTCCTGGCTGTGCCGGCAAGCGTGATCAGCACTCCTCTGAGCGGGGCGGATGAACTAC
>JAHEZH010000024.1:43253-49249 GCA_023251155.1 Flammeovirgaceae bacterium | reverse complement strand
GAGTTCCGTAAAAAAAAGTATTCATAAATACGGTTATCCGCTGATTTACAGGTACTTCTCCCTTCGCTTATTTTGTAGTAACGCTACTCACCACGGCATGGGGTAAAAGCAGGAGAAATACCTTCTGGCAAGAAAAACCCGGTGTAATAATAGGTGTCGTACTCCGCAACCACGTTAGCAGCGTTTTTTTTGTTTGAAATGGAAGTGAAAAGAAAATCAACGGATGAAAAAGAACTTGTATCAGGAAAAAGCAAACAGTGCTAATAGTGGAGTAAACGGGTTGGAAATTTTGAATTCCAACGATAGGATGATGGCCGACCTTCAGGGGCAAATTGATGCGATTCAAAAATCACAGGGGGTGATTGAGTTTAATCTGGATGGTACGATCATCACCGCCAACAACAACTTTTTACACACCATGGGCTATACACTTCCCGAAATAGCCGGTCAGCATCACCGTATGTTTGTGGACGAAGCGTATGCGCACAGCAATGCGTACAGGGATTTCTGGAGCAAGCTGAACCATGGCGAATACATCTCGGCCGAATTTAAACGTGTACACAAAAACGGATCGGATGTCTGGATACAGGCCATTTATAATCCGATACTTGATCGTACCGGCAAGCCTTTCAAGATTGTTAAGTTTGCTACCGATATTACCGCGCAGAAAATCAAAAATATCCGCTTTCAGGGGCAGATTGATGCCATTGGTAAATCGCAGTCGGTGATCGAATTCAATATGGATGGCACGGTTGTAGATGCCAATGACAACTTTCTCACGACGATGGGGTATTCCCTGAACGAAATCCAGGGACAACATCACAGCATGTTTGTGGATACGGTGTATGAAAGATCAGCAGAGTATAAAAATTTCTGGACTAAGCTCAACAAGGGTGAATATGTGTCAGGCGAATTCAAGCGTCTTGCAAAAGGGGGAAAAGAAGTCTGGATTCAGGCCTCTTACAACCCGATTCTTGATGTAAACGGCCGACCTTCTAAAGTGGTAAAATTTGCCACCGATATCACCGCACAGAAATTAAGAAACATCGATTTTCAGGAGCAACTCGAAGCCATTAGTCGTTCAAATGCAGTGGTGGAATTTGATATGAACGGACATGTGCTTTTTGCCAATGACAATTTTGTAAAAACACTGGGCTACAATACGCTGGCCGAAATCAAAGGCAAGCATCATAGTTTGTTTGTCTCGGCTACCGATGCAAAGAGTAAAGAATACAAGGAGTTCTGGGATACGCTGAAGCGCGGAGAGTTTTTGGTGGGCACATATACCCGTATCAATAAAAAAGGCGAAGAGGTTTACATTCAGGCTTCTTACAATCCGATTAAAGATGTGGATGGAAATCCGTACAAGGTAGTGAAATACGCCCTGGACATGACAGAAGTGATTCGTGTAATCAAAGCCATGGCAAAAGGCGATCTGAGTTTGCGCTGCAATACCTCCCTGGATAATAATGGACTGACTGCCGAAGTAAACAAGTCGTTGGATAACCTGAACCTGGTATTGACGAACATCAGTCAGGGTTCAGATGTGGTAGCCAGCTCATCGGATATTTTGCAGAAGAAAGCCGATGAGATGAAGCGCAGCACCATAGAGGTAGCGGGTGCGATTTCGCAGATGGCACAGGGAGCTCAGGAGCAGGCCACACGTACCGATCAGTCTTCACAATTGATCACGCATGTGATGAAGTCATCGGATAACATGGAGAAGAAAGCCGATGTGATTAATAAGGCAGCCGAGAAGGGATTGGAAAGTGCTAAGCTGGGAGTGAAGACCGTAAAAGTGCTGGTCTACAATATGGACGGCATCCGGGAGTCGGCAACGGAAACATCAAAATCCATTAACGTACTTGCGCAACGAACGCAGGAAATTGCCCGCACCCTGAATGTAATCACAGACATTGCCAGCCAAACCAATCTGCTAGCATTGAATGCAGCTATTGAAGCGGCCCGTGCCGGAGATTCAGGCAGAGGCTTTGCAGTGGTGGCTGAAGAGATTCGTAAGCTGGCGGAAGATTCACGTAAGTCGGCGGTGGAGATTGAGAAAATCATTGGTGATGTGAAGAAAGATACGCAAGCGGCAAGCCGTGCCATAGAAGTCATGGAGATCAGTGTGAAGGATGGAAGTAAATCGAGCAGCGAAGCAGAAGAGATCTTTCAGGAGATTTCCAAATCCACGGAGGAAACGTTCACTGCATCGAAAGAAATTCAAATGGCCACCGCCAATCAGAAAGATGCGATAGGAAGTGTAGTGAAAAACATTGAGCATATTGTAGTGGTGTCGGAAGAGACTGCAGCCGGTGCCCAGCAGGTGGCCAGCTCCAGCCAGCACATGAGCAATGGTATGGCCGACATTGCCCGGGCAGGGGACGAACTTTCTGCCGTGGCAGCGGAGCTTCAGGCGGGGATTCAGCAGTTTACGCTTAAGAAATGATCGGGTGACAGGAATTAACTGAAAGTGAAAATTTATAGCGATTATTGCCGTTGTTAATTTCGAAAACGGACTGAACAGGTAAGCATGGGTAAGCGTATTTTATTGGTGGAGGATGAAATGCTATCCACTTTTATCGCCAAGCGGATTATTGAAATAGTAGATAAAGAGCAGCAGGTAGCCACTGCTGAAGACGGCAGGAAGGCGCTCCAATGGTTAGGGGAGAACTATCACCTCAATCATCAGATGCCGGATGTGATCATCTTGGATTTGCAGATGCCGGTGATGGGAGGTTTTGAATTTCTCAGGGAGTTTCGCAAGCAGGATTTTGCAGGCAAGCCCGTGCGCATTTTTGTGATGAGTTCATCCAACGATTTTAAAGATGAGAAAGAAGCCATGTCACTCGGTGCTACTGGTTTTATTCCCAAGCCACTTACCGAAGAACTGATACGAAAGATCTTGTCAGAGCAGTAAGTGATGGAAAGAATCGGAATATCCGGAAAATAAATAAAAAGATGACAGGGAGTTAGTCGGAACTGCCTTTGCCGGTATTTCTTTTTTTTATAACTTATCTGTATGAATCCGGTAATTTTCAAAGAACACTATGCTACGGTAACGCATTATCCCGACAGGCATTTGCTGGTTTTGGTTTGGAGCGGACGTCCCACCAAAGAAGAATATCAGCTGCCATTTTTGAAGATGATCGATTATGGAGCAAAAGAAAAAGTGACAACCATGTTGTCGGATATTTCCCAGCAGGGAATTATCAATCCGGATAGCCGCAAATGGTTTGAAAAAGAAATGATGCCAAGGGCGGTAGAAGCAGGGCTGAAGCGTGCCGCGATTGTGACGAACGGAAATGCATTTAAACTATATTATATCAATCTCATCCTGGGAGCAGTAAATAAATTTCCGATCACTACGAAGCTTTTCAATAATCAGAAAGATGCATTAAACTGGCTGGAAGAATTTCAGTTAGTAGCCGATTCCGCAGTGCGTTAAGCCGTTTTTTTTAGATTGCCTTCCTGCTTTATCATTATTCCAAACTTCTTTTTCAGAAGCCTTATTTCAAAATGCGGGTGAGGTTTGCCTTTCGGGAAATCAGCAATCAATGCCTATCTTTATTAACTGAACCGCAATTTTATAGCGTTACTTTTATTCAGCTGCATGATGAAATTTATTCCCTCCCGTTTGTACTTCTTCAAGTGCATGGCTTTCGCTCTTCTCTGTTCATCTCCACTTTCATCCTGTTGGGCACAAGCGGATGTACTGCGTGTGCTGATTGTTGCTTCCAGTGATCCGGATCATGACCCTATGATTGTTAAAGCAAAACCTTTCTTTGAAAAGCTCGCGTCCGATAATCATTTTAATGTCACTTTCACGCGCGACTCCAGTCAGTTGAACGAAGCTAACCTGACCAAGTTTCAGGTAGTGATTGCCTTGCATCTTGCTCCTTTCGATCTGGCTTCGCAGCAGCAGATGGCGGTACAGCATTTCATTGAACGTGGCAAGGGTTTTATCGCCGTGCATGCGGCCGGACTTACCGGTAAGGATTTTCTTCATCCCGGTACACCTTATTGGCAGTGGTTTGAGCAGGCAATGGGTGATGTGGTTTATTCACCACATCCGGCACTACAAAAGGGATCGGTAGTAATCGAAGACCGTACACATCCGGTTACAAAAAATCTTCCGGCTACGTTCTCCATTACTGACGAATGGTACGAATTTAATGAAAGCCCGAGACCACGGGTGCACGTGCTCGCTACCGCCAATGAATCAACATACCAACCCAATAAGCCGATGGGAGATCATCCTATCATCTGGACGAATGAAGCGTATGATCGTATGCTTTACATAGGTATCGGTCATGATGCGTCTATGAATACGGATCCCAACTTTGCCATACTGATGCGTGATGCAATAGCATGGGCTGCCTCACCCCAACCGAAATCGGAAACTAAAGAAGCGATTACTATTTTGTCGAACCAGGTGGCGTATGATCTGGATGGATCGAAGAAGGCCATGGTCAGAAGTAATTTACTTTTAAAAGAGGGTACCACCTTTCGCCTGATCAATGCACTGACTTTGGAAACAGTTTATGAACATGTCTTGTCAGCAGGACAGGAAATAAAAGAATGGTTCCCCGGGGTTTACTACTATGAGGCAGATTTTACCTCTTTTACGAAATCCGGTTATTATCGTGTGCAGGTGCTGGCAGACGGGGAGCTATTTTCATCGGCTGGTTTTCAGATAGAGCATCATGCAATCGCAAAAATTACGCTGCCGGCAGTAGTTGATTTCTTTTATCATCAGCGAGCCAATTCCCCGCAAGAGCTGGAATCGGATAAAAAACTACGCTTGTTCGGAAGTACAAAACGTGTTGATTTACATGGCGGATGGTGTGATGCTTCAGGTGATATCAGTAAATATTTCTCGCACCTCGCTTATGCGAATTTCATGTCGCCACAGCAGATTCCTTTAGTAACCTGGTCAATGGTGAATGCAACGGAGAGAGCAACGGCTCTTCTTACTGAACTGAAGGCAAAAGAGCCGATGATGAAAGAAGCGATCTACGGTGCTGATTATATGATGCGTTCGTTGTCGGAAGAGAATTATTTCTACATGACCGTGTTCAGTTATTTTAATAAAGACCCGAATGCCCGCAGAGTGGTAGGCCTGCTGGCCGATAGCAAGACCACGTCCGATTATCAATGTGCTTTTCGTGAAGGAGCAGGGATGGCAATTGCCTCCCTGGCTCGCATATCACAATGGCATCGGGATGGTGATTTCTCGTCCGTGCAATACCTGGAAGGTGCCGAGCGAGCCTTCGCGCATCTGCTGAAGAATAATACCCAGTACGATGATGATGGTAAAGAAAATATCATTGATGATTATTGTGCATTGATGGCAGCATCTGAGCTATGGATGGCCACGAATAAAACCATTTATCGCGATCACGCGCGAATGCGTGCACAGCATCTGGCGGCACGCATGACACCACAAGGTTATTTCATCGCTAATGATGCCAACCGACCTTTCTGGCATGCAGCTGATGCCGGGCTACCTGTCATTGCATTGGCACGCTACCTGGATAAGGAAACGGATTTTAAATTTCGTGCGGATGCGCTGGCCACCATAAAGAAAGCATTGGATTATCATCTGAGCATTACCCGTTCCGTGAGCAATCCTTTTGGGTATGCCCGACAAAGTTTTTTATACAAGGGAGAAGTGAAGGATGGTTTTTTTATTCCACATGAGAATGAAACAGGCTGGTGGTGGCAGGGTGAAAATGCGCGGCTTGGTTCGCTCGCTGCAGCAGCTGTAGTAGGTGGGCGGTTGGTGTATCCTGATCATGGTACGCTGGGTGTAAAAGAAGAACTGGCTACGTTTGCCCATAATCAGGTTTCATGGATATTAGGCCGCAATCCGTATGATAAGTGTTTTATGTTTCGTTTCGGGAAAAACAATGTGCCTTACATGAGCTCTATGTTTGGTCATGGATCAGGAACAGGAGGAATCTCTAATGGCATCACCGGCAAAGCAGGTAACG
>JAHEZH010000024.1:0-43243 GCA_023251155.1 Flammeovirgaceae bacterium | reverse complement strand
TGGAAATGAGTGGCGATGGACAGAACAGTGGATACCCCACTCCGGATGGTTTCTGCAGGCAGTTACAGCGATGGCAACGGATAAATAATGTCAGTGCCGGTCATCCGGTTCGTACAGTGGATTTGATTTGCGCAGGAGGTAAAGAGATCACGTGGAAGTACGCAGGCTGCCATCAGGCGGGTGAAGTGGTATAGCGGAGCAAATGCGGTCATTTGCTCCGATGGTATCTTCAGGAGTGCGCTACAAAGGAATAGCTGGGATCATAGGAGTTTGAATTATTCCGCTTTCTTGAACTCAATCCCGTCAAAATTCACTCGGTCTACTTTTCCCTCGGTGGATAGTGAGAAGGAAGCATTTCCTTTTCCATACCATTTCTTATCGTACCAGCCACGGAAAGTATCGTAGTTCCAGTGATCAAAGGTCGCTTTTTCAAAATTGTTTAATGTGAAAGAGAGTTTTGATTCATGTGCAGTGACGATCAATTCACCATAAAGCGGATCCGTGTATTTTCCGGTGTAGGCTTCTATTGGCAGTGAAGGTTGAGTATTGGCTACCCGCTTAGCTTCCCATTCCTGTTCTTTCTTTTTTCCTTCTTCTTTTAATCCGCCATACAGTTTCCGCAGCTCCGCACTCCAATCGCGCGTGCCTCCCAGTGCAAAGTGATCAAATGCTTTGTAAAGTAAAGCATGCCGTAGTTCAGCATGGTCATAATTTCCAAATACAAAAATACCCAACCGCTCTTCCGGCAACTGACCATGTATAGCAGTAGCTCCGTCAAGACTACCAGTATGAAAGTTAACTTTCTTCCCTTTATAGTCGTGCTGGAACCAACCTAATCCATACGTTCTCCAGTTCGGTTTGGTGAGCTGTTGTGTAGGGTAAAATTCTCCAGAAGGTACAATCACCTGAGGCTTGAACATTTCCTGCCATGTGGCTGCGGTAAGCAAACGCCCCCCGGCATATTTACTGCTGTCCAGCATGCACAGCATCCATTTCGAAATGTCTTCAGCAGACGACCACACACTTCCGGCAGGCCCGATTTCATCGGCATTACTTTGTTCGATTACCGTTATCTTTCCTTCCACATTGAAATGCTGTTTGGTCTTATTCGGGTCCGTTGCTTCTTTGCCCAGCGAAACGGTACGCTTCATTCCCAGGGGCCTGAATATTTTTTCGGTAACGTATTGATTCCACGGTTTGCCACTTACCTTTTCGATCACTTTTCCTGCTGCCAGGTAAAAGATGTTCTGATAAATGAAACTGGATCGCAGTGAATAGCTTGGTTTTACCCAACGCATTTTGTCCAATACTTCATCACTGGTAATGTTCATTATTCCCCAAAGGAAATCGGCATTGCCAACACCGGTGTTATGCGTGAACAGATCACGGATTTTGATTTCTCTTGTCACGTAGGGATCATACAACTGGAATTCGGGTAAGTATTTAATTACGGCATCATCCCAGCTTACTTTTCCCTCATCTACTAATATGCCCATACAGGCAGCGGTCATGGCTTTGGTGGTAGAGGCACACGCGAACAAGGTCTGCTCGTTGATCGTTTCGGGTTTACCCAATTCCCTGACGCCATATCCTTTCACAAAAACAACCTGCCCGTTTTTGACAAGTGCCAGTGAAAGCCCTGGCACTTCCCAGTCTTTCTGAGCTTTGGTAACATAAGCGTCAAACTCCTGTATTTTTTTGGCAAGCGTTGCATCGGTTTTCTTTTGTGCAAAGAGCAGGGAAGGAATCAGAAGTAAAAAGAGAAGGCGTGATTTCATAATAGTAAGATTTGGAATCAGGAATTTACTCCATGTTTCTTACCTGCGGAAATATTTTGAATGAAATACCTGACTCTTTTTTATTCAAACGAAATGAGTTGCTCAGGACATTAGGGTGCTGCTTTCTTTTTTGGAAATAAACGCACCAAAGAGAGCACCGCAATAATTACCCAAACAATATTAATGAATGCCGATGGATAGGCGTGGTAATACACCGTGTTGACAATCAGAAACAGTGCTCCCGTAAGATTCAGAAGTTGAAATAAAACCGAATCAGTTTTAATCTGCTGATAGCTATTGAGCCCGTAGGCAGCAATTACTTCTATAGAACCGATCCAGCCGATGATGTCGATCAAGAGTTTCATGGAATGAGTTACGCAAAGCGGCAAAGAACGCTAATGGCGAATGCAACGATAGTGGGTAGTGGTTTTTTGTGTCTTGTCGTTAGATCGTCTACCTCATTTTTACACGAAGTAAATTCCCGTCATTAGTGATGAACAATGTTTTTTCATCGGTCGATAAGGCCGTGTTGGACGCCGGGCCTTCAACTTTAATCTTGCCAAGTACTTTACCGGTTGAATTGAAAATCCATACGCCACCCGGGCCGCTGGCATAGATGTTTCCTTTGCTGTCTACTTTCATTCCGTCAGGCAGTCCTTTTTCAGTGGATGTTAATGAAGTGGCATCGTAAAATACTTTACCGGATACAACGGTGCTGCTATCGTTCAATTCATACTGGTACCATTTTGCTTTTTCGGGATCGGAGTTGGCAATGAATAAATACTTTCCATCGGGTGAGAAGGCAATGCCATTAGGTCGTGTGATCGAATCGACTAATACGTTCACTCTACCATCCGGGAAAACGCAATACACTCCCTGGAAAGCAATCTCTTTTTCAGGATCTTCCGTTCCTTTACCCAATCCATAAGCCGGATCGGTAAAATAAAAATGGTTATTACGCAGCACCACATCATTCGGGCTATTGAAACGCTTACCTTCAAAATGATCGGCAATGGAAGTGTAGATGGCCTTCGGTGAGTCGAGCGATGCATTCATGACTGCTATTCTTCTGTCGCCATGCTGGGCAAGTACCAGTTTTCCCTCAGGATTGAAAGTAAGGCCGTTGGCACCACGTTCGTTGCTGGTGGTTTTCTCGCCTGTAAACCCGGACGGAGTAAGAAATACTTCGGCTCCCTTTTCTTCCGTCCATTTATAAACTTTATCTTCAGGTACATCAGAAAAGAGCAGCATGTTTTTCGCTTCTACCCACAACGGTCCTTCGCTCCACGTAAATCCTTCCGCTACGATATCCACCGTTGCCTGGGGAGTGATGATTTTATCCAGTTCGGGGTCGAGGCGCTCGATGGTGCCCCCTGATTTTCTTTCTTTTTCCTTAGCCGGCTGGCAGGCAAATGCCAGACTGGCGATAACTATAATGGCGGCAAAGTGTTTATACTTCATGGAAACTGAGTTTAAAGTCTTTTTGATAGATCTGACTACCGGGTAAGGTTCGTAGATATAACAAACATAATAAAAAATGCATGATCACCTTTCTTAAAATTTTCCTGAGCGCAGTTTGGGTTTTTATGGTGTACATGGTGGTGGCCACCAGCCTGGAGAGCAGCCTTTTTAAAGAGTGGGATTACCTGGGGGCGATTCCCTGGATGCGCGCCACGCTTTGGGATTTTTATGCGAATATATTGGTCATCTACCTGTGGGTGCTTTATAAAGAGAAGCACATGGCGATGAAGTTGCTTTGGCTCGTGCTGTTCTTTACGCTAGGAAGTATTGGCTCCATCGGTTATGTACTTATTGCGCTTTTCAGACTGAAGGAGGGCGAAGGGATTGCGGAATTGCTTCAACCTGACGTCAATTCTAAACATACTTAGCCTGTGCAGCCACTTCTAGCTCTCTTCCTGGCTTCCGGATTGGCGTTACTTGTCCTCTTCACGGTTACCTGGCTCATTCAGCTACGTACAGGAAATGCCGCCATTGTCGATGCGGTATGGTCAGCGAGTTTTCCCTTGATGGCGGTGATCTACTTTTTGAAAGTGGAAGAACATGCTATTCGGCACTATCTGATTTTAATTGCCGTAGTGGTGTGGGGTATGCGCCTGGCAATTTACTTATTGATTCGTACGCTCGGCCATGCGGAAGATGTGCGCTACACTACGTTGAGGAAGGAGTGGGGCAATAAACAGCACCTGCTCATGCTTCGCTTCTATTATTTTCAGGCACTACTTGCGTTGATATTGTCGTTGCCGTTTGCCTTGATCATGCTGAACACCAGCTCTCCGGAGTTGAATGGAATTGAAATCATAGGTGGAATAGTGTGGTTGATGGCGGTAATCGGTGAGAGTACAGCCGATCAGCAGCTTAAAAAGTTCAAATCGGATCCTGCCAATAAAGGAAAAATATGCGATGTGGGCTTGTGGTATTACTCCCGCCATCCCAACTATTTTTTTGAGTGGATGATCTGGATTGCCTTCTTTATCATGGCATTAGGATCACAATGGGGATACATCACCATCATCTGTCCGGCATTCATGCTCTATTTTTTATTGAAGGTGACAGGAATTCCTTATACAGAAATGCAAATGGTGAAATCCAAAGGGCAGCCTTTTATCGAATATCAGAAAACAACGTCAGCGTTTGTTCCGCTGCCTAAAAGAAAAAAGTAAATGTGGTACGATTCATTAATTGAAAAAAATCTGGTTCCTGATTTTTTAATCCGCAGGGGTATTCGCAGTAACTGCGAAAAAAGACTGGCCGATGAAACAGTGCATGACCTGGAAGATCAGCACGAAAAATTGATGGCGTTTGTTGATCTGCTCAAACAAAAGCCCATTGCCGAAGATACCAAAGCGGCCAACGAGCAGCATTATGAACTGCCTACCCGTTTCTTCCAATTGTCGCTGGGCAAAAATTTAAAGTACAGCTGTGGCTATTGGAAAGACGGAGTCACCTCACTGGATCAATCGGAAGAAGACATGCTGGAGCTCACTTGCCGCAGAGCACAACTCAAAGATGGTCAGCGCATATTGGAGTGTGGCTGTGGATGGGGGTCGCTTTCCCTGTTTATGGCAAAGAAATTTCCCAACAGTAAAATCACAGGAGTGTCCAACTCCCGCACCCAGAAAATCTTTATTGACGGAGAAGCAAGGAAGCACGGTCTTACCAACCTCACCATCATTACGGCCGACATGAATGTATTTCAAACCGATGAAAAATTTGATCGCATTGTATCCGTGGAGATGTTTGAACACATGCGTAACTACAAAGTACTGATGAACAAACTTTCCGGCTTTCTTGTGAATGGGGGCAAAATGTTCATTCACATCTTCACACATAAGTACCTTGCTTACCTCTATGAAGTGAAAGATGAATCGGATTGGATGTCGAAATACTTTTTCTCGGGAGGTGTAATGCCAAGCGATCACCTGCTGCTCTACTTCGCTGATGATTTTAAAATCGAGAAGCACTGGAGAGTGAACGGAACCCACTACGGAAAGACATCAGAGGCGTGGTTGAAAAACATGGATAAGAACAAGGCCGAGATCATGCCTTTGTTCGAACAAACCTATGGTAAAGACCAGGCCGTGAAATGGTGGGTGTACTGGCGTATTTTCTACATGGCCTGTGCCGAACTGTGGTCTTTCCGTAAAGGAGAAGAATGGTTTGTAAGCCACTACCTTTTTGAAAAGCGATAAACCATCATTAATCAGTCTCATCACTCACTACTAACCAACTTCTCATTACTACGCGTATGGAATCAATCGCAATCATCGGAACAGGTATCGCAGGCATGGGGTGCGGACACTTTCTTCATAACGAATATGAACTGGATTTCTATGAGCAGAATTCTTACGTAGGCGGTCATACCAACACGGTGAACGTACAGGAGGAGGGTAAGGAAATCCCCATCGATACCGGATTCATTGTGTTCAATAACATTACCTACCCCAACCTGGTGCGCTTGTTTACTGAACTGAAGGTGGAGGTAAAACCAACCAATATGTCTTTCGGTGTACAATACCTTCCCACCGGTCTGGAATACAATAGCCTGAACCTGTTCGCCCAGAAGAAAAATTACTTCAGTATTTCTTTCTGGAAAATGCTGTTTGAGATCAAACGCTTTTACGATGAAGCAGAGGAAGTGCTGACCATGGAAAAGTATGCTTCGTATTCATTGATGGATTACGCCAAGGAAAAGAACTATAGCAATGCCTTCATTTATAAGTACGTGGTGCCCATGAGTTCAGCGCTCTGGTCAACACCTACTGATATTACGCTTCAATATCCGGTGCGCGCACTGGTCCATTTTTTCAAGAACCATGGTATGCTGGGAATCAATGCGCAGTTTCAATGGTACACGGTGCACAACGGAAGTCACCAGTACCGTGATAAATTGATTGCTCCTTTTAAAAACCGGATTCGGTTGAATCAGCGAGTGAAACGGGTAATAAGAGAAGGAGGGAAGGCAAAAGTGATGACGGCAGATGGATCAGAAAAAACATACGACAAAGTGATCTTTGCCTGCCATGCCGATCAGGCACTACGGTTGATTGAAAACCCGACGGCACTGGAACGCCGGTTACTGTCTCCTTTTGAATATCAGAAGAACATCGCCACACTCCATACGGACGAGGCGATAATGCCAAAGATCCAATCTACCTGGTCAGCATGGAATTATCGCGTGCAGGAAATCAACGGGCAACTCACGTCCACTACGGTTTACGATATGAACCGACTTCAGCAGGTATCGAAGAACAGGAATTATTTTGTTTCGATTAATGATCATGGAGTGATTGATCAATCAAAAGTGCTCCGCACCATCGAATACGAACATCCAATCTTCACGCCGGCTACAGCCAAGTCGCAGTTGGAGCTGCACCAGCTGAATGAGAATGGAGTAAGTTTCTTTTGTGGAAGCTATTTCCGGTTTGGTTTTCATGAAGATGCGTTTACCAGTGCGGTACAGTTGTGTACTCGCCTGCTGGGGCGCGATCCATGGAGAGAAGTGACCGTAAAACACTCCAATCCAGTTAGTGAATTGGTTTCGTAAATAGGGATAGGTATTACCGGAAAAAGTAAAAAAAATGAATTCCTGCTTGTACGAATGTGATGTAATGCACCACCGCCTGTTCCCCAAAAAGAACAGCTTCCGGTACAGGATTTTCATGTTTTCGATTGACCTGGAGGAGGTGGACACGCTGCATAAAAAACTCTGGCTATTCAGTCGCAATGCATTCAATTGGTTCGCGTTTCGCGACAGCGATCATGTACAGTTTCCATTCGGCAGATTGAAGAATGGGAAAACCACCAAGCAGAACATCACCGAATTTTTGGAAAGTCAGCATATTGTGCTCGGGGAAGGAAGAATAATGCTGGTCACCAATATGGCAGTGTGGGGCTATTCATTCAACCCGATATCATTTTACCTGTGCTACGACCACTACGACCGACCCGTTTGTGCGGTGGCTGAAGTATGCAATACACATGGCGAAATGAAAATGTATGTATTGGATAAGACGCACCTGAACAACAGTACTTTTCAGCGCAGAATCACCAAGCATTTTTACGTATCACCTTTCGCCAGCCTGGAATCATCGTTCGATTTTATCTTTAAACTTCCCGGCAATACGCTGAATATGCGTGTGGACGATTATGAGGAAAATAAACGATTTTTATTAACTTCTCTTAACGGTAAAAAGAAGGCGCTGACCGATGCACGGTTACTCTGGTACGGGGTGCGCTTCCCTTTCATTACCGCCCGCATTATGACATTGATATTCTGGCAGGCATTTATACTCTGGATGAAGCGGGTGCCTTTTCAGAAGAAGAACGTTCACCTGCATCTGCAACGTGATGCTTACAATTATAAAAAGTTAAAACCTACAAACGCATGACATCAAGTACCCTTTCATTAACAAAAAGATTTTCGTTGTACGAGACAATGATCATTCGCTTATTTAGTGGAATGCCAAACGGATCTTTGTACATGCAATGGCACGATGGCCATGAGATGGTTTTTGGAAATGGCAACGAAGTAAAAGCAAATATCCGCATCACCAATCCGGCCTTTTTCACCAAGTGTGTACTGTATGGTGATATTGGTTTTGCAGAATCCTACATGGATGGCGATTGGCATACCTCAAGTATCGCGGATGTGATTACCTGGTTTATTGTAAACCTCAATCACAATGCGGCCCTTACGGGAAAAGGCTTGCGCAAGTACGCCGCCAACTTATTTCGGGTAGCCAACAAGTGGTACCACTCCGGTCGCGAGAATACATTGGACGGATCTCGTAAAAACATTTCTGAGCATTACGACTTGGGAAACGATTTTTATAGTCTCTTCCTGGACAAGACCATGACCTATTCAAGCGCGATTTTCAAAAGCGAGAACGATACACTTGAACAGGCACAGTTTGAAAAATATGACCGTCTTTGCCGGCAACTGGATTTGAAAGCCAGTGATCACCTTCTGGAGATTGGTAGCGGATGGGGTGGATTAGCAGTACATGCGGCCAAAAAATATGGATGTAAAGTAACCACGGTCACCATTTCGCAGGAACAGTTCAATTATGCCAAAGAGCGAATTAGCCGTGAGGGGTTAGCAGATCTGATCGATATACGCATTCAGGATTACCGCACCATCGAAGGAAGTTTTGATAAAATCGTTTCTATTGAAATGCTGGAGGCCGTGGGGCATGAGTATATGCCGGTCTATTTTAAAAAGTGCAATGAGGTGTTGAAAGCCGGAGGCTCCATGGCCATTCAGGTAATCACATCCCGGGATAAACGCTATCGCGAGTTTCGAAAGGATGTGGATTTCATACAAAAGCATATTTTCCCGGGTTCACAAACTCCTTCCATAGCTGCTATACAGGAAGCGGTAAATAAAGTTTCAGAATGGAACCTCTACGACCTGAAAGACATTGGCCTGGACTACGCACGCACGCTGCGCATGTGGTTTGATGAGTTCAACCATCATCTCAACGAAGTAAAGAAACTCGGTATGGACGATCGTTTCATCCGCAAGTGGAATTACTATCTCCAGTATTGCGAATCGGCATTTAAGCTGAAACACATTACGGTATTGCAGCTGGTGTATGCCAAGCCGTAATCGGTACTTATGACCAACACTAAACCTTTCTTCTAAAACAGGAAAGGTTTTAGTGTTAGCTATCGTTTGGAAATGAATGCCTGACGAATGTATTAGATTTGCAGTACGATGGCAATAGAGATAGAACACAAGTACCTGGTGAAAACCGAACCATGGAAGAAAATCGTTCCTCATCAAAGTGTAACGATAAAACAAGCCTATCTGCTCACTGATCCGGATAAAACCATTCGGATAAGAACAAAAGGAGAGCAGGGATTCTTAACCATAAAAGGCAAGACAGTAGGCTCAGCTCGTCTGGAGTTTGAATATGAAATACCCATTGCGGAGGCCAATGAATTGATCAGTCACTTCTCTTCAGGTATCATAGTAAAGACGCGTCACCTGGTTGTGGATAATGGACATACCTGGGAAGTAGATGAATTTAAAGACCAGAATGAAGGATTGATGGTCGCTGAGATCGAGCTCACAAGTGAATCAGAATACTATTCGGTGCCAGAGTGGGTGGGAGAGAATGTAACAGCGGACCGGAGATATGCCAATTCAAATCTTTCTCTTCATCCCTTCACTACATGGTGAAGCAAAGAGTTGAATGGTTTAGTGAGTGCTGTAAAATTTCTCGACAGACGGCCTCAGGCGCTCAAAACCGATTAAAGCAATCTGATTTCTTTGCAGGGTCTCATCAATCATTCGCATACGGTTCTCGATGATGTTCTTCTTTTTTACTAATGCACTTCTGTTTTGTACATCCGTATCAGTAATGAGGGAGAAACAATCCTCCAGTAATTCATTCACACGAATCACATTGAGCTGGTGCATTTCCAATAAGTCAATGATCTGATCCAATAGCAATTCCATATTTTAAAGAAGTGAGACAGTAATGGTCCTATATTGATGGTTGGAGAAGTGTTGATTTTTTTGCGTCTTAACATCTTTACGCGACGGATTAATGATGAGGCTGCATCCCAAACACTTCATATACTTTATCTACCGTTGTCTTGGTATCGGCCAGCACCAGCAAGTGATCTCCGGCATCAATAACCGTGTCACCGGATGCGTTAATGTACTGCTCTTGCCGGTGAATGAGGACAATCAAAGCGCTTGCGGGAAGTTTCAATTGCACAATGGCTTTGCCTACGGCGGGTGAGGTAGCCGGTATATCCAGCTCCATCAATTCCGACTTCTGTCCATCTTTCAATTCTATATCCAGTGGAAATTTTCGTTTCAGTTTTTCAGGCACACTTACGTGAAGCCACTTGGCCACGATGGGTAGTGTGGTTCCTTGTATCAAAACGGATGAAACAGAGATGAAGAACACGAGATTAAATATCGTTTCCGAATAGGGAACTCCTGCAATGAGCGGATAAGTAGCAAAAATGATCGGTACGGCACCCCGCAGGCCCACCCATGAAATGAAAAGCTTCTTACGGAAGTTCATGTCTTTAGCGAAAGCCATCGAAACAAAAACAGCCAATGGTCGTGCGATGAAAATGAGGAACAAAGAAATCAGTACCCCTTCGCCAATGATAGGGACGATGTGACTGGGATAAACCAACAGACCCAATGCAAGGAACATCACAATTTGAAGCAGCCATGCCTGGCCATCGTAAAATTTGATCAGGCTTTTCTTGTGGATAAAGTTACTGTTGCCTAATAAAATGGCCGCAATGTAGATGGCAAGAAATCCGTTACCCCCAATGGTATCCGTAAACGAAAAGGTGAAGAACACCATGGACAAAATAAGTACCGGATATAAACCTTCGGCATCCAGTTTAATCTTGTTTACGATCCAGATCATCAGCTTACCAAAGACATAACCGGCTATGGCACCAATGAGCATGGCCTTCAGAAATTTAGGAATAAGCGACACCAGCGTTGCCTCCGGATTTTGTACCAGGTAAATAAAACTCAAGGTGAGGAAGTAGGCCATCGGGTCGTTACTTCCACTTTCAAATTCCAGAAGTGGACGCACGTTACCCTTCAATCCGATACTCCGGGACCGTAGAATGGAAAACACAGCTGCGGCATCCGTAGAAGAGACAATAGCGCCCAGTAGCAGACTCTCACGCATGGTAAAGCCTAACAAGTACTGAGAAAATAACCCGACCGATACGGCCGTAATCACTACGCCAATAGTGGATAAGGAAAGCCCGTCTTTTAAAATAGGCCGGATGCTTTCCCACTTCGTTTCCAGTCCACCGGAAAACAAGATAAAGGTTAAAGCAACAATGCCGAGGAATCGCGCGGTTTGTGGATCGTTGAAATAAATCTTGCCTGGCCCATCTGATCCGGCCAGCATGCCTACAATAAGAAAGAGGATGAGAGCAGGTATCCCAAACTTGAACGAAGTTTTACTGGCAATGATGCTGATGAAGAGTAGCAGTGAGCCGAGTAATAAAACATTTTCAATAGAAAAAGTGATGTTCATGTGTGTCCGGATAGTTCAGACATCAGTTGATAACCATCAACGTGCCGGGTATTGACTAAATATTGACTCCAAAAATAGCGAAATCGGCTCTAAGAGCGATGATTTAAAATACGGTTCCGTTTATTAATTAATAAAATTCTAATGTAAGCGTGAAGAGTAACTTACGCTTTGGTTAATGCTTTTTGTAAAACGGCCTGTAGGGCTGACTCTGTTTTTTGATTATTTTTAAGGTTATTAAATTGAATAAAGTGATGAGTGATATCGTTATTCCACAGCGCCCGGTGCGCACGTTTCTTCCTGAAAATTTTACAGTTGGTTCATGGGATTCTTTGAAGCCGTACTTCGATGAATTGCTGAGCCGTGATCTTCTTTCGTTAACCGACCTTAAAACATGGTTGCATCACCGCAGTGAGCTGGAGTCCATCATATCGGAAGATATGGGGTGGCGCTATATCCGGATGACGTGCTTTACCGAAAACAAGGAATACAGCGAAGCCTATATGGATTTTGTACAAAATATTCAGCCCCATATTGCCCCCGTATCCGATGAACTGAATAAGAAAGCATTGGCTTCTCCTTATCTCAAAGAACTGGAGAAGGTAACGGGATATGATATGATGATTCGTAACCTGAAGAAGGAAACGGAAATATTCCGTGAGGCCAACGTACCCCTCTATACAGAGATCAATACAGAGACACAAAAGTATGCGCAGCTCTCCGGAGCCATGACGGTAGAAATCGAAGGGAAAGAACTCACACTACAGCAAGCAGGTGTTTTACTGATGTCCACCGACCGTGCCAAGCGGGAGGAAGTGTATAAAAAAATTACCACGCGAAGACTGAACGACAAAGAGCAGCTTGATCAGCTTTTTTCTAAACTCATTGCACTTCGCAACCAGGTAGCGATCAATGCTGATTTCAAAAACTTCCGCGACTACATGTTTAAGTCCTACGGACGTTTTGATTATACCCCGAAAGACTGTTTTGATTTTCATGATGCCATTCAGTCGGAAGTGGTTCCTATACTGAACGACCTGGCAAAGGAGCGTAAGGCACAACTGAAAGTAAAAGACCTTCGTCCGTGGGATAAAGCAGTGGATGCGGAAGGAAGAGAAGCCTTGAGTGCATTTGATGGAGGCAAAGACCTTACCGAAAAATCAATTGAATGTTTCCGCCGGCTTGATCCGTTTTTAGGTCAGTGTCTTTCCATCATGCGTGAGATGGGCCATCTCGATCTGGAATCACGGATAGGTAAAGCACCGGGTGGTTATAACTATCCGTTAGCCGAAATAGGAGTGCCCTTCATTTTTATGAATGCCACTTCCACCTTGCGGGATATGACCACCATCATGCATGAGGGTGGACATGCGGTACATAATTTTCTCACCAAAGATTTGGAGCTGAACGATTTTAAATCACCCCCTATGGAAGTAGCGGAGTTGGCTTCCATGTCCATGGAATTGATATCGATGGATCATTGGGATCTCTTTTTTCCGGATCCACAGCAATTGAGACGTGCCAAACGCGAGCATCTCGAAGATTTGATTGAGACTTTGCCCTGGGTGGCCACGATCGATAAGTTTCAGCATTGGCTCTATGAAAACCCCACTCACACATTAGAGGAGCGCAAGACGAACTGGATTAAAACCTTTGATCGCTTTGCCGATACGACTACCGATTGGTCGGGATTGGAAGAAGGCAAAAATTACCTGTGGCAAAAACAGCTTCACTTGTATGAGGTGCCATTCTATTATATCGAATACGGTATGGCTCAGCTTGGAGCGGTGGCCGTATGGCGCAATTTCAAAAAGGATAATCGAAAAGGGCTGGAGGGCTACATGAATGCGCTGAAATTAGGTCACACCAAAACAATACCTGAAACGTACCAGGCGGCAGGAATCAAATTTGATTTCAGTAAAGCGTACATTAAGGAACTGATGGATTTTGTACGAGGAGAATTGGCGGCCATTTAAATCACGACTCGACGTTGGAAACCGCTTTAATCTTGCGGGAACATGTTAGAGAGGTGCCTCAGTAGAAATGATCAGCGTTTAGTCGCGACACTTGTCAAGTAAGTCACTCAATTGAGTGGCTTCTTCTTTTGTCAGCTTCAGCTGCCGTGACTCGATCTGATCGAGCAGTTCATCAATCTGGTAAAGAATGGAAAGCCCTGTTTCTGTAATGATGACATCGGCCGCCCGTTTATCGCTGGGGCAAACTGTTTTCAAGATCAGGTTCTTTTTGACAAGCCGGTCTAGTAATCGCGGTATGTCCGAATTTTTATCCAGCATCCTGGATTTAATTTCGACACCAGAGATTTTGTTGGGGTGTTGTCCGCGCAGAATACGCAGGATGTTGAATTGGGAGGCAGTAATGCCGTAAGGTTTAAAGAAATCCTGTTGCTTATTGATAAGCCAGTTAGCGGTGAATATCAGATTAATAGCCACTTTCTGATAGTCGCTTCTGAATTTGGGTTGCTTGATTTCTTCTTCAATTTTCATAAATAAAAAGCAACAGGCAGTGTTAATGCTGCCTGTTGCCTCTTCTAATATAAACTTAGTTTTTGATAAACTCTACTTTAGCAAGCAAAGTCACTTCGTCACCAACTACGGCAGCAGGAGTACCGGCTCCGAAAGCAAAGTCAGAACGCTTGATCACGCCTCCTACACGGAAAGCAGCAATGGTCTTCTTGTTGTAAGGGTGAACGGTAGTACCATTCAACGTAGCATCAAGGGTTACCGACTTAGTTACTCCGTGGAAAGTAAGATCGCCAGTTACTTTGTAGTTTTTAGCATCTACTTTTTTAACGGAAGTACTCTTGAAAGTAAGCGTTGGGAATTTTTCAACATCGAAAAAGTCAGGGCTTTTCAAGTGCTTGTCACGATTTTCGTTAGCCGTGTTCACACTAGCCGTTTCGGCAGTCAATTCAATTACAGCATCAGAAAAATCGTCTTTGGAAGAAGTGATTTTAGAATCGAACTTGTCGAACGCGCCATCCACTTCTGATACCAGCAAGTGAGTAACGGTGAATCCTAGTTTAGCGTGGGCTTTATCCACAGACCAGGTAGATTGTGCGAATGTAGCACCAGTTAATAACAGGGCTGCAAATAGGAGATTGAGTTTTTTCATAGTTTTTTTAATTGATGTACGAAGTAACGAAGTTTTAATAATATATGTTTAAACATATATTGATTTTTTTGTAACGAATTGATTATCAGGATTAAAATTTGATTATCGAAAGACCTTAATCTCTATAGAGTTTAAAGATAAAATAGTTCTGTTAATTTTTCATACTCCGGCGACCTTTCATTTCCCTCCGTGAAAAGTATCAGTTTTTCAATGTGAGCAGGGCTGGGCTGTCTCGAAAATTCCAGTAGCCATCGCTCCTGAGGCTTGCTTGCTCTCGTGTACACTGCACACTGTCGTGAGGGATAAAACCCGTGAAATTGTGCCATACTGATAAAAAGCGCACCTTCCCTGGCGGGGAGCACTACTGCAAAAATGCCGCCAGTGGTAATAAGCCTTTCGGCTGATGCTAACAGGTCCTGGTAAGAAAGACTTTCAGTATGGCGGGCTGCTTTCCGTTTGCCGGAGGGAGGCAGGAGGCTGTTGTTAAAAAAGGGGGGATTACTGACAATCAAATGGAAGGAATGATCAGAACGGAAATCCTGAATGCGTGACTGATGTACCTGGATCCTGGAGGGCCAGGGCGAAGCCAGAGCGTTTTCGGTTGCCTGCTGCGCATCCTCTTTTCCCAGCTCTACGGCCATTATTTGTTCAGCCACTTTGCTCCGCTGGGCAATCATCAGGGCAATTAGCCCCGAACCAGCACCAATATCAAGAACCGTTTTTGCATGATCGACATTGACCCAGGCTCCTAAAAGAACTCCGTCAGTGCCTATTTTCATGGCGCACTGATCATCGCGTAAGCTGAATTGTTTGAATTGAAACGGCTTGCTCACCTGCGCAAAGAAACAAAATAGATTTGGGCGGACCTGCTACGGCTGTTCTTCTTCCTGCTCGGAGAAAGTAGGTTTTAGTTCGCCTGTCCAGTCAGGTGCTATTTCTTTCAGATCGGCTCCGTTTTTCTTTAAGAACTCGTTGAAGGGAAGCACTACGGCATCGTATTCCTCACGGTATGTAGATACACGCTGATCGGCCAGTTTAATCAGATCGGTAAGCTGTTGCAGGTCCTTGTTTTTAAAGAAATCAGGATCGGATTCCACCAGCGCAATGATTTCGGAGATCAGGGTAGTTGCCGCAAAATCGTATTCTTCCACTACGTGTGAATTGCTCATCGATTTTTGACTGAAACGAATGCGCTCCAGCTGATTGAGGCGTTCCTGAAGAGAGTGCACCTCCGTCTGATCATAAAAATCATCGTCTTCCAGTTTTTTTAATAACCGGTTGATGTGCTGAAGTTTTTCATTTTCGTCTTTGATCATCACATTCCAGGTGTGCAGCATGGAGTCCTGCATCATCAGGTAGGTTTCGTTGAGGGAATCCACGTGTGTAAAACTGGCACCAGAGGCTTCCTCTTTCTTCATACAGGAAGCAAGCAGCAAGCCCAACACACTAAAAAGAAAGATTCCGCCTGTTTTCACTTCGGTAACAATTATAGCCAGTGCACCATATACGAGGTGCAAAAGTAAAATGTTTAAACTTCCTTTGAAGTGGGATGTAATAAAATTCGGACGGTTTTGAATTAAAGCTTCATGGTGGCTGCTGATAGTGAACATCCGGCATACGTTTCGGCCAGTTTGAAATGATCGGTATAGCGTACCACTTCCCCGATAACGATGACAGCAGGCGAGCCGATGATCTCTTCCGTCAATTGCCTCACCATACTTTCCACGGTGCCCACCACGGATTTTTGATTGGCCAGTGTACCGTTTTGAATAACGGCTACCGGTGTGTCACTTTTTCCTTCTGCTGCGAAAAGAGCCATGATTTCATGGATCTTCTTCAACCCCATCAGTACAACAACAGTGGCTGTAGACTTTGCCGCCAATGCGATGTCCGCAGAGAGAATACCTTCGCGTGTGGTGCCGGTTACTACCCAAAAGCTTTCACTTACGCCACGCGCGGTTACGGGTATGCCAATGCTGGCCGGTACAGCAATCGAGCTGCTGATGCCAGGAATCACCTCGGCAGGGATGCCGTTCAGTCGTGCTACTTCCAGTTCTTCAGTAGCTCTTCCAAACACAAACGGATCTCCTCCTTTTAAGCGCACCACATGGCCATGAGCCAGTGCACTCTCCACGATTAATTCATTGATCTCTTGCTGTGAATACGAATGCTTTCCGGCACGCTTGCCCACTTCAATGGATGGAATACGATCCGGAATAAACTTCAGAATCTCCGGAGCAACCAATGCGTCGTACAGCACGATGTTCGCACTGCGAAGTGTATTGATTGCTTTGAGGGTAATCAATTCCGGATCACCGGGGCCGGCACCCACCAGCGTGAGCCGTGGCTTCGGGTCTGATGTATAGGTTATCATTTTACGATGGCTTCGTTTTCTTTTGCTCTGAAGGCTTCGATATCACTTAAAAACTTGGAGGAATCATTCATGTATTGAGCGGCAAAATCAGCTCCGGGTTGATTCTTGTTGATGCGCAATACAAATTCTTTGAAGTCACCCTCAAAAGGAAACAAACCACTGTCTACAAAGTGTTGCTGAAAATCATTCAGCAATTGGATCTGAGTACTGGGCTTGATCTCTTTAGTCAGAAGCAATGCTTTTGCCGTGTTGATGAAGGCACTGTAGCTATGATAAATTGAATCGGCATAGTGTTTATTGTTGAAATTTTCTTTTGCCAACGCCAGCTTCTCTTCTGATTCATAGAAAAGCGTAGCCACCAGATCAATGATCACCCCGGCACACTCACCTACTGCCGTGTGAAGGATGAAGCGCTCTTCCTGCCCCCAGTCGATGTATTCGGTGGTCAATGTATTCGTTACATCACCCAGTGGTTTCAACAGATTGTAAAAATGATTTCTTCCCTGGCGGGTGAAGTAGCTATGGTAATACTCTCCATCAATGCTATTGGTTTCGTAATCTCTAAGCAGAATACGCAAGGCGTCCGGGCCACGTCGGCTTGGCAGCTTAATGAGTTTATCAGAAATAATGCCCTCCCCATTCTTCAACTTTCCGCCACCTAATAACACCACCAGGGCTGGTAAAACTTTTCCTTGTTTGTCCTTAATGGTACTTCCATGAAAACCGATTCCGGCAAGGCCATGTTGCCCGCAGGAGTTAGGGCAACCGCTGATTTTTATTTTGATGTCATTATTATAAATCAGGTCCGGAAACTCCTCACGGATAACGCGCTCAAACTCCAATGAAATGTTAGTACTGTCCGAGATGGCCAGGTTACAGGAGTCGGTTCCCGGGCAGGCAGTGATATCGCCCACGCTGTCAAAGCCAGGTTCGGCCAGGCCAAGTTCGTCCAGGGCTACATATAAGTGCCGAAGTGCGTGCGGCCGTACATGGCGAATGAGGTATCCTTGATTGATAGTAATACGCATTTCATTCGCGGCATACTTATCCACGATATCGGCCAGCTTTCTTGCTTTATCCGAAGAGAGATTGCCCAGGGGAAGTTTGATGTACACACCAAACAGATCTTCCTGCTTTTGTTCTACGATATTGGTGGAATGCCAGCTCTGGTAGCGGTGTTCGTCAATGAATTCAGGTTCTGCTTCTGATTCAAATTCGGATAACTCAGGGTCAGGCAAACTGTCTTCATTGACTTGATACACTTTTCGCTTTAACGCGATGCGCTCTTCTTCAGCCAGACGCATTAATTCAGGCAATCCGATTTCATCGACCAGAAATTTCAAACGCGCTTTCATTCTGCGATTGCGTTCACCAAAGCGATCGAACACGCGAATGATACTTTCGGTGAACGGCATGATCTGATCTTCCTCCAGAAACTCAAACGCCACCTGGGCCAGGTAGGGATTGGCTCCCAGCCCTCCGCCAATCACTACTTTAAATCCGCGCTTGCCATCTTTTATTTTGGGAAGAAAGCCCAGATCATGAATGAAGGTATAAGCGGTATCTTCTTCGCTCGATGAAAACGCAATCTTGAACTTACGTCCCATTTCCTGGCTGATTGGATTACGCAGGAAGTACTGAAACATTTCATGTGCATAAGGAGTCACATCAAAGGGTTCTTTAGGATCGATTCCCGCCATAGCGGAAGCGGTTATGTTTCGCACGGTATTCCCGCATGCTTCGCGAAGGGTGATTTCATCTTTCTCCAGCTTGGCCCACAGCTCCGGTGTTTTGTCCAGGCTTACAAAATGAATTTGAATATCCTGACGGGTAGTGGCGCGCAGGTTGCTGCTTGCATATTCGTCTGAGATGTCAGCTATTCTCCGGAGTTGTTTGGTGGTGATGCGCCCCAAAGGAAGTTTAATGCGAATCATTTGTACTCCCGGCTGCCGCTGGCCGTAGATGCCTCGTGCCAGGCGCATGCTGCGAAACTTATCGGTATCAATTTTTCCTTCCTGAAATAAGCGGATTTTCTTTTCCAGCTCAATGATGTCGCGGGCTACGATTGGATTGTTAATGTCTTCCAATTCTGTTCTGAAACTTTCCATTTTGTTCTTCTTGGGTCAAAAAAAAGCCTCTCCGTTGTACAGGAAAGGCTTCTTCGGGTTTAAATATTAGTTCATGTGTGAGTTAAAGCTTTCCTGCTGGTAGATACGCATGTGGTTTACAATGCCAACAGGGAGCTGTTTTAAATTCAGTTGCTATGGGTGCTGAGTAATACATAAATTCTATCTACTTAATAGAGTTTGTCAAATGTATTACGATACTTCGTAAGAATCAATAGTTATCGTAACTAATTGGCTATTATTATTTACGAACAACTGTTTGTGATCCAATACATTAGAGCGAATTTGTTTGGAGTGGCGGGTAGTGGTTTACCGGTTGAGGCCAATGGAAACCACCTGGCTCAAATGATGACGGGTGTGGCGTAGGTAATCTACGGCCAGCCAATGAAGTGTTTTAGGCTCATTGGTTTGGCAGAGAAATTCTTGTTTTTCGGGAGGCATGGAGGAGAGTACCGAAATGATCTGAGCATTCGTGAGTCGCCATAACTCAATCACATCGCTGGTTTTCATCTTCTGGTATTGGTTGGCGCTGACCCAGAATTCCTGCTGGTAAATAATGTGCGGAGGAGTGCTTTCATATTGCGATACAATAAACCGGCGCAGGTTATTTTGAGCAGAGTCGATAAGGTGCCCCATGATTTCTTTTTTACTCCACCTGTGCGAAACCGGCTTTGACGAAAAATCACTTTCCGGAATATCTTTCAGCAAGAGTACGGATGCGGCAATCAGTTCACGAAGTTCATGAATCACTTTTTCCATCAGGAAAGATACCAGTAGTGAGGGATGATTTACAGTGTCTCTGATTCGGCATCGTTCTGCGGCTCCAGGGTAGAGAAGGCCAGCAGCAATACGA
This sequence comes from Flammeovirgaceae bacterium, assembly GCA_023251155.1. Lineage (GTDB taxonomy): Bacteria > Bacteroidota > Bacteroidia > Cytophagales > Cyclobacteriaceae > ELB16-189. The sequence goes on along the minus strand of JAHEZH010000024.1, from coordinate 23,429 downwards.
GCAACGAAAGTACTCCGAACATCGGTTTGCCACCGATGATCAGGTGAGAGCCTGCAATGATCGTAATCAATACGGAGGTGACTAATTTTAATACCTCTTTCAGGTTGTTGCGTTCGAAATGATTGGTAGAGAAAAACTCAATCACACGGCTTGAGCCGAAGAATAAAAAACTCAGATACAACAGGGTACCTCTTGGATCGATATGCAACCAGATCAACACCGCTCCAACCAACCCCGTCACGACCATCAACAGATCGATCAATTTTACTTGTGGTTTCATATTTCAAAATTTAGGTTCCTCAACAACTTTACTAACACTTTTTCGAGGTGGTTGTTCAGACAGTACATAAAACGAATGATCCCGTCTGGTATTGTCTGAATATTTCTTCCACTTCACGGCTACACAAACAGCGTATTCTCACGCCTCCATCGGCTCATCACCCCTGGTGCGGTAGATGTCTTTAGCTGAAGTACTCTCTTTCGCTAATGTAGTCTTTATCTTACCGTTCAAAAACTTTTTTACCCAATTAGCGATGAAGCCTTCCTGATCTTCGATATTCGGTACAATTTAGAGGGAAACCTTTATGAAATACCTTCACTTCCTTCTGGCGCTTGATGTGTTGTACAAATACTATCCCAGGTTTCATTCCAACGAGCTGCTGATCATGGCAGATGATATCTGGAAGTGGATGAATAATGAATTGCCTGAAGACAGCAGCACCGTAGCCTATTTGCAATCCTGCTTCGATTCTCCTTACGAAGCATTCAAAGCAGTGATTCGCGAAGTGGAACTTCTTTCGGGACCGTATTTGTGTTGGAATTAACTACGGATTTTCCGCAGGAATATTTGCGGAGCGAACTAACGTAAATGGTATTTGAGCGGATTATCCTTCTTTCTTCAATCCATTCACCAGCATATCGGCCAGTTGCTTACCCAGGTCGGCAGGCACAATATGACTATAGGGATCATACCATTGAGGCATCCAGTTCAGTGAACTGAAGAGCGTCATCACCGCCAGTTTTTTATCAATCGACTCTTTAAACTCTCCTGTTTTTACCCCCTCTTCAATAATGTTTTTAAAGCGGTTGATGTAATTGATACGAAGCAAAAGAAAATCACGAAGGAAAGGGGCACTCAGGTGACGGTGCTCATTCATGAAAACAGCAGAAGCAGTAAGGTCTTTGGCCATCACTTGTATGTGGCCGATGATACCGTTTTTCAGCTTTTCGCTGGCCCCTACGTTTTGTTTTTCTACTTCTTCCAGTGACTTACGGAATTCGGTGGCCATGTCGAAGCAAAGGCTTTGAAGTATTTCTTCTTTGGAACGAATGTGTGAGTAAAGGCTTGCTGCTTCAATGCCAAGCATTTGCGCCAGATCGCGCATGGAGGAAGCCGCATAACCTTTTATCCGAAACAGTTCAGCTGCTTTACGAATAACTTGTTCTTTGCGTGATAGCGAGTTTAAAGTGTCCAACGTTCCCATCTTTCCGATCAATTAATCCCGAAGATAAATAATTAATTTTGATACTTGAAATATCCATCAGCCGTGAGGCGATCTTTCAACTCGGTTAAGCAAGGTATTTCACAACGCTATTGAACTGAAAGTAAGACCAGGATTGATTTTTATTCCGATAGCGCTCAATATAATATAAAGTTGAAACACATGAAATTTTCTTCCATCAAGGAATACTTTTATCGACTGCAAAGCCGGTGTTATGCATTGCTATTGCTGCCTCTGGTACTATTAATTACCCAGTATCTCTTTCAGCGATTTGCCCATTTGAATCTGGTGTTACTGGATGAAGAGATTGTATTTTACTTGAAAATAATAGTGCCTTTTGTAGCTGTGCTCGAACTAACAAGTGTTCACTTGGTTGTGTATTTAAAATTAAAAAGTATCCGGCAAATGAAAGGAATGGGAGACAGGCTGGACAGGTATGCGTCACTCACTACCTTGAAAATGAGCATAGGGGTTTCATCATCGGTGATTGTGCTTGTTGGTTTTATGCTTACGGCAGAAGAGTGGTTTATTGGATTTTTCATGATCTGCCTTCTCTATATCTTACTTCAACGGCCAACACCCAAACGATTAAGCGGTCAGCTTCAACTGAAGGGGGATGAGCGTGAACTGATTTTAAAAGGCGAACTGGTTTAAAGAACAAAAGGCAGGAGTAATGGAATCATTGCTCCTGCCTTTCAGTGATGGTGAATTTGGTTATAAAGTAATTCCGAAGCTGAAGGCGTTTAACTTTGGTCCTTTATTGGCAACGAATAGTTCGTTGAGGTCATAGTTGAAGAACAGATCCACATCGCTGAACCCAAACTGGAAGCGCACACCGTAACGAATGTTATCCAAATAAAAGCTGTCGTGATTGCGGTCTTTTTGTTTATCGCCTTCTTCCTTATACACTTGTTTGGTATAGCTGCCGATGCGGTAACCAATGTAAGGCCCGGCACCAAAACGTACGGATTCCGAATGATCGCTGTCAAACATCATTGACTTTCTGCGGTTGCCTCCGAAATCGATCACCGGTACCAGCGATAAATTGAGATAGCAGGCCGTCAATTTACTTTTCTTGAAATCCACATCGCGTGGATCTTCAGTGAAGAGCACACTGTTATTATCTTTTGACATCAGCACGCCAGGGTTTTGAAATTTGAAGTTGTACCAGCTTACTCCTCCTCCCCATTCTACAAAGAATTTTCCAGCCACACGTGAGCGTTGAATGGAGTTGATACCCACGTACCACGATCCCCATGGCTTGACGGAATAGAGGTTATTGTTTTCATCCGGGAATTTTCCATCGGATAAATAATTGTTAGTACCCAAATCAAAGTTGATGGAATGATAGGTGCGTCTTCGATAATGATAACGGTCTCTTCGGCGATCTCTTTTACTGCGATAAGTATTCTCTTCCCAGGTTTCTTCCTCAGGAGCAGTGTCCGTAGTGGCAACAGAAGTGTTTGATGTAAGGTAATCGCTGGCCGGTTTTTTCAGTGAAGAACTATCACGCTGTTCCAGTTTTGAAACCAGGTCATGGACTACGGCTTGAAAGTCGTATTTCTTCAACGTCTCCAGGTCTTTTTTATTCTGAACCCGGAAAGTGACTTTACTGGAATCACCTACATGGATTTCTACAGTATCGGCATTTTGGCTGAACGTGGAATGATAAAAAGTAAGTGCTAGTATCGCTATTGCAAGTAATCGTTTCATGATTGTTGTAGTTAATGGTTAGTCAATCGGCACCGAATGGCGGGATAATGAAATCACTCAATTCAATGTCGTCTTTTTGGTTTTGTCTTTTTTGAATTCCCAGGCAAACAAATCGTCCTTTGCATCACGCAGACTACCCAATACATCGCCTGTGCGGATATCATTGACTGCTTTCTGTAAAGTGCTTTTCTTCTCTTCGGTTGCCGCTACTGCCTGCTCAGCTTCATTCACCTCTTCTTTTAGCGAAGGCAAGGAAAACGTGAGCTTGATTGATTTGGGAGTGGTTACCTGCGCACTTTTCACTTCGGTGGTGATGACCGGCACTTCCTCCTTCTTTTCGTTCATCACTGCCAGAGCAGGCTGTTCGTTGTTTGTTTTAGGTGAAACCGGTTCTGGGTTAATGGTGTTCTGGTGTTTCTTTTTAGAAAGGGTGTTGTTTTCTTTCTTAACCGTTTGCTGCGTGATGGAAGGAAGTAGTTGCTTCGCTGCTTTCTCTTTAACAGGAGCCGGTTTTTCTTTTTCAGTTTTTACCTGGTCTTGGTTTGCCATTTGATCGGGCAAAGCGGTTTTTTCCTTCCGGATCCAGATAAATGTGAGCAGACCAACCAAAGCCAATACAGCGGCTACACGGAACCAGATGACTCCTTTATTTTTTTTTGCCAGGTTAGCTTCTATTTTTTCCCACGCTTTAGCCGAAGGAGAAAGTGAATGCTCTCCTAACTTTTCTTTAAATAGCTTGTCCACTTTGTTGCTCATGACGCTTTGTTTTTACATCGGTCTCCATTTCCATCAACGCTTTTTGAAGGACTACACGCGCTCTGCTTAACTGCGATTTGGAAGTGCTCTCGGTTATTCCCAATTGATCGGCAATCTCTTTGTGCGAGTAACCATCAATGGAATACATGTTGAACACGATCCGGTATCCTGCGGGCAGATCGGCAATCAGTTTCAAAAGATCATCGGCTTGCAGCTGACTATCCAATGCTTCATAATCAGGCTCACGATCGGCAGCTTCAATGTCTGTTTCCAGGTACATGCTTTTGTTTTTGCGCAGATACGTGAGCGATTCATTGACTACAATACGTCTGATCCATCCTTCAAAACTTCCTTCATTCTTAAACTGATCAATGCGTTCAAAGATTTTGGTGAATGCAGTGATCAATACATCTTCGGCCTCCATTTTGTCTTTCACATACCGGCAGCAGAGCGCAAACATTTTTCCGGAAAAATGTTCGTAAAGGAAGCGCTGGGCATGCTGATCCCGCCTTTTGCACCCTTCAATCAGTTGGTTGTCTGCTACGTGGTAAATTTGTAATCCCATTTAGACCGTTTCAATAACAAGATGCAGGTAACAGGGGGGAGGTTGCATTGCCTGCAAAAGAATTTTGGTGTGCCTGATTAATAGGCCGCCTGGTAGTTTACCGTGATATCGATGACCGAAAATCGTTTTTCCTGCACCAGAACGGGGTTGATCATGCTTTCCTGGTCGAACTGGTTGGCAAATAATCCTCTCGGCTCTTTTACAAACACTGTATATTTCCCTGCTGGCAGTTTGATTTTGAATGAACCATCTGGTTGGGATAGTGTCTTTAGGACCAGTTTGGTTCGAATATTTTTGAAGAAGACCTCTTCCTGCTCCGTGTCTTTAATGGAGGTGAGCTCGTACACATGAATTTCGCGTTGAATGCCCAATGCAGGTGTTGGCTTCGCATTTGGCCCGGGCATTTGGTTACCCGCAAGCCATAATATGCGTCCGCAGATGCCTTGCTTCTGAGTAAAACCTGAAAATGAGCTGATCGCCATCAGTAAGATCAATGCCGTTTTCATATTTCATGAGTTGGTATGATGCAATATTAACGCGAAAAACAGAGATGTATCGTCCGAAAGCAGTAAAACAAAAATAGCCCGTGCGCAAGGCACAGGCTATTTCTTCAGTAAGAATGTTTTTTCTTAATCTTCGATGTGCACGTTGGATGGGTTTCCACGATGCGAAATGGAGGAAGCGATTCCTTTTTTCTCATCCAATGTTTCGGTTACCAATACTTCTGCTGATGAAGCTCCGCGTGCTTCTATCGTAGCATTTTTCACTTCGTAATGATATGCTTTCAACTGGCATGCGCCGGTAATGTCGGCTTCCATTTCATCACCATTTCCCTGCAGTTCAAGTTGGGTGGCACCCGTCATATCAATATTGATAACGCGGGCATGAAGCTGGCCTTCTGCCTGCACGGCTCCCAGTAACTCAATATCCACTTCATCTTCATCAAACCCGCGGAATTTGATTTCACCGGCACCTTTGGCTTCCAGTTTTCGCAAAGAAGGCATGGTGATGGTGATCTTTAGTTTCGAATTGTCGGAGAAGTTTCTCTTCCAGAACGAGTGGCCGTCATTTTCATACTTTACAACCAGTGTTTCTCCGTCCACCGAGAAACGATAATGTTTCTTTATGCTTTCAGCGCCATCCATCCGCACGGCATAGTTGTCTCCTCGTTCGAGGTGTACATCCAGTATGCCCGTCAGGTCAACTGAATTAAAATCGCTCAATCCCAATTCATCATTCACCGGTAGAGATGATTCTTCCGATCGGCCAAGTACCAGATTGTTAGAACAGCTGATACATTGTAATCCCTCGGTAGTGATCTTCCATGTTTCTTTGTCATCACGATCAAAGTCATAGTAGTTGCCCTTGTAATGAATCAATCTCCACAGCTCTTCTTCGATAACAAAAGGCTGATTGTACGGAATGTACAAATCCATTTTCAAACGCTGTGCGCGGAATTTGGCGTCTTTCTTAAACGTGATGTTCGAATCAAAAGTAATGGTACTGTCTGCCTGCTCTACGTTGTACTCGATCATTTGTGCATTTTCAGCGGCTATTTTGCGTGAGCTTCCCTGCGACTGGAAGCGTTCTACCAATTTGATTTCTTTATCATCGGTACCGATCAGGTTCAGATCAATCACGTGGTATCCATCCAGACCGGTTTCTCTTACTTTAAGAATGGGGGTCTTTCCGTTAGTTACAAATGTGCGCTCTGTTTTGTGTTCTCCATCTTCCGCGAAGGCGAATACAATGCGCGGTATGGTAATCCCCATGATGGCAATACTGATGAAGAACAGTACGAACAACGTCCAGCCTACATACGCATTGAAGGTAATTCGCTTTGCGATGATGGAATTACCCAGCATCGTGATGAATAATGCCGGTATAAATGCGGTTAAGAAAGCGGCAATCACTGTCCATAGCGGAAACATATTGCGGATGGCGTCCAGAGGCATGTTGAAATTGTTCACCGGGTATTCCGAAAACAGTGACCATTCGGTCGTGTGAACAATACCCAGCATGGTGCCGAAGCCGATGATCAACGCGAAGATCATACACACCCCTGTTAAGCTGATGGATACACCGATCAATACGCGCAGCACATCAATCAATGTTTTAAATAACGGCCCGAGCAACCGGGCGATGGCATTAATGATCATCGCGATCAGCCGAAAGGGAAACAAAACAATTTTTGCAAGCGTACTTTCTTCAGGGCCTTCCTTTTCATTTATTCCTTTTTTAATGGACGATTCAATGTTGGAAAGTGTAACCGGTTCGCCCTGCATTTCCATTTTCTCGGTGATGGTCTTTGCCTCGGGTAATGCAATCCATAGGATGATATAGAGTAACACTCCCAGGAACGCGGCAAATGTTAATCCTACGAAGACCACACGGATGATGGTGGAGTCAATTCCAAAATACGCAGCGACACCGGAGGCTACCCCACCTACTACTTTATTTTCCGGGTTGCGGTACATTTTCTTTACCGCAGCTTCTTCTTCCAATTCAGCGGAAGCAGGAATAGCGATCCATAAGATGGCATACACAATCAGGAAACCTCCATAGGTTCCTAACGTGAGCAGCGCAAAAATCAAACGTGGCCAAACCGAATCGATATTGAAATAGTACGCAAGACCGGCGCAGATACCGCCAACAATCTTACGCTTCTCATCGCGGAATAATTTTTTATGAGGCGATGTAGCTGATGAGGAATGGCTGTATTCCTTTTGTTTTGATTCCTGCTTAGGCGCACCTGTTGTGAACTCCTGCTCTTCAGCAGCTTTGAAATCGTTCACATTTCCCATGGTGCCAATGAGTGCGCTTACGTCTTCGGCAGTAACTACCTGCTTGCCATCGTTGAGGCGTGATAGAAATATTTCGGCAATACGACTTTCTATATCGGCAAGGATTTCACTGCTGTCTTCGAACGAGCCGAAGTAGCTGTTGATGGAATCCAGGTATTTGCGCAGCGTTTCGTAACCGTCTTCTTCGATGTGGAAAATGATGCCGCTGATGTTGATGCTGATATTCTTTTTCATGACTGATCTATGAAGGTAGGAGTTAGTACTTAGGCGTTAGCTGTAGTTCGTTTGGTAATCATTTCAGTGGAGTGCACCAGGTCATCCCAGGTTTCCGTCAGGCCGTTGAGAAATTTGCTTCCTTCGTCGGTTAGCTTGTAATACTTGCGTGGAGGCCCGGATTTCGATTCGACCCACTTGTATTCCAGCAGGCCTGAATTCTTCAACCGGGTGAGTAGTGGGTACAGCGTACCTTCTACTACGATCATGTGGGCAGAGGTCAATTCATCAAGCATATCTGAAGCATACACTTCTCCGCGCGAGATGATATGAAGGATACAATACTCCAAAATCCCCTTTTTCATTTGAATTTGCGTGTTTTCAAGGTTCATATATCCTCGTTTAAGTCGATTCCTGAGCTAGTATACGGATAAGGTACTATGCATGGCCAAGTACTAAGTGAAAATAATTCACTTATTTTTATTTTGTGCAACTTTGAGGGTTATAAAGCGGTGGGTTTGGGCATTGATAAGTTATTGAACGTGATGAAGAAGGGACTATTAGCAGGGATATGCCTCTTGCCATTATTCGACTTTGCTCAATCGGTAAACAGCTGGATTGATTTTAGCCAGACTTACTACAAAATTCCTGTAGCACAGGATGGCGTTTACCGTCTCACTTATACCGATCTGCAAAATGCAGGTGTTCCGGTGGGTTCCATCGATCCTCGTTTTATCCAGATCTTTCACCGTGGGACACAACAAGCCATTTATTTTAAAAACGATCAGCAACCCGCTGATTCAAAATTTGATGCCACGGAGTACCTGGAATTTTATGGTCAGCATAACGATGGCACCAGGGATTCCAAATTATATACTCCCGCATCAGCACAGCCCCATTCTTATTACAATATATATAGTGACACGGCCGCTTATTTTTTAACCTGGAATCAATTGCCGGTTCAGGGCAAGCGAATGACTTCCTTTTCGGAAGTGAATGTCTCCGGTCTTCCCAAACAAACAGCACAGACATCGCAGCGGCTTTCTTTATTTACCAGTCAGTATTCAGGAGGTGAAACACTTTCGGATGTCATTCAATATTCCTACTTCAATAACGGAGAGGGATGGACAGGTTCAACCATCTGCACAGGAACTTCCGGTTGTACGGGCTTCCAGGATGTGATTATTGATCAGCTTATTAATACCGTTACTACTGCTGCCGGTCCGCAATTTGAAATACAATTGATGGGGCGTGAAGATTTAAATCACGTTGCTGAAGTTTATGTAGGCCCGAATACCGGATCACTCCGGCTGATTGAAACACAAAGCTTTACCAACTATGAAACACCGACCATAACAAAAACACTCAACTGGTCGGATGTAGGAGCGGATGGAAAAATGGCTGTGAGAGTAAAGGCATTGGGATTGGGCGGAGGACGTGATTTATTAAGTATCTCCTATATTAAAGTAAACTTTGCGCAGGGATTTGATCTGACAGGGCAAACTCAAAAGCAATTTACACTCCCGGCAGGAGCCGCGAAGTCATATATTGAGCTCACCAATGCTCCCGCCAGTCCGCGGCTTTGGGATATTACCGATCCGGATAACATAATCACTATCGGAACCGCTTCCGCAGGCACAACGGTTACCGCCATTATACCCAATACCAGCGATGCACGAACGCTGCTGGTATCCAGCCAGTTTATCACACCTGAGCTTAAAAAAGTTTCGTTCAGAAGCATTACTCCTTCCAGTCATGACTTTATTATTGTTACCCACCCATCATTAACAAAGCCTGCACTGGGGTATAGCGATGCCGTGAAAGCCTATGCCTCTTACCGGGCTTCTGACGCAGGAGGGAATTACGATACACTTATTGTAACGGTTGATCAGTTGTTCAACCAGTTTAATTATGGAGAAACCTCTTCATTGGCGATTCATGAGTTTGTAAAATTTATTCATGCCGGTGGCAACATTAAATATTTGTTTTTCATCGGGAAGGGCAGGGAAGTGTTTGCCAATATGTACCGAAGAACCATTGCGGCCAGTGAATTGAAAGACCTGGTTCCTACCGGAGGATATCCTGCATCGGATATGGTTTACTCTGCGGGGCTGAGCGGGGTGGCTCACTTACCGGCCATTGCTACCGGCAGAATTACAGCCAGCACACCTGCGCAGGTAGCCGCTTATCTGAATAAAATAAAGGAGGTAGAGGCTTCTTCCTATAACGAATCATGGCACAAGCAAGTGCTTCACTTAAGTGGAGGTATTCAGCCTTTTGAGCTTAGTCTGTTTAAACAATACATGGATGGATTTGCTTCAGTGGCACAAGATCAATACTACGGTGCTTCTGTTAAAACACTGGGCAAGCATGAGGCAACGGCTATTGAATTAATTAATATCTCCGAGCAGGTAAACAAAGGGGTGAACCTGATTACTTTTTTCGGACACTCCGCCCCCAATGCTACCGACATTGATATTGGTTATGTCAGCAACCCTGCTATGGGATATAACAATCCCGGTAAGTACCCTTCCTTTTTGGTGAATGGATGCAATGCAGGAGAGTTTTTTAATAACATGAATAATTTCGGTGAAGACTGGATATTGACGGCTAACAAAGGCGCGCGCAGTTTTATTGCCAACAGCTCGTACGGATATTCCAACGACCTGAAATTATATTCTGATCTTTTTTATCAATCGGCTTTCGCTGATTCTTCCGGCATCAGGGCGGGCGTAGGCGATGTGCAAAAGGAAGTGGCCAAACGATACCTTGGTTTATCTTCATCACCAGGCATCAATACGGTAGCTATTTCGCATCAAATGATTTTGCTGGGAGACCCCTCGTTAAAATTATTCGGTGCGGGCAAGCCTGACTTTGAGATTACCGATAATTCCCTCTCTGCAACAGGCTTTGATGGTAATCCGGTGGAAGCCTCAGCGGATTCATTTGCATTGAAAATCGTTGTAAAGAATTCCGGATTGATTACGCGTTTACCTCTAAAGATCAATGTAGCACGGACACTCAATGACAATACCGTTATTCCGTACAGTGCATCCTACGCACAACCACTTAACCAGGATACATTAATATTTAACATCCGCAGAGGGCAGAGCAAGAGCTTCTCCAATAACACATTTGTTGTTACGCTCGATCCGGACAATACTATTGCTGAACTGGATGAAGACGATAATCAGGGAACGTTTGTGCTTTCCATCTCGGGTACAGTCAATCTTTTTCCATCGGCTTACAGCATCGTGAATAAACGGGATGTCAACCTCGTATTCCAGAATTCAGATATGCTTTCGGAGAGCAGGCAATACCTGGTAGAGATGGATACCCTACCTACCTTTAATTCTTCCCTGTTACGGCAATTCACCGTTACCGGTAAAGTACTGTTAACGCAAAAAGTACAACTTCCCGCTACGGATTCTACCGTGTACTATTGGCGTACGCGTTTTGCGCAAGCTTCGCCACAAGAGAATGATGAATGGCAAACCACATCGTTCTCTTACATCATCAACGGATCAGAAGGATGGACTCAAATGCATGCCCCCCAGTTTTCTGAAGATGTTACTTCAGGGTTGATAAAAGAAACGCCCACGGGTAAGTTGAGTTTTGAAACCACCACTACAGACATCTTTGTAAAGACGTACGGAAAGGATAATGCCGCACCGGCCGGCAATGCCGCCTTCACCATCAATGGCGTGGACTACTGGCATTCGATACAGGGATTTGATTGCAGGGACAATACGATCAACCTGGTTGCCTTCAATAAGAATACAGTGGTGCCGTATGAAGGAATTCCATTCACTTACCTGAATGCGGGAAGGAGAGCGTGCGGGCGAGAGCCTCAGATTATCAATAGTTTTTTAACTACCGAAACGCTGACCGGTTTGGGTGATGATCTTATTCAATATGTCAATAATATCAATAGTGGTGATTCTGTAATCCTCTTTACGTTGGGTGATGCAGGCTTAGATGTATGGCCCACGGATGTTAAAAATAAAATGGCGGAGTTTGGAATCAGTGTTGCTCAGATTAATGGAATTATACCGGGTGAGCCAGTGGTAATATTGGGCAAGAAGGGAGCTCCTGCCGGAACAGCTAAAATCATCCGGAGCACACTCACTCCGGAGACGGAACAAGAACTGGTGCTGAATGAAACACTGACGGGAAAAGTTTCATCGGGCTCGTTGCGATCGACATTGATAGGGCCTGCACATTCGTGGAAACAATTTATTTCGAGAGTAAGCGAGAAGACGAACAACGATGAAGTGCGATTTGATTTGTATGGAGTGCAGCGTGATGGGACCGAGGTATTACTTCAGGCAAACATGAGCAGTACGTATAATTTGTCATCGCTATCAGCCACGGATTATCCACACCTTAAGCTGGTGTACTTTACGAAAGATGATGTTGACCTGAGTGCAGCTCAACTGAAAAAATGGTTTGTTTTCTTTGAGCCGGTGGCGGAAGGTATATTGGTTTATAAAGGAACGTCACAACAGCTTACGCTTCAGGAAGGACAGACGTGGACAGGTAATTATTCGTTTGTCAATATCTCGGAGAAAACCTTTGCCGATTCATTGAAGGTCGAAGTAGAGACATACAATAAGAAGAGCCTCATTTCGGAAAAAAGAGACTTTACCATCAAACCACCTGCACCAGGCGATAGTTCTCATTTTCAAATTGTGAGCAAACCCAAGTCAGGGTTAAATGATGTGGAAGTGTTTGTCAACAGAAGAATTCAATCGGAGTTGTATTATGAAAACAATACGATTGATCTGGTGGATTACCTCAACGTATTGCCTGACCAGATTAATCCTGTGTTGGATGTCACGGTGGATGGCCGCTACCTCACCAATGGTGATGTCGTGTCTTCGAACCCCACAATACAACTGGTTTTGAAAGATGAGAATTCACTTTTCTACAAAACAGACACCACCGGTGTTGATGTGTTTTTGAAGTATCCATGTGCAAGTAGCAATTGTAATTTTTCGCGCATTGCATTATCAGGAAATACAGTAAAATGGACTCCGGCTTCCGATGGAAACGATTTTACAGTTGTTTTCAAACCAGTGAGTCTTCCGGAAGGAACGTATACATTAAGAATTCAGGCGCAGGATGCAAGTGGAAATAAGGCAGGTACTGATCCCTATGAAGTAACGTTCAGCGTGAAATTTGAAACCGCTGTTCAATTTACTGCGGTTTATCCTAATCCATCGCCTGCTGATTTCTTCTTCCGCTTTCAGCTGGCTGGCCAATCGGAGTTAGATAAGTTTACGCTTCAGATATGGTCAGCCGAAGGAAGATTGGTCAATGAGTTTACAGAAGAGCAACTGACTCGTTTCTATGTAGGCACACATGAGCTCAGATGGAATGCACATGATCAGCAAGGTAACCGGTTATCACCAGGCGTTTATATTTATCGCATGTCAGTAGGTGCGAATGGTGCAATTGAAAGCACCTATGGCAAACTGGTCGTAGTAAAATAATAGGATCAGCTTTCTTTAGCTCTCCACCGGTTATTCATTGGTTTTTCTATGGCGTAGTAAAGCACTACGGCCATCAGGTTCATGACTATAAAAATGACAGCGGTATGGTGACTGACCTGGTAATAGATGATTTCATAGAAGTAGCCGGCATGAATCAGGTAAAAAGCGTAGGAACTTTTTCCGAGTATATCGGCTACCGGCGTGGACAGTATTTTTTGTAAGTAGCTTTGCTCAGTAATCAATCCAAAAAGCAGCACAACAGCCGCTATCGGGATAAAGAAGTTATTAATCATCCTGCCTGCGGGATGATCTATGCCCGAATGATTTTCGTCAGAGAAGCAAGCGATTACACAAATAAGAATGATTAATGCAGTGAATCCCAAAAGGGTATATCCATATTTGCCAGCAATACGAACAGGTTGTTTTTTTAAATAGATCGCCAGAATAATTCCTGCAAAGAACTCAAAACACCTTCCGAAAAAAGTGTATTCCATCATGAACGGTATATCGGAAAAGAGTCCAAAGAAGTGAACCGGGCTAAGCGCAATAACCAATACTATTCCCAACGAGATCAATAAGAGAGGTAACAGGAAAATAGAAAATCGCTTTTGCCAGAGTAGGATCAAAGGGATGGAGATATAAAAGCATTCTTCTACCGTGAGTGACCACGCTTGCATAATACCGGTAAATTTCAAATCATCGAAAAAGCCCTGGAGCAGAGAGAAATTAATGGCATACGTCAAAATCATTTCGCGGGTGAGCGATACGTGCGATTGAAATAAAGTGAGCGTAATAAGTGTAATGAGGACAACAAAATAAAGCGGGTAGATCTTGGCAAAGCGGTTCTGTAAATAGTGCTTAACCCAGCTACCCGTAAATTGAAATTCTTCGCTATACCGGGTATAAATCAGAAAACCACTCAATACAAAAAAGAGTGATACACCTACGTGAAGTTCATTGGTAAACCGGAAGAGGGGGCTTTGCCATCCTTCTTTATCAAAAGGGTTGGCGTGGAAAAGAAAGACCATATACGCTGACAGGGCACGAAGCCCTGTCAGCGCTGGATAATGTATGTTCTGCGAACGAGTCACAGAAGGATTGGATTAATGATGGTGGCCACCCGGGCCATGTACGTGGCCATGCGCCAGTTCATCGCTGGTAGCATCTCTTACCGAAACCACTTCCACCGCAAAATTAAGTTCAACACCAGCCAGCGGATGATTGGCATCCACGGTAATCTCGTTTAACCCTACTTCCGTTACGGTCACTACTCCGCCCTGGTTGGTGGAGAATTGCATTCCCTTTTCTACTTTCTGATCACCAAATGCAGAGCGTGGTACTTTCTGTGTAAGCTCAGCATCTTTTACACCATACCCTTTTTCAGGAGCAATTGTCAATGTGAGTTTATCACCTTTCACTTTTCCTTCTACACCTTCTTCCATGCCTATAATCAGGTTGCCATGTCCGTGAATATAAACGAGTGGATCTCTTCCTTCGCTGGAATCCAGTACTTCTCCCTCATTGTTGGTGAGCTTATAATGAATAGCTACCACCTTGTCTTTTGTGATCTTCATATTGTAAAATTTCCGGAAATATAGGCAAACTTTATACTTTAAATGCCACTTGTTACCGGTCGGGTAAATTGATTTTGGAATCGGTTATTGAACGTTTACCTTGACATCGATTTTATGAAATCCCAACAGGCAATCGACACGATAATACGACTGGCACGAGTCGTTTCCGTCATTTTTGTTGTCGTTGTTATCTTTATTCTGTTGGGTGCTATTCACTACTTCCGTCCCGGGTTTCTGCCAAAGAGGGGTGAGCATTTAACTCCGCCCGGAGAAGTCATCACTTCACTTTGGACAGCACCCGATCCTGCTGCTATATCCGATTCAGAGGAGGGAAAATCAATTCGCTATGGTCGAGACTTGATCATTCGCACTTCTGCTTTTATCGGGCCTTCGGGGTCGTTATCAAAAAAGGCAAATGGCATGAATTGTCAGAACTGCCATCTGGAGGCGGGTACGAAACCTTACGGCAATAACTTTGGATCGGTTGCTTCGATGTATCCCAAGTTCAGAGCACGCTCGGGAAGTTTTGAAACTATCGAGCGGAGAGTAAACGATTGTTTTCAGCGCAGTTTAAATGGCGCTCCGCTGGATTCATCGTCGGTGGAGATGAAAAGTATTGTTGCTTATATTCGTTGGGTGGGCAAAGATGTACCTAAAGGTCAGAGAGCAAAAGGGTCAGGATTACCTGAGATGAAATGGCTCAGCCGTGCTGCCGATCGTCACATGGGAAAAATAAATTACAGGAAGAACTGCAGCGTGTGTCATGGTGCTGAAGGCGAAGGACAGAAGAATCTGACCGACGGTACCTACCTCTATCCGCCACTCAGTGGAGCGAATAGTTTTAACACGGCTGCCGGCCTCTATCGCATCTCCAACTTTGCCAAATACATTTATGCCAACATGCCGCATGGTGCTACTTATGATCACCCTGTACTTACCGAACAAGAGTCATGGGATATTGCCGCGTATGTATTAAGTATGCCTCGTGTAAAGAAAGCGTTTATTGCCGATTGGCCGAAGCTCGAAACGAAACCTGTTGATCATCCCTTTGGCCCGTATGCCGATAACTTCAGTGAAGAACAACATAAATACGGGCCATTTGCCCCCATCGAAAAATTTTATCAAGCACAAAAAACAAACTAACGCATATGAAAACACGACACATTTTGGTGGTATTGCTATTAATCACCCTAGCAGCAAAAGCACAACAACCCGCTAACACCGTACTGGATAACAAAGTGCATAAGATGGTGATGCAGTTTACTTCTGCTGATTCTGCGGAGCAGGCAACCGTAGTCGCGCAAGTACGTAACATTCGCACCGTGTGGCCTAAAGCAGAGATAGAGGTGGTGTGCCAGGGGGGAGGATTGGAATTGCTTGTGGCTTCAAAGTCGAAAGCAGCCAAGGCCGTAGCAGAATGGTCAGCAAAGGGAGTGGTGTTTGCTGCTTGCAATAACTCCATGCGCAGACAGAATGTTAAGAAAGAAGAACTGTTGCCTTCGGCAATCATCGTTCCTTCTGCTTTGGTAGAGCTGGTGCAGAAGCAGGAGACGGGCTGGGCCTATCTTAAAGCAGCGCACTGATCCATTTAACCAGCTATGTATTACTTGTAGTACTGATCCGCAGACGAGTAATCCCTAGTTACTTCAGATAGTCATTCACCACCTGGTTCCGGTTGGCGACATGCTGTTTCAGGTTAGTTAACTCACGGTTAAAGGAGTCCCCATTAGTGAGGTGTGTGAATTTGCCTTGCTCTTTTTCATCGGGACCAATCACATACGGAGAAATAAGATTGTGATAGCGATCAAACAACACGTTCATCTTTTCAGGGATGAATACATTATCGGTAAAACTTCTCACATTAACTCGATAGGTGGCGTTGTAGACCGGGTCATCCATCAGGTTACGAATCAATGGCCAGCTTGCCGAAACGGTAGACAGTGAAATAGTCACATTGGTGCTGGATCGTATGCTCATCGATTCATTGTTATCCCAGGGTATCCATGTCAGTCCTTTACCTGGATTATTAAACAGATAGTAATTGTGAGCCATGGTTCCATACGTATCCCAGTTGAGCATGGTCGTGTTGGCAGCCAGCCACTTCAGGAAATAATCAACATCGAAGTTCTTTTCAAGATTTGCTCTCCATTCGGCAGGATTACCGGACCGTTGCGGACTGTTCAGTGCATTGATCATGGCCTGCACATCGCTGAAGTTGTTTTCGTCTTCATTGTTTTTCTTTTCGAACTGATCGGGAATGAATGTGCGGAAGGTAGATTCGGGTTTGTAAATGTTTCCTTTATCATCGCCAAACTGATTTTTTACCATGGAGTCATCCACCACTTCCACCATCGTGTACACACCACAGTATTTAAGTCCATCTCCAAAATCGATATAGACTTTGTAAAAAGAAGTTTGCGAACAGGCGATACCTGCGGCACGAAAAATATCCGCCGATACTTTTTCACGTATCAGCGAGTTGTCATTTGCACCGGGTGACATGGAAAGTTCTTTGAATCCATAGAAGCGTTGATTCTTTATCTGAGGATAGTCATCTTCAAATTTATCGAAATGAAGACGGAAGGGAAGTTTGTATATTCCCTGGCTCCAGCTGTTTTGCAATGAGGAGTTTCCTTTCAGACGAAAGCCCACTTTGTACCACTCTATCCCGTTGAATTTAAGAGACACCGCTACATACTCAGGATCTGCTTCAGGAAAGGCTGAGTTTACCGGCCGCGATCCACCCGCACCAAAATTGAAACCGAACAGCACCTTCATATTGGTGTGGATCGTTGCCCAGTCCGATTTTGTCATCCTGATCTCGATCGTATTTACTTTGTCCTGAGGAAAGACCGTGGTGTAGTTGGGCTTGACTTTGTTTCCGTGTGATGATGCTGTCCAGTCCGGAATTTCAAAATCAGGATCAATCACTTCCGGTTCCACTTCCTCGGTTTTGCAGCACACCAGGAGGAAAAGAAAGACATAGCCTGTATATTTTAAGATGGGCGAATGCATGATCATACGGAGGGTGTATTGAAGTAAAGAAATAACGCTATTCACTTGTCATTGGTATTCACTAATCATTGCTTTAAGGTACCCGGTCATGGCTTCCTGACTATTTCTTTAGCAGATGCAATACCCAGAACTCATCATAGTTGATGATCCCTTCATCAACCATTTCACGTACTACTTCTATGAATAGTTCATTGTCTTTGGCATCGACTGCAAGTTCAAGCTCTTCGATGGTCAATGGTTTCTGATTGAGCAGGTAAATGATTTGTTCCTGGTAATCCTTAAGTACAGAAAGATCATTGCTTTTTTTATTATTAATGCAGACATCACAGATACCGCAGATCTGATGAGTTACTTCATTGAAATACTCCTGTATCACCTGCATCCGACACCGGTGATCCTGTGTGGTGTAGCTGATCATTGATTCCATTTTCGAAAAGTGAAGATTTCTTCGTTCCTCCAGGTGAACTTTATCTATGGGTAAATGATCAGCATCTTGCCGGGGTAAAAGAAAAGTGATTTGCGGCTGATCAGAAGCCGGTTCATAATCCAGCAGTGATAATTTCTGAAGTTGGAGGAGTGCGATTTTTATTTCAGGAACGGTTGCCGAAGTGGCTTTCGCCAATTGGCTTTCCGAGATGGTCACAAAATCAGAAAACAATTCCCCACCATACATGCGCAGCAATGTTTTCACGAAAGAGTCATACCGCGCATTGGCTACCTGAAACTCGTACAGTTTTTTCTTATCGATAGAAAAATGGATGCGTGATGGACGATAGAAGCTGTCGCTTAATTGAACTAATCCTTCTTCCTCCAGTTTTTTTAATGCCGGATGGACAGCAGCAGGTTGAAAGTTGAATCGTTTACTGAATTCTTCCAGATCGAAAATGAAGCTTTCATTCAGAGCACTGCCCATCGCCAGCTGGTAGTAGTTGGCCAACGCCTGGTAGACCAGTTTGATGTACTCCAATGAAGGCTGCGATTGCTTTACTTTATTCTGAAGACTTTCAACATCAGCGGCGTGATAGATGATCGTAGCATAAGCACGTTTGCCATCACGACCTGCCCGGCCTGCCTCCTGGTAGTAGGCTTCCATGTTTTCAGGAAGATCGAGATGGATGACCACGCGCACATCCGGTTTGTTGATGCCCATACCGAACGCATTGGTGGCTACCATCACCCTGCTTTTGTTTTGTATCCACTCACTCTGCCGATGCGTGCGATCGAAGTGACTGAGGCCTGCATGATAGAAGGTAGCACTGATCCGTTGTTTGATTAAGAAGCCGGCAATATCCTGTGTTGATTTTCTTGACCGCACATAGATAATGGCAGAGCCGGGTACTTTTCGTAAGATCTCGATCAGCTTCTTTTCTTTGTTCTCCGTGTTGCGCACCACCAGGCTGAGATTATCGCGTGCAAAACTTTTTTGAAAGACAACCGTATCTTTAAGGTGAAGATGCTTAATGATATCTTCTTTCACCAGTTGCGTGGCCGATGCAGTAAGGGCGATGAAAGGAACAGTGGGTTTAAGTTCGCGCAGTACATGAATTTGTAAATACGGTGGACGAAAATCATGACCCCATTGAGAAATGCAATGCGCTTCGTCAATGGCGATGAGTGATACATTCATTTTTCTGAATCGTTCCTGGAAGAGATCGGTCTGTACCCGTTCCGGTGATACGTAAAGGAATTTTATTTTCCCGTATACACAGTTGTCCAATGCAATGTCCATCTCACTGCGGCCCATACCGGAATGAACGGCAATAGCGGCAATGTCCAGCTCTTTCAGTTGCTCTACCTGATCCTGCATCAACGCAATAAGCGGAGTGATGACGATACAGATCCCCTCCTTAATCAGGGATGGTACCTGAAAGCACACGGACTTACCACCACCAGTTGGTAGTATAGCCAGGGTGTCTTGCCCAAACAATACGGAGTTTATGATCTCTTCCTGTGGAGGTCGGAATTGAGAATAGCCCCAGAAATATTCGAGTATGTCTTTTGGTGTCGGCAATGAAATACAGATTACAACCGTGAATTTACATCAATCCGGTAAAATAAAAGACCCGAAACTGTTGAAAGCTTCGGGTCTGTCAGATAGGGGAGAGACTTGACTTATTTGCTTGCGGATTGAAGCAGCTTTACGCCAGTTTCTCCAAGGTGTTTGGTAAGGATGGCTTTGTACGCTGTCGAGTTGGTATATCCACCGTTGGCTTTGAAGAATTCATCCAGCAAGGGATACCAGTCGCTGTTCAGAGGCATAACGAAACCAAACTGTTCTGCCCCCTTGTCTCCAACCGGATGACGCTTGATGGATTTATGTTCCTGTATAGCATCCAGATAAAAGGCCAGGTCAAGATAAGCGAAGCCATTCGGGTCTGCCACCATTTTGGAAAGTGTTTCCGGGCTGGTAGAGGTGAGTGTGATCTTCATTTCAGGAAAATATTTTTGCTTTAACTCGTTGATCCGTTTTTCATTGAGTGTGCCTTTGGCTGTGTAGGCAGTCAATTTTGTGAAGGTGGCCGAAAGATCATCCAGCTTGGTTAGGGTAGGTACTTCGTTGTGAGTAATAAGGATCGCAAAGTTGGTAATGAATGGAGGGCTGAACTTCACTTCTTTCTTGCGGTCTTCGGTAATGGTAATGTTACCAAGTCCGAATACGCCCCCGGTAGAAGTCTTCACATTATCGTACATGCCTTTGAAATTGGAGCCATCGCCTGCGAACTTACTTTCGAGGCTTACTTTCCGGGTGTCATTAACAAACTTGATGAAGTCGTTCATGATATCCACACAGATACCCGTTAGTTTTCCTGCTTTGTCTTTGTAAACGAAGCCAGGTGTTTCTACATACGCCATGGTAACGGATCCCTTGCCACTTGCTTTTACTTGCGACCAGGTGTCACCGGTATAGTTCTGTGCAGAGCACACCAGTATGCTCTGCATTAAAGCGAAGAGCAGCATTGTTTTTTTTTGGTTTAGGTAATTCAGGTGCATAGAGGTGGGAATATTTTACTGGCATTTTAGCCACTATGCATTTAATAACCAAATATCTTCTGTCGATACTCCCGTTTATTCAACGATACGTATGATTACCACGAGATCTCTTTCTTATGGAGAAAAGCATCGATCCCTTTCTTGCAATCGTCTGTGGCACGTGCATTTGCATTCATTTCAGCAGCATAGTTCAATGCCTCACTCATTGGCAACGATTGCACTTCGCTGATCATCTTTTTGGTCAGTTCCATCGATTGAGCAGAATTATTTTTAATTAATTTTTGGGCGAAGGCAGATACTGTTGCCTCCAACGATTCAGCCGGCACCACCTGGTTGATCAGTCCCATCTGCATGGCGGTCTCTGCTTTGATAAGTTCTCCGCTCAACAGCAGTTGTTTTGCTTTTTGTTCCCCTATCTTTCTTAACAGGAAAACCATTACAATGGCAGGAATGAAGCCGATCTTTACTTCAGTATATCCCAGCCTGGCTTCGGGTACAGCGTAAGCAAAATCACATACCGTAGCAATCCCACATCCACCTGCCAGCGCATGCCCTTGCACCTGTGCGATCACCACTTTCTTTAGCGTATAGATTTGCAGAAATAATGCTTTCAGGTGATGGGAGTCGGCCAGATTTTCTTCGAATGAAAAATGCTGGAGCTGTTGCAGATAAGCCAGATCTGCACCGGCACAAAACGCTTCTCCGTTTGCCTTCAGTACAATGACCTTCACATGGGCATCCTCCTCTGCTCTCCGTAATGCAACTTTCAGTTCGCTTACTAACTCATGGCTGAGTGCATTTCTCTTCTCCGGGCGATTAAGCGTAAGGTATCCGACCCGATCGTTCACCTCATAAAGTACAAGACTCATATCATATTTAGTTAGTCACTATAAAGGCACCGTCATCCATCACGGAATGAATCATAATGGAATCGGCCAGCGCCTGCTTTCTCATTTTATCCATCCACCATTTCGAATTACTTCCGTCAAATATAATTTGATTCGCCTTCACTTTCTTCAGTTCATTCCACGAGGCCACCGCATTATTGCTTACGACCACATAATCCACTGAAGCGATGGAGGGTAAGGCCGTTTCTTTTTTATGCACGTTTGCAATCACCTTGTCATTCCAGTAAAACAAACTTATTCCTTTTTTCACTTCCCGCTGAAACGGAATGGAGTCGCTTTGAACACGCTCGACTCCCGTAAGTAATCGGTTAGGCTGGATGTGAAAGCGAATGCGATCTGCCTCGTTGAATAGCGTCGAGTCAGCATAGAAGTGAGATTGACCGTGGCTGATCCATTCCATGGCGCGGTGCCCGTTCACGCTGTAGATAATCCACTTTTCTGTACTGACGCTCTCTGAGAAGTGCACCCATTGGAAATACGTGAATAACACGGTGAACCCTACCGCGGTATAAAGCCATTTGACCGAACGAAATTGAAAAATGAAAATAAGCGATAGTAATAACCCCATCAGCAGCCAGCATTGCAGGGTATTGATATGAATGTCGGCAATACGACTGTATGGAAGTTGCTCGGTTTTGAATACCGTCCAGTTCAGTAATTGAATTGACCATTCGGTGAGTTGTCCTGTCCATTGTGCAAGCGGAGCGATAAAACTTACGGATAGAAATACAATACCAAATACCAACACCATGGTGGACATCGGTATCACGAAAAGATTGGAGGCGAGAAAGTAAACCGGAAACTGATGGAAGTACAGTAGCCCCAGCGAGAAGGTCGCTACCTGCGCTACCAGTGAAAGGCACGTCATCTGCCATATCCAGTCACCGATCCGATTCTTGATCTCCCATAAATGATAGATCGGTTTATAAAGATAGACAATGCCGAGTACCGCTAAATAGGATAATTGAAATCCCACCGACATAATCAGGTACGGGTTGTAAATCAACAGCACAAAAGCAGAAGCAGCTAAGGTATTGTAAATGTTTGTGCCCCGGTTGAAAGGCCGGGCCACTACCATAAACGAAAACATCGTCACGGCACGAAGCACAGAAGGAGTGAGGCCGGTGACAAACGCAAACATCCATAGCAGTAGAAGACCGATGGCCGCAATCGCCCATCGCCCCCATGCGTATCGGTTCAATGGTTTTAATACGAAGAGCACAATCGCATAAATAATTCCCACGTGCATACCTGATACTGCGAGCACATGCATGGCACCGCTGGCAGCATACGCATTTAATACTTCATGGTCGATGCCATCGGTGACGCCCAGTATCAATGCCATAGCGATCGCTTGTTCCTGATCGCCATGAATGTAAGTATCGATCTTATCTGAAGCCCATGCTCTTGCCTGATGGGAGTAGTAGATAATACTTTTAAGATCTGCAGGTCCAATCCACTTTATATTTTCTGCCGGGATATAATGCTGATGGTAGATGTTTTTAAAAGTGAGGAAGCGCTTGAAGTCAAATTCACCGGGATTGGCTGGAGGCTTTAATTCATAAGGAGCACCCTGAATGAGTAGGTGATCTTCGTACCTCCATTTCAATACCTCCGATTTCTTCGAAACATAGGCAAGTACCTTCCCCTTTACAGGATGCCATTGATCGGTTTTGGCTGAAAGTAGTTCCAGCTCGATTTTCCATGAATTGGCTTTTGCTTCCGGGGCACTTTTGATGATAGCTTCATAATAAAGGATCGGTTCTTTGCTGTTGAGCAAATGATCTTCTGATCGTGAATCGGATTGAAGTAAAAGATGGATGTACCCAAGAAGAAAAATCAAACCCAGGCCAAGTGCTCCTTTGATTGTACCAAAGCTATTTCCGGAAGTAA
>JAHEZH010000134.1:12065-16519 GCA_023251155.1 Flammeovirgaceae bacterium | reverse complement strand
CGCCCAATTCACAAACCAATTTTTTGCAGAATCAATCAAAACAGGTTGAGACCATTTACCAGTCTGAAGGCTTGAAAATTTGAATTCACTTTTGCCTTCCATTTTTTCGATCCATGACAGGTACACCTTTTCGTTTTCATCAGTGAATAAATAAGGTTCGCCACTGCCGGCTTTTGCAGGCGATTCCATTGTTGTGATGACTGGAACTTCAGTGGTTTTCTTAACATTACATCCGGCAACTAACAGAAGCGACAAAATGATAATGGGGTATTTATTCATGACTATTTATAATTTTGGTTAGTAATTCAAGATTGGTAGCCTCGTCCCACTCGCGATAGCCAGTCTCTGAGAAAACCAACTCGCCTGCGGGGCTTATGATATAAGTTGTGGGCAAAGCCGGGATGGCGAGTTCTTCCAGATTTTGTAACTGCACATAATGAAGATTAAGATTTCGCTTCGTTGTAAAACTTTGGATCTGATCTACAGCTTCATTGGAGGCAACGAGAAACTCAATCTTACTATCTTTCAAAGCATTTTTTGCCCTTTCGATAGACGGCATCTCTTTGATGCAAGGTCCACACCATGTTGCCCAAAAATTGATGAAGATCGTTTTACCCTTGTATCCATTTAAATCAATGCCTTGCCCACTCAGTTCGTTGATCTTAATCTTTTCCTGAATGCTGGGTTCCTTTGTTTTTGAAGGGGATGATTGATCTTTTGATTTGCCTGTGCAAGCCACTATCAGTACAATGAGGGTCAGACATAGAATTATTTTAGACAACAACCGATGGTGAGTAATGTTGATCTGTTTTGTGAATGACACGATCATTTGAAATTGAGTTGAGCTTTGCATAGTTTTTAAAAATAAAGAACGTGTCCGTGAAATTTCCCATTCGTAAATTCCAGTGTTGGTGCTGGAATTTTGATCATATTCAAAAAGTAAATCATCGTGTTCAAAATTTTGGATTTGAAATGCCATGTTGTAAAATCTAGATCCAAGGCAAGGTAAAATTGTCTTCTTGGTATAAAGTCATTCATTCGATTCTCCTGGTCATTGGCATAAATCATCCCATCGATTCCATACCCTAACGCAATATTAAGCCACTTGGGAAAAACTATAAACTTGTCCATATCGATTTAGTGTTTCTTTGTCATTTAATTCATAAATAAAATATGGTAATCCACTTCATTCTTACCAGAGGATAGTTAACCCCGCTCCGTACTTATAATCCGAATCGTAAGAGCTATGTATATAAAATCGTTTACCGATGTTATAGTCAAAGTCGATATTATATTCTTTGTCCGTATTGGCAGACAAACTCAATCGTAGTCTTTTGGTAAGCGGTATATCATTTCGTGAAAGCTGGAAGCGCACTTCTCCTTTGTGATCCACGCGTAGTTCAGATAGTATGAACATCGGCAGCAAGTAACGAAGCCCGATAACACCTACTCTTCGATTAATTTTCTTACCACCTTCACTAACCTGAAATGTATTTCGAATGTCAGCGCCTATATAGGCTGAAAAGAATTGTCGCTTATCCAGAAAGTACAGATAGTCGGGCTGAAATTCATACTTGTTTTTATAACTTACCCGGTAAGTAGAACTCAGGATGCCCTTGTTACCTGATAGGTTGACGTTTCCAAATACAGCATCACTGGCTATTTTAGTTTGTCCCCATACGTATGTTTTTCGATCCTCTTTAAAAAGCTTCTTTTGCTGGTCAGGAGTGAGTTGTGTGTTGGCTGGGGAATTTTCATAGCTCACTACTCTGGCCATACCGGCCATCATGTGATACAGGATATGACAATGAAAGAACCAGTCTTTTTCTTCATTGGCGTAAAATTCTATCGTCACGGTTTGCATAGGAGCAATGTCAAAGGTGTGCTTCATAGGAGAGCATTCACCCTGTGCATTGATAAACCGGAAGAAGTGACCATGTAAATGAAGCGGATGCCGCATCATAGTATTGTTGATGAGTGTTATGCGAACGTTCTCTCCTTTACGGATCAGGATTTTGTCAGATTGCGATAATGTTTTATTATCGAACGACCACACATACCGGATCATGTTGCCAGTAAGATTGAGTTTGATCTCTCGCATGGGCGGTCCCTCCTTTAAGATAGTAGGGTTAATTGCGCGCAGCATATCATAATTGAAGGTTACTTCTTCATTCGAAGTGATGTTGCCCATGTCCATGTCAGACATATCCATTTCTTTCATCGTAGTATCCATTGGCATCTTAATGACAGACGAATCGCTCATTTGTATTGAGTCCATTTTCATGTCACCCATCTGCATGGTATGTTTTTTGGTACTGTCCCAATTAGTCATGTCCATGCCTTTCATATCCTGCATGTTCATGTTTCCCATATCCATACCGTTCATGTCGCCCATGTTATTCATTTCCCGCATCATACCGAAGTAGTCAAACTTGGGAAGGTCGGTCGCACTCATCTTCATGCCTTTACCCAAAAACAATGAAGCATGACCGGAAATATCCTGGGCAGTGGCGCGAAATTCATACGCCATATCATCATCAGGAATTTTTATCTCTATGTCATACGTCTCCGCTATGGCAATGAGTATTTTATCAACCTCTACAGGCAGCACAGGTAAACCATCAGCCGCAACAATCTTCATTTTTCCTCCGGCATAGTTCAACCAGAAATAAGAGGACGCAGCACCATTTATGATACGTAGTTTTACCGTTTCTCCCGGTTTACCTTCAGTCCAGGCTTCTTCTGATTTTCCGTTGATCAAAAAGCGATTATAATACACATCTGAAATATCCATAGCTGGCATTCGATTCCACTCGGTCTTGATGCGGTCTTTCAAATAACCTTTGCCAATCGCCTCAGCATAACTTTGCACAGAATTCTTTTTGATGGCATACCAGTCAGAACCTCGCTTTAAATTGCGAAGTACTTCATGAGGATTCTCATCCGTCCAATCACTGAGCATAACAACGTGTTCCTTGCCGTCTTTTTTTTTATTGGGATGAATAACAATGGAGCCATAAATACCGGATTGCTCTTGTAGCATCGTATGTGAATGATACCAGTATGTTCCAGATTGAATAAGCGGAAAAGTAAATGTATGCGTTGTTTTTGCTTTGATGGGTGCCGTTGTTAAGTACGGAACTCCATCCTGTTCATTTGGGAGCAAGAGACCATGCCAGTGTATGGAAGTTTCTTCATTCAATTTGTTGTGAACACGAATGATTGCCGTATCCCCTTCATTAAAATGAAGTACGGGACCCGGTATTCCCTCATTGATGGCTAATCCTTTTTTTTCTTTACCGCTAAAGTTGACCATGATATGATCAATGTAGAGGTCATACTCCACTCGTTTTCCATGATGAGTAAGTTCGTTCTCTTTATGTGCAGCGTGATGCTGTGCATAGGAAGTGGATGTCGCCAGCATTGGCAACACCCATTTTAAGCAATTGAATATCGCATGTTCAACTCTTTTAATGCGCATGTTCGGCAGGTACTTTTGTACTGTCTCCTTTTACAGCTTCCAGTTTCATCCCGCACTTGGAGCAAGAATCGCCCGCTTTACCAGTTACCTCAGGATGCATGGGGCAGGCGTAGGCCATTTGCGTTGAGTCCATTTCCATTTCATCATGATGGGCAGTGGTGTCACCTTCCGCGTGATGGTGGTCTTCGTCCATGCTTTGTTCTTTTTTACTGCCGCAGCTTGTGATCAATAAGGCGGAAACAAATATCCCAGCAATAAGGATGGTCATAGTTAAAACTGATTTTTTCATAGTTGTCGTTTTAAGTTTATAAGGGTGAAAATTAATGATGGTGATGTTCCATCTCCAGGTATTTGCCTTGAGGTCCAATCCCTTCGATGTGTACTAACTGCGCACCATAATGTCCCGCACGGGAGACGCTATATCCGGATATGGCAAGGATGACCGCAATGATTGCCATTGCCCAACGTTTTGTTTTGAAGACAAACAAGTTCACTACCTGCAAAATCAGCGCAAGAATACCTGAATTAATTGTCCAAGCTGCCCACATATCGTGTTGTTCCAATACCATTTTGGCGTGGTCACTTATACCATGTGTGTGCGGATGAAAATTCCTTCCGGCCATCCAAGCAGACAATACACCAATCAGAAGAATGGCCGCTATTATCCACGCAATTTCCTTCTTGATTAAAATCAGGTTAATCAGTTGAAGAGCAGCGGCTACAATGATCAACACGATTGCAAAGTGTACGATGAGTGGATGAAGTGTAGGAAAATCATTCAGGTCTGCCGTAACTTTTGATTGATTGCTGGCCATTGCTTCATCGTGATGGTGCACGGTGTCTCCCTGAATGTGTTCAGATTGTGTTGCTGTGCTGTCCTGCTTTTTCTTCTTATGTCCTTCGTGCGCATTCGCCTGGATAAATGCAGAAAGCATAAGTACTATCAATAGCACTAATCTTGTTTTCATGTTTA
>JAHEZH010000134.1:0-11965 GCA_023251155.1 Flammeovirgaceae bacterium | reverse complement strand
TGTTCAGATTGTGTTGCTGTGCTGTCCTGCTTTTTCTTCTTATGTCCTTCGTGCGCATTCGCCTGGATAAATGCAGAAAGCATAAGTACTATCAATAGCACTAATCTTGTTTTCATGTTTAATTCTTTTTACCGTAAAAACGTTTTGAGACCAGCATGGTACTCATTGCTCCGGCATGATTTACTACTAAAAAGTCAATAGGATTTTTACCAGATAAAGAGAATACAATTCCTTGACGGAATTTCTTTCTGGATTTTTAAGAAAGGGAATAAGGAGGTGCTCGTAATGATTGGATGGAGAGAAAAAAGTTCTGCGGCAGATCACGCGCATGGGGTATTGGTGAAGGAAGGTATGCCACGATCGGCAACGCAACTGAAATGATCATAGGTTGCTCGAACACAACTACCGGGGCATGTTGCTTTTCCTGGAATGAATATTTTGCTGAACTAATAAAATCCCCGTTGGAAAAATGTGTGAAGACCGGCAAGGCAGGCTTTGATCCTTCCTTGTGTGAATGCGCGTGATGATCACCATGATGGTGGCTTGAAGAAGCCGTCCCTTTTGTCTTCTCCTTGGTATGAGCATGGGGCAGGATATTATGTACCAATGCCACCGCAAAAGCGATGAAGAACAGGTACGATATCCATTGGCGTCTTAACATTTCCAATCTTCCCTTTAATCAGGAGTTATTTTCTATTTATAAATCAAAAATACCTAAAAAATGTTGCAAAATACTGATAACTAAAGCTTATTGAGGCGCAAATACCGTTGATTTCGCGATTTTTTCGAGAATTTTATGGCTGTCTCCGAATTTGCAAAGAGCATCACAATGCTCCCGCAGGTCAGAGAAAAGTATATACCGGATTTCCACCTCGCTTTTCCTAATAGATGGTCTGCTCAACTGAAGGATAACGTCCTTTTCCCTTTCATTAGGGATAATGATGAATAAGGCACTTTGGTGATCGGTCAATGAAAAAGCCAGGTCCGAAAGACGTAAAATCCCCGAGTAGATAGATGTGCTCTTTTCAACCTCGAAAGCGCATACCGCCCGGTTTGACTTTTTCTCAAACCATATCACATCAATCAGCTGAACCGTGCTCTTGGTGTCTTTGTCCAACGGAAGATCAGGAAAAGCATCCAGGCTGATAAATGAAAAATTTACCTCGCCATAACACTTGCCCCGGTCGTTGCTGGCTGCAATTGGATCATAGCCGAGAGCCTTACCGATTTTCAACAAATGATATTGCATCTCTGTATGCAAATCTTCTTCATGTTTTTCGCTCAGTACTTCTTTATGCCGCCTGTCGTATTGTTTGAGCAACTTGGCCTTGTCCTCTTCGGAGATAATCTGTCCCTCGATAATAACATTGCGCATTCCTATCTCGAACAATAATCCGCTAATGGCACCCAGATCATTTGATAATTCATTCTTATACTCCTTGTTTTTATCCAGGATCACTTCCCGCATTTTTAAATATTCCGTCCAGCTACCAAGCTTCTTTTTATCATTGAACAAGTAATTAAAACCATTTACGATAGCGGTATTAAAAGGAGGAAGAATCGTAGGGTGAAGAAAATAAAGAATGCTTGCTACGGCAGGGCCGAGTCCTTTGATCTTGAGCGAATCGAGCTTTATTATTTCACGTATCAATTGTTCTTCTTTGGTGGCACACAAACAGTTTTCCAGGAACTGCCCAAAGGCTTTTTTACTAGATTGGTTTTCATAAATATCCGGTATACGCATTTTGGGTTTCCAGTAAAATGGATGTGCGGCTCCTTCGAATACTTGCTTTTGTTCTGTAATAGCTGCAAGTACTACTTCCAATGATGATCCTTTAAAATCATTTCCGAATTTTTCATTCTTGATTTCTTCCACTACCTGTAACACGCCTCTTCGAATGGATCGGAATGCTTTGAGCCTCCCTTCACTACCTATAAACCAGGAATTATAAACCGATGCGGGATCATGCTTATACTTGTTGATGATAGTGAGAAAGGGCTGTTCCATAATATTTTCGTTAACCTCTTTCAATTTAAGACTTTCGTTGATATACTCGATATTCATTTTTCGTTCATGGATTCTGCCAGCACCTTTCGATATTTACTAAAGGTCCCATTTGATTCAAAGTAAATGATCTTCCCGGTTTTGTCGGGGTGAAGAGTAACAATTGACAAGGCCTTGTCCACTTTACGGTGGCTTACCGGATCAATCGCGTAGTGCACACTGTCAATACCCAGTTGATGGACACAGTGTTCGCTGCAAGCGAAATACTTCCTTTCACCAGAAGGTACTTCAATCTGTTTATCACCCAGGTATATATCGGAGGCCATACAGACTTTTTGATGCGCAATGCTGTCACCCAGCTCGGGTAAACTTTTTTGATACTCATTTACCTCTCCAACATTCTCTTTCGCATCCTTATATATACCGTATGCGATCCATAGCATGGCTCCACCCATGACAACAATGGTTAAGGTGGTGATGAATATATTAAAGACCTTGGTCTTTGTTTTCTTTGTCACTCCCTTTTTACCAGTCTTCTTATTTGTTTGTCCACTCATGACAATGAAATCGGTTTTCTTTTTTTAGCAAAATGGAAATAAGTCCCCGATGCAGAGACATCGGGGACGCTGTTACTAATGAATCATTTCTTTCACACTTCCGCACTTCAGCATCGCGTCACCGAAATAGGGATTTTTAATTTCCTTTTGGTTGGACACCCAATAGGCACCCTCATTGTTATTGGCCATGGGGCAATAATCAAGGTATAGCATGCCCATTGAGAGTTTACCTCCCTTCAGCAGAGTGGCCATCTCGTTGCTTAGTGTGCTGAATGCTTTACGTTGTTCTTTCAAATCAGATGACCCTGCGATTTTCGAAGCAGCTTCGCTGGCAGCGGTTGATCCACTTACTTCTTTCAACGCTTTCTGTAATTCACCAGCGCCCATTTTTGCCTCATCGGCTTTAGAAGCAACCAGTGCGTCTTTTAAATGAACATAATGTTCATAGGCAGTTCCCAGTTTGGCATCCTTGAACATGGCCATATTCTGATCCATTTTTTTGTCATCTTTTTTTGCAGCATGGTCATGTTGTGCAAAAGCTCCCCAGCTACCTAGAACCAGGCAAAGCATCATCATTTTAGTTTTCATAATTATTGGATTTAAAGTGTTGTTATACAATTTCAAAATTCAGCATCATGCCATCGTCCTCGTGCTCCAGATTGTGACAATGCAAGACAAACGTTCCGGTGTAACCGGAAAAAGTCATAATCAATCGTACCTTTTCTCCCGGCATCAGAAGCACCGTATCTTTCCACCCTTTCTCTGTTGCGATTACCTCATTGCGTCCGCCCATGCGCTGCAGCACCTGGAACTGAACACCATGAATATGCATGGGATGGATCTCATCGCCCATCCCATTGTCGAACTCCCATATTTCAGTTGTACCCCCTTCAACAGTTTCATCGATCCGCTCCATGTCAAATATTTTTCCATTAATAGAGTGGCGTCCCATTCCTCCATGCCCACCATCTCCGCCAATCATAGTGGCTATATCAAATGTGCGTGTCCGTATCGATGACGAGGCGGGGATAGATGTAATCGTTGATAGTGTTGAAGGTAAAGTGAAGCTATTAGACGAGTTACCGTCCACTTTGAATTTCATAATGGTGAAGGCCTGCCTTCCTTGAAGATCATACTTACTGAACTTATTGCTGACAAGAAACAATTCCTGTCCGATAGCGAGAGCAGAAAAGTCAACGAGCACGTCCGCTCGCTCGCCTGGCGCAAGCATGACGCTTGTTGCAGTCTCTGGTGTTGATAGTAAACCACCATCCGAACCAATGATATGGAATGGCATGCCGTTTGAAAACGCCAGGTTATAAACACGTGCAGTCGAACCATTCAGCAAACGAAGTCTGACCCAACCTTTCTTGACGTTGGCATAGGGAGAAAAAACGCCATTGATAAGAATTTGCTCACCCAAGTATCCTGTCATGATCTCGTCATTTGTTGGCGAGTAATCCAGCGCGGCTCCAGTGAATCGTTTATCCTGAATGATCAATGGAATTTCCGCATCGCCCGAAGGAAGATTAAGAGACAGCTCTTCATTGTCATTAACAATAAACATTCCTGCAAGCCCCATGAAAACCTGTCTTGCTGTCGCTTCATGTGGATGCGGATGATACCAATATGTACCCGCTCGTTGTTGGATGGGCAATACGTAATTGAATGAGTTCCCGGAGGCATAAACATCCTTCGGATGTCCATCCATATTTTCAGGCAGGATCAATCCATGCCAATGAATATTGGTTTTTTCAGAAAGATTATTCTGAAGCTGCACGCTGAGTGTTTCACCCGTAGAAGCTTTAATGACCGGCCCCAATAAACCATTCCGATAGGACAGCAACGATGTCGGTTTGCCGTTGAGCATTTCACCTGAAATACTTTGCGCTATAAGTTGAACGTTACCGCTTACTACGGGGGGAATTATCAAAGGCCGGTCAAAGCTGCCTTCTACAATCCAGTTGGGCTCCCCGATCATGTCTTCTTCCGTATGACAGGCTTTCAACAAAAGCGATGAACCGACCAGCGCACTGATGGTTGAAATACCTGATGATCTTATAAATTCTCTGCGCTTCATGTTATTTTTTTAATTGACTCAATAGAAGGACTATGACGATGATTATCAGGGACAGAAAACCACACGTTTGAACCACACTTTCCACAAGGGGGTTGGTTGGGGATCTCCTATTTGACAACATGGTTTACTCATACAAAATGGATTTGGAAACGTTTACCTCTTTCGATTTTATTCCTCTCATCAACCTCACTGTTCCTACAAGTGTATTGAACGCTTTCACTTCTTCCACATTCAAAAAATCACATTCTTTCATTGCGCGAGGCAACGCATTGCTTATACTATCTTTTGTGGTTTCAAATCCATCAAGCATTTGAATGCTATAAAACCCAAACCGTTGCAAGGCACTGGATGGTAGCCCAAAGTCTGCAATATGAAGCTCGCCTCCGGGTTTGAGTATTCGGTAGATCTCCTCCAATGCGGAATACTTTTGCCTCAGCGTTAGATGATGGAATACCAGGCTGGACATAACTTTATGGAAAAAACTATCAGGGTACGGAAGTTCATCACCATTATACTGCTGAATGAAAATATGCTGATTAGCCTCCTTCATTTTTTGGCTGGCGATCTCTAGTATTTTCTTATCGACATCGACTCCAAAATACTCCGCCTTCGGATAACGTTGAGCAGCCAGAATCGAAAGTGTCAACGAGCCACAACCAAAATCAAGTACGCGGTGTCCTGCCTCAATTCCCATTGCGTCAATCAGAGACTCTTTAAATTTTTGTTCAGGCATGACCAGTTTCAGTATCGGATCATAAAACTTTGTAAGCCAGTCAAACTTCAGAGCAGGTATATACTTTGTTGGCTCGCTCATTGTCATTTTATTTAAGGTCTTCTTTTGTTTCTCCACAACGCAGCATTTGTTCTCCGAAATATGGATTGCTGATCTCTTGGTCAAGGCTTATCCAATAAGCTCCCTTGTTATCAAATGCCATGGGACAGTATTGATAATAGGCATGAAGTCCGTTCACGGAGTACATTTTTATTGATGCATATAAAGCATTCGTCAAATCGGAGAATAGTACGCGTTGTTTCTCAAGGTCGGTTTCAGTTTGAATGGAAGCACTGGCTTTTTCCATCGCATTAAGTTTCTCCATCCAGTTGATGTGCGCTTCTCCTTTCAGAAGATTCATATCTACCATTTTCAAAGCCGCAGAGAAATTCTTACTTTCTTGGTTCGCTGATTTCGTATTTGATGCAACAAAGGCATCCTTCATTTTCAGATAAGGTATGAGTACCGTGGCCAGTTGTTCTGAGAACCGCGGATCGATAGTTATTGTTTGTTTTTTATTATCTATCTGCTCAGGCGCTTCACGTTGCATCTTATCATTCTTAACAATACTATTCATAGCATCATGCTGATGCCCAGCCATTGGACTAACACCTTTCTTTAAAACCAGTTCACTATAAAGAAGATAGGCACCGCTAACCACGACTATTTCGTTCTCCGTCAGTCCTTCGGTGATTTCCACTTTATCAAAGTCTTCAAGACCGGTTTTTACCATTCTGGGTTGAAATGTATTGGTGTCTGATTCCACATAAACATGCGTTCCCTTTCCATCACGGATTACAGCATCAGTTGGGATGGCTAATGTTTTTCTTGCAGAATGATTCAATAGAACTTGAGCCTGTGTTCCGGGTTTGAACTTCATGTCTTGGTTTTCAATGGCAGCACGCATGATCACGATTTGTGTATTGGCTCTGTACTCGGGACTTAGAAATGTCACTTTCGTTTCTACTGGAGAAGATTCATAGCCACTTACCCGTACATTGATTTTATCACCAATCTTTACAAGCGCGGTTTCCTGTGGATATAATTCGGCCTCCAGCCAAAGACGAGTGATGTTTTCAATTTTATACAGCATACCTCCTTCAGAAAGGTATTGCCCTTCAGAAGCATTAATCTCAGTGATCATACCACTGGCCGGAGCAAGGAAGGTAACCTGTTGTTTTACGGTCTTCGATTGCCCTAATTGCTCTACCTGACTTTTAGATAATCCATAAAGAAGTAATTTTCTTTCAGATGCTTTCAAAAAAGATTCATAGCGGGCTTCCGTTTTTCCCAGTGCTTCGTACTGATCTTTCGCAAGCAAATATTCCTTTTGAAGCGTAAGCAGTGTCTCACTATATAATTCGTAGAGCGGCTCACCTTTGTTTACCAGTCGTCCTGTTTCTTTAAAAAAAAGTCGTTCAACTCTTCCGGCTGATCGGCTGGTAATCACTTCGGAATAGTCCTGATCAACAACCAATCTTGCATTAATAACAACGGTTTCTCCAATGGATTGAAGGGTGACTTTTTGCGTAGTGATGTTAGCCAAACGGATTTGACTTTCATTCAACATGAGATCGTTGTTATCTCCGGATGACTGACTCTTGGGTACGAGATCCATTCCGCATATCGGGCATTTGCCAGGCCCATCTTGAATCACACTCGGGTGCATGGGACAAGTATATTTTGTTGCCGGGGTTTCGGCAGCATGATCATGTGCTGACTCTTTCTTACCACCAGAGCAATTTAGAAGTAACGAAGCTGAAATGAGTATATAGATAAATGCTTTCATGTTGTTACTATTTATTTAAAAAAGGACCACAAGGAATGGACAGCGATTATTACCGTGCCTATAAATAAATTCGTGCGTGTCCATTTCATGTTAATTTACTTTAACGAAACTTTCAGAGTCCACTAAATACTGAGCGTTAGCTGCAATCTCATCGGAAGTAGCAAGACCCTCCTTAACTTCAATCCAGCCGTCCGACTTCGTACCCACGGTAATTTTTCTTGGCTTTAGTACACCCCGTTCTTTTACAAACACAACCTGGTTAAGGCCCAGGTCAAGAACTGCTTGTTTGGGAAGCCACAGCGATTCGGTAGTCTGAGCATTGAGTCTTGCTCTTACCAAATGTCCGATGTGTAACTCTTCTGTTTTATTGGTATAAACCCAAAGCTTAACAAACTCTTCCCCTTCTGTGAAAAAAGGTTGTACGAAATCGACAGTGGCATTACTATTTTTGCCATTGCCTAAGTCTAATTGAATACTCGTTCCCTTTTTAACTGCACCTGCTTGTGATGCAGGAAGGTCAAGCTCTATGCGAAGTGAAGAAGGGTTTACTACTTTAAACAGGGTTTGACCTGTAGAGACATAATTGCCTTCGCGCAGTAATGAACTTACTTGTGTCGATTGACTTGCGCTTGTTGCTGAAGAGGTAGCAGAAGTAGATGAAGCTCCCATTGCATTCATTCCTCCGCCTGACGTTGAACCAGATACAGCAGGTGTGTTTGTTGCCGGTGCACGTTCGCCATCTGCTATCAGGTATCCGTTATAAGGGCTGTAAACTGTAAATGTGTTCAGTACTTCCTTTCGTTGAATAAGCGCTGTGACCTGTGCGTCTGAAGCTCCGAGCAGTATGATCTTGCTTTTTGCAGATTGAACCAACTCAGTGTTCTGCGCATCACTCGCAAGCAGGTATAGTAATTCACGTTGAGCAGTTATCAATTCAGGGCTATAGATCTCTACTATCTTTTGTCCTTTTGCCACGGGTTGATAAGCATACTTAAGAAATACTTTTTCAAGGCGACCTCCAACACGTGCCGGAATTGTGTACATGTTGCGGGTATCGTAAGTCACCACACCCTGTGCTTCTATGCTTACCGAGACACTTTTATATTCTGCCTTTATTGTTTTAATTGAGGCCATTACGGATTCATTGGGCGACTTTAAAAGTTTAGCCAAATCTTCGGTAATCTCCACTTCTTCACCCTGACGCGCTTTGCGCACTAAATCCATTCCACATACAGGACATGAACCCGGCTTATCTGAAAGTACAGTGGGATGCATCGGACATGTATAAGCGTCATGCTCGGCATGGTCAGTGCTTTTGCTACAGGATAATAGCATAGCCAGAAGCATTACCACGACTATAGCAATATTATTTCTCCAGTTGTTTTTCATAGCTCACGATCATAGTGTAATATTCTTCCAGCTTATTCAGGTATTCCATTTGAGCCATATTAAGGGCTTCCCATCCGTCTATGACGATGGGCAACTGTTCGCGGTTCTCTTCATAACCCAGCATCATGGTTTGATAATTTTTTTTCAGTGCGGGAATGATTTTCGTCTTATAGTTTATTAGTTGCTGCTGCATCCGGCCAAGCTTTGTGGCCATTCCCGCCAACATTCCACGAGTCTCAATCAACAAAGCTTCACGTCCTTTCTTCATGGCTTCAATGTCATACTGCATACCTTTCACTTCCGACTTATACATTTTCGATGACCACGGAGCGATCGGTATAGAAACCATTGCCATAGCTGTGAACTGCGTTGGCATATTCCCCAGCGGCTGCATGTGATCAAATCTGATCCTGAAATCCGGCTTGGCCTGATAGCGTTGAAGTTGTTGGTTCAACTGCATTACCTG
The DNA here is from genome assembly GCA_023251155.1 of Flammeovirgaceae bacterium. Classification (GTDB taxonomy): domain Bacteria; phylum Bacteroidota; class Bacteroidia; order Cytophagales; family Cyclobacteriaceae; genus ELB16-189. Next base: position 2,907 of record JAHEZH010000134.1, on the reverse strand, counting down.
AATGGTTTTGTCAATTTGTTTCACATCACTACGTTGTGCACTTAACGATGCGGTATCGTAAGCAAGCTGGCTGGCCTCATAGTGAATGTCTATTGCCGTGTCAATCATTATGACGGTTTCATGTGGAAGGTTCATCAGGCTTTTGAGACGAAAGCTTTTCTCTTCAATATCACCTTGTGTCATCAGGAGCATGTTCTGCACTTCACTGAGTCGGCCTTCTACTTTGTAAACATTTCCAAGGCTTCCCTGATTGTAAGGATAACGTAGCCGTGCGAGCTTTAACATTAATTCAATGATGCGTTCGTTCTCATGCAACACCCGTATCTTCTCTTCCGCCACCAGCCACTGATAGTAGGACGTTTTTGCTTCTGACCGTAACATATTAAACTGATACGATCTTCCTTGTTCCTCTACCGATGCCCTGGAAGCGAAATATTTTTTGTTTGCATTGAGCTTGGCAGGATTAGGAATGTTTTGTTCAAAGGAGAACATAACAGAGCCTTTGTCGCGCTCATCCATAAGCATCTGACCTGGATAGGGTGTCATAAATGTTCCCGCACCAATCATAGGTGCCATCCAACTTTTTGCACCTTCGGTATAAGCGTTCAACGCTTTTACTTTATTGTCATACTCTTGCAGCATCGGGTTTTGCCTGTCAATGATGCTGAGTACGCTGTCCAGACTGATTACCTGGGCATTACTCCGGAGCATCATCCCCAAACAGAAACCTGTAACCAGTATTATTATCTTAATGCTTGACTTCATATACTTCAAGTTTTCCGAACTTTCTTAATTCATATTCTTTGGCCATCAAAAAGATGAGTGGAGTTACCAGCAGGATGTGTGTAGATGAGGTAAGTACACCACCAATCATCGGCAATACAATAGGCTGCATTACATCGCTGCCTACACCTGTTGACCACAATACCGGGACAAGTCCAAACAGCGCGACACATACAGTCATGATCTTGGGGCGTAAGCGCTTGGCCGCACCCGCGATAACGAACTCTCTAAGGTCATCTCGCGTAATTGTCTCACTGGAATTTCCTTTTAACTTAATCAGTTGCTGCATGGCATCGTTCAGATAGATCACCATCACGACACCCGTCTCTACTGCAATACCAAAAAGTGCAATGAAACCTACCGCTACGGCCACAGATAAATTAACGCCATAGAAATACACCATGTATGCGCCACCAATCAATGCAAACGGAATGGTGATCAGACTCAGAAACGCTTCACGGATGGATTTGAAAGCCAGGTAGAGCGATATGAAAATGATCAGCAATACCACGGGAAGAATAACGATCAATGTTTGCTTTCCGCGAATGAGATTTTCATACTGACCACTCCACTCTACATAGTATCCATTGGGAAGTGTACCCATTTGTTTATTCAATGTTTCAATTGCTTCTTCGACCGTGCTCCCTAAGTCTCTATCACGAACGTTAAATAATACTGCACCACGTAGAAGTGCATTTTCTGAAGCAATCATCGGTGGGCCATCTTCGTATTTTATATCCGCCACTGCGGAAAGTGGGATAGTACCCAGTGCAGGTGTCTTTAAAGGAATTCGCTTAAGCTGTTCGATGCTGTTGCGGTAATCCTGCGCCAGGCGTACGCCTATTGTAAATCGTTTTCTCCCTTCAATGGTTTGTCCTATAGGCGTTCCGCCAATAGCAGATTCGACAATCATGTTCACATCATTTACCGTTATACCGTATCTACCCAGCGCGTCTCTGTTCACTGCAATGGTGAGGTACTTTCCACCGGTGATCGGATCAACATACAAATCCTTTACACCCGGAATCCCCTCCAAGGCTGTTTTAACTTTTTCTGAGAGTGTATAAATACTATCCAGGTTCTGCCCGTACACTTTGACACCCACATCGGTACGGATGCCGGTAGCCAGCATGTTGATCCGGTTAATGATTGGCTGTGTCCATCCATTAACGACACCTGGAATTTGTAGCTTCGCATCCAACTCGTTGATAATGTCTTTCTTGGTGAGACCAGCGCGCCATTCACTTTTTGGTTTTAGCATGATGATCGTTTCAATCATACTGATCGGAGAATTGTCAGTAGCTGTGCTAGCACGTCCGGCTTTTCCTAAAACTTTATCTACTTCAGGCAGAGACTTAATAATTTTGTCCTGTACTTGTAGAATTCGTTTTGCTTCTTCATTGGAAACATCGGGCAATGTGACTGGCATGAACAAAATAGATTGTTCGTCCAGTGGGGGCATAAACTCGCTTCCCAAACTCATAAGAAGCGGAACGCTTATAGCAAGTGCCAGAATATTAACCCCAATGGTAGTCTTGCGCCACTTCAAACACGTGCGAATGACAGGCTCATAAATTTTTTCCAGAAAGCGATTGAGTGGGTTCTTTCTTTCATCCGCAAACTTGCCCTTCATGAAGAATGAAATGATGACCGGGGCAAGTGTAATGACCAGGAATGCGTCAACGATTAGAATGAATGTTTTCGTGTAAGCCAGCGGATGGAAAAGCTTTCCTTCCTGACCCGTGAGCATGAACACCGGTAAGAATGAAGTGATGATGATGACAGTTGAATAGAATACACCACGCGAAACCTGCTTGGAAGATTTTTCAATAATCTCCAGTCTTTCGGCATCATCAATCTTGTTGTACTTCCGGTTCAATAATTTCTTTATCATAATAAATTACTTTTCGGTCTAAGGATTTAACTCTTCGTACCGGTGTGATAAATTCTTGTACGCATTTTCCGCCATGATGATCCCGTTGTCGACTATTACACCAATAGCTAATGCAATTCCCGTAAGGGACATAATGTTGGAGCTTATACCAAAAGCATTCAACAGGATGAAACTCGTGGCAATCATGATGGGAATCTGAATGATGATGCTGATTGCGCTTCTCCAATGGA
>JAHEZH010000023.1 GCA_023251155.1 Flammeovirgaceae bacterium | reverse complement strand
TAAACATACGCTCATCCGTGAGAATGACCCAGTGGTAATCTTTGGGGTCCAGTTGGAGTGTTCTTTTCTCGGCCGTGTATAAATCGAAGAAGTGAATGGTGTTCTCTTTCTGATAATACAACTCTTCACCCAGGAAGTTGAAGTTGCTGATGTCTTTCACTTCTATTTTGTGAATGAGCTTGCCCATAGCGTTGAAGATGAAGAACCCACGCTCAACATCCAGCAGGAAAATGAAATTGAGGTATTCACGCATCCGCGCAATCTCCGGGTGGGGTATGGGTTTGCTGATGATAAAGTCGGCCAGCGTTTGTGAAGATTGGGGGTTGATTTTCTTCAGGCTCCAGTCGGCTGCGTCCAGTATCCACAGGTAATGGTCTCCGGAAGGACATATAAGCATAGGATCAATCGCCCAGGAAGGATCGATCTCCTGAAAGCCCGGATCTTCCAGAGAAGGTGAAAGCCAGGTGTATTTTTTATCGGCCTGGTAAAAGGCAAGCAGGCGTATGGCGTTGGTAGGATCAAACGTAGTAAGGTCAGGCGTTCCTTTGAAGGAGGCGATCTTTGTACCGTTTTTATCAAACTTCTGTATCTCACCGGTCCTCAATACAAGATAAAAATCACCGGCCCGATCAACGGCAGTAGCAGTAACGTCGTTATCGGCTTTGAATGATTTTATCTTTTTGGGTTGACCGATGGTGAGCAATGGCAACACCATCCATATACTAAAGATTAAATGGAGCTTTTTCATTGTTTAAAGCTCTTGAGTTCTACATGACTGCCATCATATACGGCATAGGTAGTAAAGTGTACCCACTCACCCAGGTTAATGTAGCGGCTGTTTTCTCCTACTTTAAGATCAAGTGGCAGGTGACGGTGGCCGAAGATGTAGTAATCATGATGCTGTGTCTTCTCCAGTTCCTTGCAATAGGTGAGCAGAAACTCTTTGTCTTCACTTTGAAATTTTTCTTCGTCACGCTTCATGTTGCTGATACGGCTTTGTTTGCTCCAGTAGTGTGCAATGCCCATGCCGAGATTGGGATGGATGCGTGCAAAGAGCCACTGACAAAACGCACTATTGAAAAACTTCTTTTGAATCTTGTATACTTTATCCCCCGGGCCGAGTCCATCGCCATGGCCAACCAATAGTTTTTGGTGACCTACTTTCAGTAATTGTGGTTCGCGATGTATGCGAATGTCGAGTTCTTTTTCAAAGTAATCGAACATCCACATGTCATGGTTTCCGGTAAAGAAGTGAATCGGTATGCCTTTATCACGAAGCTCCGCCAGCTTGCCCTGAAAGCGGATGAAGCCTTTGGGTATTGAGTGCCTGTATTCAAACCAAAAGTCAAAAATGTCGCCTACCAGGTAGATGGAATGGGCATCTTCTTTGATCTTATCCAGCCAGGCTACAATGAGTTTCTCTCTCTTCAAACTGGAGGCATAGTCGGGCACTCCCAGGTGGAAGTCGGAAGCAAAGTAGATCTTTTTGTTTTCGGGCAGTGTCATCAATTAGTAATTGGATGCAATTTACTACGTAAAAGTTAAACAACCTGTAGGGTAATCGATATGGTGAACGGGCACGGTTGTGTTAATCGTTTTCATCACGGTAGCGCGCTTTGAGGCGCACCTTCATCTGAACGTGTGTAGGTGCGCCATAGTTGTTTCTTCCTTATTTTTTCAGGCCACCAAGGCCTGAAAAAATAAGGAAGAAATGGGAAGCGGTTCAATCCGCTTGCAGATTGAACTTTGTGCTAAACTGTAATTTTTACTCCGTGCCACTGCTGTAGAAATAGAAAGCATTCATTATCATTGGCGCGGAAGCACGCACACTAGTAAGGTACAGAACAGGTACATATCTTCATCAATCTACACTAATTGCTAATCCACATACAAATAAAAAAATCAGGCACATTGCTGTGCCTGATTTTCAAATATCACTTAAGATCTGTTATGCCTTTGCTCAATTCTGAGGGTTGGGCAATTGTGCATCTTCGTGAGGAAGAGGATTCTCTTCTTTCTTTTCTTCTTCTGTTTTCTCTTCGTCTGGCCTGCGGTTAGTAAACTTCTCGTAAGTAGTTTGTGCTGCAAACGGACGTTTTCCAATCAAACGCTCCAGATCCGATTGGAAGATGATTTCTTTCTCCAGCAACACATTGGCAATGATCTCCAGTTTATCACGGTGCAGTGTCAGCAATGCCTTTGTTCTCTCATAAGAGATGTCAATGATCTTCTTCACTTCCTCATCGATACGCTGAGCCGTGTTGTCCGAATAGGGTTTGTTGAACGAATATTCTGACTGCTTGGAGTCGTAGAAGGAAATGTTTCCGATTTCTTTGTTCATACCATATACGGTAACCATGCTATAGGCCAGCTTGGTGATACGCTCCAGGTCGCTCAATGCACCAGTAGATATTTTATTGAAAACGATGTCTTCTGCGGCACGTCCTCCAAAGGTCATGCACATCTCGTCATTCAATTGTTCGGTCTGATAGAGGAATTGTTCTTTAGGAAGATACTGTGCGTAGCCCAGCGCAGCTACACCACGTGGTACGATACTTACCTTCACTAACGGATCGGCATGCTCCAGGAACCAGCCCGCTACGGCGTGACCGGCTTCATGGTATGCCACAATCTTCTTTTCTTCCGGAGAGATGATTTTGGTTTTCTTTTCAAGACCACCAATCACGCGATCGATCGCATCGTGGAAATCCTGCATCTCTACTTCTTTCTTATCCTTACGTGCGGCAATCAAAGCGGCTTCGTTACATACGTTGGCAATCTCCGCTCCGGCAAAGCCTGGAGTTTGTCCTGCCAGTTTCTTCACATCAACTTCTTTCGAAAGCTTGATTGGCTTCAGGTGTACTTTGAAGATCGCCTCACGACCTACGATGTCCGGCTTATCGATGCTCACCTGACGATCGAAACGTCCCGGGCGCATCAGCGCCGAATCCAATACATCAGGACGGTTAGTGGCAGCCAGAATAATAACGCCACTATCGGTAGCGAAACCATCCATTTCTACCAGCAATGAGTTCAACGTGTTTTCACGTTCGTCATTTGCACCGGGCATCGCACCACGTCCGCGCGAGCGGCCAATGGCATCAATCTCATCGATGAATACAATACAAGGAGCTTTCTCTTTGGCCTGTTTGAATAAGTCGCGCACGCGTGCTGCACCTACCCCCACAAACATTTCCACGAAATCGGATCCTGATAAGGAGAAAAAGGGCACACCGGCTTCTCCGGCTACAGCTTTAGCAAGCAGAGTTTTACCGGTCCCCGGAGGTCCAACCAGCAATGCCCCTTTAGGGATTTTACCACCCAGCTTGGTGAATTTGCCGGGAGTCTTCAAAAAGTCAACAATCTCTTTTACTTCTTCTTTGGCTTCATCCAACCCGGCCACATCCTGGAAGGTAATTTTTACTTTGTTCTCAGCATCAAACAGTGCCGCTTTTGACTTGCCGATGTTGAAGATCTGTCCGCCAGGACCACCGCCACCCGTCATTCTGCGCATGAGCATCCAGAACCCAAACAGCAACAGGAACAGGAAGCCCCAGTTAACCAATACGCTGGTAATGTTGGTACGCTCTTCCGGCTCGAATTGAATATCCGGTGCCTGACTGTTTTTCTTTCTCAGCTCGTCATAGGTAGTCTGAAATTTCTCGATAGAACCCACTTTCAGCTTAAAGTGCGGACCACTTGAGTGAGCACCGCCAACAAGGGAGTTGTTTTTCTGTAACTGTGATTTGTATTTCGCATTCTCTACTGCGTCAGCTTTCAGCGTAATTTCAACCAGTTGTTCTTTGGTGTACAGCACGACCTTGCTTACATCGTTACTTTCTACCATCTGTTTGAACTGACCCGATTGAATCTCGACCAGTTCGCCACCGCGCGTGAAGTAAGTGACGGCAAGTATCACCGCTACCAATGCGAGTATAATCCACATCTGGTAATTAGGCTTTGGTACTTTAGGAGGTAATACTTTGTTCTCTCTTTCTTTGTCTGCCATTATTTCTAAATTTCAAAATGAATAACGTCTGCCCGTAATTTAAGTTCTTTAATCTTCAATTTCAGTGATTTCTGCATCGCCCCATAATTTTTCCAAGGCAAAGGCCGTTCGGCGATCTTTTCTGAAAATGTGAGCGACTACAGTGATATAGTCGAGTAACATCCACTCTTTATTGTTTTTACCTTCCGAATGCCAGGGGTTTTCTTTCAGCGTTTTATACACTTCTTCATCGATACCATCAGAAATGGCATCCAGTTGTTTGTCAGAGTTGCCCGAGCAGATAACGAAGAAATCGGCTACTGCATTTTTAACGTTACGAAGATCAAGGACCACAATGTCGGTTGCCTTTTTTTCCTGCATTCCTTTTACAATGACCTGGCTGAGTGTTTCCGAATCGGCTTTCGAGTCCTTTTTTCTTTTCGCCATTAACTATTTTTGGGTTTTAATTTACCAGTAACCTGCAAAGCTAACCAAATTTACATTGTATAAAATCCCTGCCAATACGCTTTTCCTTGGGCATAACCTGGTTTATGTGCCAGAATGTCACTCTACAAACACGCTGGTTGCCGATCTCGTTCAAAAGGCCACCGCCACCGAGGGCACTTTGGTGATCACTGACCACCAGACTGCAGGCCGTGGTCAAAGAGGTAATACGTGGCAGGCTGCCATAGGTTTGAATTTTACTTTCTCATTTCTGCTTCAACCCCGCTTTCTTTCCATAAAAGATCAGTTTTACCTTCAGCGCGTTGTGGCCCTGGGTATTACCGATTACCTGTACCCGTATTTTGGGGATGATGTAAAGATCAAATGGCCAAACGACATCCTGATCAGCGGGAAGAAACTATGTGGGGTGTTGATTGAAAACCAGTTGAGCGGAGCATCTGTATCGCAATCCATTGTAGGTATTGGACTGAATGTAAATCAAAAAGAATTTGCTTTGCCTGCCGCCACCTCCATGGCGTTGCAAAGCGGATATGAATTTGATCTGCCGGAAGAGCTGGAGAAACTGGTGGAGAAACTGGAAGCGCGCTACCTGCAATTAAAACAGCATAAAGAAGAACAACTGAAAGCAGATTACCTGCAGCGTATGTACTGGCGCCATGAAACCCATACCTTCTCTGCGCAGGGTGATGAATTTGAAGGTAAAATTATTGGCACCAATCAAATGGGACTGCTGCAAATTGAAAGCAGCGAAGGTGTACGTACCTTTGATGTGAAAGAAGTCACTTACCTGAAGTAGGCACCTGTACCCGGTTGCCCGTTATGTGTAGTTGATTGTTGATTTTTTAAGATTTTTAATTTTCAGATAAACATGGATTTTAGTAAACCCTCTCGCATTATCGTCAGCTGTATGAAACGCCTTGCTCCTTATGTGGAACAGGAAGTGCGCGAGCTGGGGTTCGAACCTGTGCGGGTATTTCAAACCGGAGTGGAACTGCAGGGTACACTCAATGATTGCATCAAACTGAATTTGAACCTGCGTTGCGCCAGCCAGGTGTTGTACTCCTTAAGGGAATTTAAAGCTGAGCATCCGGAAGAATTATACCGTGGATTACTTAATGTAAAGTGGGAAGACATCATTGCCCATGATGGTTACTTCACGGTGACCAACAACGTGGACAACCTGTTTGTAAACAACACCATGTTTGTAAACGTGAAAGTGAAGGACGCCATCGTTGACCGCATGCGCAGAGAGAAGATGAGTCGCCCTGATTCCGGTCCGGAGATGGATTATACCGTGATCAACCTGTACTGGAAAGAGAACAGGGCAGAGGTCTTTGTCGATACTTCTGGCCCCACGTTATCGAAACACGGCTATCGCAAAATACCAGGCAAGGCACCCATGCTCGAAGCGCTGGCCTGTGCGGCGATCATGGCTTCGAAGTGGGATCGTGAATCGGCTTTTGTAAATCCAATGTGCGGATCATCCACACTGGCGATTGAAGCGGCATTGCTGGCAACAGATCGCAGACCGGGATTATACCGAGAAGGTTATGCGTTTATGCATGTCATTGGTTATGAGGATTCGGTCTATAAGAAAGAAATGCAACTCATTCGTGCTGCAGTGAAGGAGCTGCCCCTGACCATTATTGCTACGGACCTCAGCGAAGATGCCGTAGAGATATCGGAGGTAAATGCACGTATGGCTGGCATACAGCACCTCATTCAGTTTGATGTGTGTGACTTTGAAAAAACACGCGTGCCTGAAGGTGGAGGTGTTGTGTTTTTCAACCCGGAATACGGTGAACGGCTCGGTGATGTAAAAGAACTGGAAGCAACCTACGCCCGTGTTGGTGATTTCATGAAGAAGAAATGCAAAGGCTATACGGGTTACATCTATACCGGTAATCTTGACCTGGCCAAAAAGATTGGCTTGAAAGCATCGCGCAGGATTGAATTCTATTCAGCGAAAATTGATTGCCGTTTGCTGGAGTATGAATTATATGATGGCACCAAGCGGGAAACACCGAAAGTAAAACCAGAGGTAAATTAAGCGAGCGGTTTTAAGCTGCAACCCGGTGGGGAGCTTAAAACCGCTCGCTTCTTTATTGAAGATAGAACTGCAGCGGCATCTCCTGCTTCGATCCGGTGATTCCATAAAGCAGCACCCGACCTCTATAGTTAGTGAAGAACTCAATCACATCCTTGGGGTCTTTTACCTGTTTGCGGTTGATCTGGATGATCGTATAGCCTTCGGGCAAGCCAATCTTCCTGAACATACCGTCTTTGATCTTGAATACTTTTACACCGTAATCCACGGCTTCCAGATTAGCCCCTACGGTCAGGTCACTGTAAATTTTTCTGCGTACGAGGTTGGTGTCTCCGTATTTATTAAGCAAGGTAATCTCAGAGGTGTTGAATTTGCCGCCACGATTGTACGTAATGGTAATCTTGTCGCCAGGGAAACGGTAGCTGAGCTCTTCTTCAAATGCACTTTCGCTATTGATGTCCGTAGTGTTCAGTTTTGTGATGATGTCACCCGGCTTGAGGCCTGCCGTGCGTGCGGCACCTTCCTCGTCAACGCTTTCTACCAATACACCTTTGAAGTTTTTCGAAGTCACATCCAACCCCATCTTCTTTGCATTTTGGTAATCGAACTCAATGATGTTCGCACCCAGCAATGCTTTTTGTGAGATCCCGTACTTGATCAGGTCTTCCACTACTTTCTTTGCGATGTCAACAGGCACAGCAAAGGCATAACCGGTATAAGACCCTGTGCGCGATAGAATGGCAGTATTAATACCCACCAGTTCACCGTTTTTATTGACCAATGCTCCACCCGAGTTACCGGGATTGATCGCAGCATCTGTTTGAATGAACGACTCAATCGGGAATTTGTCTTCAACAATGTTGATCCTTCTTCCCTTGGCACTGACAATACCAGCCGTTACGGTAGAGGATAGCGAGAACGGATTACCCACGGCAACAACCCATTCACCTACCGCAAGATTTTTTGAACTGCCGATGGTGATGGCCGGAAGATTATTTTCTTTTATTTTCAATACAGCCAAATCTGTTGAAGGATCAGTTCCAATCAGTTCGGCTTCATAGACGTTTTTATTATAGATCACTTCCAGTGTTTCGGCACCTTCCACTACGTGATTATTGGTAACGATGTAGCCATCCGAAGTAAAGATCACACCCGAACCGGAACTTACCCGTGTTTGCGGACCGCCACCACCGCCAAAGAACCAATCCCAGGTAGTGTACGTCTGTCCTTGCGAGATGCTATTAATAAACACCACACTTGGTGTAGCCCTTGCTGCGGCCTCGCTGAAATCAACTTTGTCCAGGCTGCTGTTGGCCAGAGGCTCGGTTACCGTAGGGCGATAATCACCCGCAGGAGCATAATCGGTGATCGTGGTGTATTGATTTTGTTGAGATGTTCTGCGGTCTTTCTCCTGCTGGTAGGCGTGAAAGGTGTAAGCACCTGCAAGTCCGGCTATAAATGCGATGACAATGGTCTGTAGCGTCTTCATATCTTTTTCTAGGTCCGTAAATTAAAACGAATAGGAATGAAGGATGTTTCCCAACTTCAATTAGTTGTGGGGAAGTCTCAAAAATCATCCCGAAATTGGTGAAGCGGAAAGAATGGCAGGGGTGATTGGAACTGTTTGAGAATAAAATGGATCGAAAAGGATGCTTAATGGCTTTATAATCAACCCGTTTTAAAAACAATGGATTAGGCCGCGGGATAAGCCATTAACTTGTAATTTTACAGGCTATGGGTATTCGTTCTCTGCTGGCAAAACCATTTGCTGCCTACATCGACAAACAGACCAAAGCATGGTCCTCACGGCCGGGGGAAACACAATTGCGTGTTTTCAAATCATTGATTGAAGGGGGTAAATCCACCCTTTTCGGAAAAGAACATGGCTTCGACTCCATCCGGTCCTATCCTGATTTTAAGAACCAGGTGCCGGTGCGCGACTACGAAGCGTTGAAACCTTACATAGAAAAAGTGATTGAAGGTCAGCCCGATATTCTGTGGCCGGGCAAGCCTGCTTACTTTGCCAAAACATCCGGAACGACATCGGGCACTAAATACATTCCGATTTCGAAAGAGTCTGCCCCCACGCATTTTACCGCTGCCCGCAATGCCACCTTGGCTTATGTGCATGAAACAGGCCGTGCTTCTTTCCTGGATGGTAATCTGATTTTTCTTTCGGGGAGTCCTGAGCTGGAGGAAGTGAACGGTATAAAAACAGGAAGACTTTCCGGCATCAGCAATCATCTGATCCCTGGCTTTTTGAGAACCAATCAAAAACCGAGCTACCCAACCAACTGCATTGAAGACTGGGAAGAGAAGCTGGAGAAGATCATTGATGAAACGCTTCAGGCGAAGATGACACTCATCTCCGGTATACCACCGTGGGCGCAAATGTATTTTGACCGTATACAGGCACGCACAGGTAAAAAGATCAAAGAGGTGTTTCCGGATTTCTCGGTATTTGTTTATGGTGGTGTCAACTTCGAACCATATCGCGCCAAGCTATTTGATAGCATTGGTAAGAAAATAGATTCAATCGAAACCTATCCGGCATCAGAAGGTTTTATTGCTTATCAGGATTCACAGCATGCAGAAGGGTTATTGCTGCTGTTGAACAGTGGTATGTTTTATGAATTTATTCCCGCAGACGAATATTTTAATGAGAAGCCTACTCGCCTCAGTATCGATGAGGTGGAGCTTGGAAAAAATTATGCACTGGTGATTAGCAGTAATGCAGGCCTTTGGTCCTATTCCATAGGAGATACCATCCGATTTGTTTCGAGCAATCCATACCGTGTTATCGTGAGCGGACGGATCAAGCATTTTATTTCTGCCTTTGGTGAACACGTGATTGGTGAAGAAGTGGAGAAAGCGATGAAATTCGCCATGCAGAAGTTTCCGGAAGTGGAACTGGTAGAATTCACCGTAGCACCCAACGTAGCGCCCAACGAAGGAATGCCACACCACGAATGGCTCATCGAGTTTGCGAAAGCACCTCATGATTTGGCTAAGTTTGAATTGGAAATTGATAAACAATTGCGTGAGCTGAATGTTTATTATGATGATTTGATCTCCGGCAACATACTACGTACACTGAAGATTACTTCACTGAAACGAAATTCATTTATCGATTATATGAAATCGCAAGGTAAATTAGGAGGCCAGAACAAAGTGCCCCGCTTGTCGAATGACCGGAAGATTGCAGCGGAGCTCAGTCAGAATTGACTTACGTGAAGATAAAATTGATTGGTGAATGATGATGCCGGTTGTGCGATAGCTTCAGCAGTGAACTGCTGAAAAGGATAGGAAGGAACAAATCAGGTCAAAATCGGATAACCGGGGCATCACTGAATGTATGGAACAGGTTTCTATATTTGTAGCATCGGTAACTGCCTGCGACAAACGAAAATGAGAGCAGCTAAACAATGAATAAGAATTCGTCCGTATGATAACTTTGTATTTCAATTCTAAAATCGCTAATCCTAATTCACTGATTGCAAATCAATACTATACCCTCAATATCTCTCTGATCTAAAATCATCTCTCTTTGCAAAATAAAAAACGAATCGCCATTCTTGGCTCCACGGGCTCTATCGGTACGCAGGCACTGGATGTGATTGCTTCGCATCCTGATTTCTTTGAAGTAGAAGTACTCACTGCGCAGAACAATGCAGCATTACTTATTGAGCAGGCAAAGCAATTCAAGCCGAATGCCGTAGTCATCGCCAATGATGATCATTATGCACAGGTAAAAGCGGCACTAGATCCATTAGACATTAAAGTGTATGCAGGAGAAAATGCACTTGCTTCCATTGTGCAGATGGACACCATCGATCTGGTACTGACCGCGCTGGTGGGGTATTCAGGCTTGAAGCCTACCATCAAAGCCATCGAAGCGGGTAAGAACATTGCGCTTGCCAATAAAGAAACACTGGTCGTTGCGGGTGAACTGATCACTCGTCTGGCTAAAGACAAAGGAATTAATATCTATCCGGTCGATTCGGAACACTCGGCCATCTTTCAGTGCATCGTGGGTGAGTTTCAAAACCCGATCGAGAAGATTATTCTTACTGCATCGGGCGGACCTTTCCGTGGTAAAAAGCGGGAGGAACTGGTGAACATGACCAAAGCACAGGCACTCAAACATCCCAACTGGACGATGGGAGCAAAGGTGACCATTGATTCGGCCACGTTAATGAATAAAGGTCTTGAAGTGATTGAGGCGAAGTGGCTTTTCGGGCTGAAGCCGGAACAGGTGGAAGTGATTGTTCATCCCCAATCGATCGTACATTCACTGGTGCAGTTTGAAGATGGATCGATTAAAGCGCAACTCGGCTTGCCGGATATGCGTTTGCCTATTCAGTTTGCGATGACTTATCCACAGCGATTGAAGAGTAATTTCCCCAGGTTCGATTTTACCGCTTACCCGGCACTTACTTTCGAAAAGCCGGATATGGAAACTTTTCGTAATCTTGCGCTTGCTTTTGAGGCCATGCAGCGTGCGGGCAACATGCCGTGTGTGCTCAATGCCGCCAACGAAGTAGTGGTAAGTGAATTTTTAAAAGACAATATTGGTTTTTTGAAAATGTCGGAAGTGGTAGAGCAATGTTTATTGAAAATGGATTTTATAGCCAATCCATCCTATGAGGATTATGTGGCTACAGATAAAGAAACACGTATTAAAGCATTTGAATTAATTAAATAATGGAAGGATTGATTATGACGGCTCAGTTACTGCTGAGTCTTTCGATTTTGATTGTAGTACACGAGTGGGGTCATTTTTTTGCTGCACGGATGTTCAATATTAAAGTAGAGAAGTTTTATCTCTTCTTTGACTTTCTCTTCCCCATGGCCAATGTGCTTAATTTTTCACTTCTCAAGTTCAAGAAGGGAGATACCGAGTATGGCATTGGTTGGTTTCCATTAGGCGGCTATGTGAAAATTGCCGGTATGGTGGATGAAAGCATGGACAAGGACCAGTTGAAAGGGACACCTGAGCCCTGGGAGTTTCGTGCGAAACCAGCCTGGCAACGGTTGATTGTAATGCTGGGAGGAGTGATTGTGAACGTGGTGGTCGGCATGGTCATCTTCATCGGCATCCTTTATTTTATTGGCGATAGTTTTATTTCCAATACGTATGTGAATGATCATGGTGGCATACAAGCCATGGAGTTGGCTCAACAGATTGGTTTTAAAACAGGTGATAAAGTAATCAAAATCAATGGCCAGGATTTCGAATATTTTGATGACATCTCTAAGCCGGATGTATTGCTTACTCAGAATTCTACCTACACCGTGTTGCGTGATGGAAAGGAAGTCACAATTTCCATCCCATCTGATTTTATTGAAAAGTTCAATAAAAAAGAAGCGGTGATGACTTTTCTATGGCCGCGAAGAATTCCAAGCGTTGATTTAATTGCCGACAGTTCTGTAGCAAAAAGGATATTGAAGAAGGGAGATGTCATTGTAGAAGCCCAGGGTCAGCCCGTAGCTTTTTTTGACGAAGTAAAACCGTTGATAAAAGGACAAGATACTTTACGCCTTAAAGTAAAAAGAGGAAGCGAGATCCTTACGTTCAAGGAATATTTTAAAGGTGATTCAACGATCGGTTTCTGGGCGAATCCTCCCAAGGAATCCTTCACCGTAGTGAAATATTCCTTCGGTGAAGCATTGGTAAAGGGACCTGGCCGTGCCTTTGGTGTGATTGGCGTTCAACTCAAAGCGTTCCGTAAATTGTTTACAGGTCAGTTATCTGTAAAGAAATCGTTATCGGGCCCTATCGGGATGGCACAGGCCTACGGTGGAGAGTGGGACTGGCATAACTTCTGGAGGATGACGGGCCTTCTCTCTATGGTATTGGCATTTATGAATTTACTTCCCATACCCGGATTGGATGGAGGTTACGTAGTATTCTTGTTATATGAAATGGTAAGTGGCCGCGAACCCAACGAAAAGGTTTTTGAAACTGCGCTGAAAGTGGGTATGGGTATTCTTCTGGTACTGATGATTTTTGTATTCTATAATGACATTGCAAAACTGATTACAGGCAGTTAAAAAGCGATCAGTTTCGTTCAACGAAAAGGCATCTCACCGGTGCCTTTTTTTTGTGATACGATTTACATCTTACATCGTGGGAATGGGTGTAAAATTCCCAGGTAACTATGTGCTAATTCCCCAGATAAGGGAAGGAACTTGCCCGCTACTCTTTCATTGGCACGGTTTTACGCGGCACGGTTTTTTCGTCTCCATGCATGAACCAAAAAGAGTGATCATTATGAAAACGAAAACACCGAAAACACTATATTCTATCGGGGCTGCTTTATCACTGACTATCGGTATAGCGACCGCACAAACACCAACGCCTTCTGCTCCGCCTGCCCCAGGTACTAATTACAATACGTCCACGGCATTGTATGGAACGCAGATTAACAATAGTGCCATTCCTGATCCACTGCGCAGCACGTTGCAGGGTACACAATATAAAGGTTGGGAGAATGGCACAATGTACTTCAATCCATCTACTAATCAATATTCTTTACAGATGCCATCTCCGGCAGGAACAACACCTTCTGTTAACCCGCTTGCACCAGCAAGTCCTTCTACACCAATGCCTTCTTCACCTGTGCAGGGAACGACACCCACTACACCTAACCCCATGGGAGGTTTGCAGGCACAGCCTGTGACACCGGGGTTACCTACCGTAGTACAACCTGCTACTATTTACAGGTTCGATCAGAGTGGTAAATTGATTCCGCAGAATTAGTTTCTGTCAAGAGTAAAAGAGCAGCTGACGGCTGTTCTTTTTAGTTTGGTTAATGACTAATGGCTACTCACTGATATGAGTCTCCACGAACTGAATGATGTAGGGTTGGAGGACACCAACCACGGTAAGTATTAAAAATCCAATGGCTCTTTAGTGATTCCTCTTTTTCTGTATACCGATTTGAGATGCGGTGGAGAATGGATTAATGATTTGAGGATGCGAGCGGGTGCGTGTTTGGTTTTATCTATTCAATGATGAGTGCGGTGATGCAAAAGGCATCGATAATGAATAGTGTAGCACTTACTTCATTACGCTTGCCACCTGCGAGTTTTAATAGTGTCCAGCTGAGGAACCCCCAGATGATGCCTTGCGAGATGGAATAGGTGAAAGGGATCATCACCATGGCAAGGAACGCAGGAACAGCATCGTCCCATTGTTGCCAGTTGATTTTGGTAACAGGTTGTATCATAAACACGCCCACCATTACTAATGCGGGTGCGGTAGCAATGGCGGGTATTGCGGATAATAATGGAGATAAGAACAGGAAGGGTAAGAACAGCATTGCTGCGGTGATCGCTGTTAGCCCGGTGCGTCCACCCGCTTCAATGCCTACTGCTGATTCAATAAAGGCAGTGCCCGGACTTGAACCAACCAATCCCGCTAAGGTGGTGGATGCGGCATCGGTCAATAATGACTCTTTGATGTTTCGTGGCTCTCCTTTTTCATCGGTGAGTTTGGCTGCTTCGGCCAATCCCACGAAAGTGGAGAGGCTATCAAACAGATCGGTAAACACAAACGCAAAGATGACGGGCACCATCGCCCAGGTGAGTGAATTCACCAAATCCAATTGAAAAAGCAAACTGAAATCGGGTGCTGACCATAAGCCGGTATAGCGCACGACTTGTGTATCGCCCCACCACCTTCCTAAGGGATAAGCCAACAGCGTAGTGAGTACAATGCCAATAAGTAGTGCCCCTTTTACTTTTCGTAAAGTGAGTACAGCAATGATGGCAAGGCCGATGAGAAATGTGATTAGCGATGGATTGAGTTTGCTTATACCGAGTATCGTGGCGGGTTGATGAATGATCCATCCGGCATTGATGAATCCGATTAATGAAATAAACAGCCCTATTCCGGCCGCGATGGCATAACGCAACGTTTTGGGTATCGCTTTGACGATGTAGGTGCGGATGTTGAATACGGAGAGCAGAAGAAAAATAACCCCCGACCAAAACACAGCGCCTAATGCAACCGGCCAAGGTACTTTCATCCCCAGCACTACAGAGAAAGTAAAAAAGGCATTAAGCCCCATGCCTGGAGCAACAAGGATGGGATTGCGTGCGTACCAGCCCATCATCAAACTGCTAAAGAAGGAAACGAGTACAGTTGCCGTAAGCACTGCAGGGAAAGGCATACCACTTTGACTGAGTATGGCAGGGTTAACAACAATAATATAGGCAGCGGCCATGAAGGTGGAGATGCCTGCAATGATTTCGGTAGAGCGTTTTTTGGAGGGGTTATCGATGTTCATGATAGGAGATCTCGATCTAAAGTAAGGACTTGTTTTTGGAAAGAAGAATTTATGAAGTGATTGAAGTGCATTTTTTTCTTTCCATCAGGTGGCAAATCAAGCAATGACTATTTCATGCCGATGAACCGAGGATTGATCACTTTGGGCTAATCCAAATGCCAGCGTTTTGATTCTTACTTTACAAACTTCATCGGATACTTCACACGTACCTCACCCCGTTTGGCTTTTTCAAGTTTGGGTTTGAGTACTTTTCGGCGTTCGGCGGTGAGGTAATCGATGTAGAGCACTCCTTCCGTATGATCGTATTCATGCTGAATCATCCGCGCGGTGAGTCCGCTGAAGGTGCGGGTGTGTTTGTTGAAGTTGCGATCGTAATAGTTTAGTGTAATCCGCCAGGGGCGCTCCACCGGCTCCGTCATGGAGGGAATACTCAAACATCCTTCACGGTCTTTCCATACCTCTTCTGATTCTTCCGTGATCGCTGCATTGATGAATACTTCGTGAATACCTTCATCGCCATCGAAATAGTTGGCGCGTGTAGCATCGTCCATCACATCATATACTATTTTACTATCGACCAGAAATAAACGGATAGGTAAGTTGACTTGTGGTGCGGCCAGTCCGCAGCCATCCGCCATAGCCAGGGTCTTCCACATCGTGTCGATCAATGCCTCCAGTTTGGGATACGATGCTTTGATCGGGTCACACTTTTTGCGTAATACGCGATGTCCGTAGGATACAATGGGGAGTATCATGGTTATTTTCTAATAATCGTTGTCTACAAAATACGCTAACAGCTAATCGTTATTGCGAAGGAGGAACGACTAAAGCCATTTCTTAACAAGAACAGGGCAATAGTTTATTCTTCCGTTACAGCTACTGCTTCCGTGCCTCGCAATGGCGGCTATTATTTACGTTTAATCAATTCAGCTACATTCTCCACGTGAGTGGTCTGCGGAAACATATCTACCGGTTGTACCGCTACTACGTCATACATTTCCGATAAGATTTTAAGATCGCGCGCCTGCGTTGCCGCATTGCAACTTACGTACACGATTTTATCAGGCGCTGCTTTCATCAGCATTTTACACACGTCTTCGTGCATACCGGCACGTGGCGGATCGGTGATAATGGTATCGGGCCTTCCGTGCTGGGATAGGAAGCTATCGTTGAGCAGGTCTTTCATGTCGCCGGCATAGAAGTCGGTATTGGTAATGCCGTTGATTTTTGAATTCACTTTTGCATCTTCAATAGCCGCAGCTACATATTCCAATCCAATTACTTTCTTGGCCTGGCCGGCTATATAATTGGCAATGGTGCCCGTGCCGGTGTATAAATCATACACCCGTTCATCGCCTTTCAATGCCGCCATCTTCCAGGCTACTTTATATAATTCGTGCGCCTGCTCCGGATTGGTTTGATAGAAGGATTTTGGCCCGATACGGAACTGAAGTGTACCGCTTCCATCCGGTTTGGGCATTACCTCGGTGATATACGGATCACCTTTCCAGCAGATGACATCAAGGTCAGCAAAGGTATCGTTCCTCTTTGCGTTGATGATGTAGTTGGCGGATGTGATTTGCGGGAATGCATCCGTTAATCCTTTCAATACTTTTTCGATCCACTCCATTTTATCCTGCGTCACCTGCAGTATGATCATGGTGTCGCCTGTTGAAGTGGTGCGAATGGTTAATGTGCGCATGAAACCTGTCTGCAGGCGCATGTCGAAGAAAGGAATGTTTTCTCTTAGCGCGATTTCTTTCGCCAGCAAACGAATGCTATTGGACGGATCGGGCTGAAGGTGACATTCCTTCACATCGAATATTTTATCGAACATCCGTGGGAGGTGATATCCTAACCCGCCTTCGCCAAAGGGCATACCGGAAGCGAGCTCTTCTTTGGTCAGCCATCGGCGTGCACTGAATGTGTAATCCAGTTTATTGCGATAGTATTTTGTTTTGGCCGAAGGCAGAATGTGCGGTATGGGTGGAAGCGTAAGTCCACCAATACGCTCCAGGTTATCGACTACCTGCTGACGTTTATAAGTCAGTTGTGTGTCGTAGTTGATGTGTTGCCACGAGCATCCGCCACAGGTACCGAAGTGTGCACAAAAAGGCACTGCCCTGGTTTCGGAGAATTTTTTTATTATCACCACTTTCCCTTCGAGGAACGAGTTTTTGATTTTGGTGAGTGAAATATCAACGGTATCACCGGGAGCACCGCCTTCAATAAAAATGACTTGTCCGTTGAGTTTGGCGATGCATTTGCCCTCGGCAGCCATGCTTTCCACCAAAATATTTTCCAGTACGTCCCCTTTTTTCATAATAGCCGCGAAATTACGCAAAGATGGGGGTTTCACCCGTTGGAGGCTTTTGTTATATTTCGAATTGAGCCTGAACCGTGAAAAAGCTTTTATTTCTATTCTACTGCCTGTTTGCAATCCCTGTGATGGCCTCACACATCGTGGGTGGCGAGTTTGAATTGCTCTATGTGAAAGGCAATCAATACCAGCTCAACCTGATTTACTATTTTGATGTGAATAACAATGGATTTAATGGGCAACCTCCGGAGCAAAACGAGCCCACACTTGTTGCGTATATTTTTCGCAAGTCCGACAACGCGAGAATGATGCCGGTTACTTTACGGTTTTCTGAAAAAACACGTGTGGGCTATACTCAACCCAGCTGCTCGCAAGGTGAAGTAAAGACAGATAAGTTAATTTATACCGCACTGATCACATTACCCGCCAACACGTACAGTGATCCTGCCGGATATTATGTAGCGTGGGAGCGCTGCTGCCGCAATTATACCATCACCAATATATTCAGTCAGAATCCTCAAAACAGCATTAATACCGCTGGGCAGACTTTCTACCTCGAATTTCCTCCGGTATCAAAAAACGGTGTGGCTTTTATTAATTCTTCTCCACGTCTGTTCCCTCCGCTTAATGATTATGCATGTCCAAGTCGTCCTTACTATGTTGATTTTGCCGGCATTGATGATGATGGCGATTCGCTGGTGTACACATTGACTACTCCATTGAACACAAGTAGTGCCGTGGCTGTTCCACCGGTGCAGCCGGCACCATATAATTTAATCAATTGGCGTCCGGGTTATGATTTGGATCATATCACCAAGGGGAATCCTGATCTACACATTACCAGAGAGGGCATGCTTACAGTAACACCTCCACCCAATGTCGGTTTGTTTGTGTTTGCCGTGAAGGTGGAAGAGTATCGTAACAAAGAAAAGATAGGAGAGAGCAGGCGTGATTTTCAGATGGTAGTAGTAGACTGCAAAGTAGCCAGTCCGCCTAAGATTGTAGGAAAGAAATTAACGGATGCCTCATTTATTTATGATGGTGAGATGAATGTGAGTTTCAGCAATCAGGTAGCCGATGCCGACCGATGTATTCAGGTACAGGTGTCCGATCCGGATTCAGAAAATGCAGCGGATAATAATACGGAGAATATTAGTTTACGTGTGATCGGTCTGAATTTTAAGTCAGCAACACTGAACCAGATTCTTCCTGCTCAACTATCCGCTACACTTGTCAATGGCAGCACCAAGGATTTTCGTATCTGCTTTCCGCAATGTCCCTTTCTTAAAAGTGGTTTGTACCAAATTGGTATTATTGCCATGGACGATGCGTGTAGCCTTCCGCTGCTTGATACCCTCAAAGTGAATGTATATGTAGAGCCTCCTGTAAATCATGATCCGTATTTTGTAACGGCTACTAACGTAACCGGCCTGGTGCAGGAAGGTGACCAGGCATCATGGCCTTTCGAAATCAGAGATGATGATGGAGATGAATTGACATTCATTTCAGCGCCATCAGGTTTTTCGTTTGCAGATGCAGGGATGAAAGTGAATGTTACTACCTGGCAGCCCGGCCTGATTAAAGGTAACATTACCTGGGACGCCTATTGTGATGTATATAGTTTTGCGAAGCGCACGTCATTTCTCATTAACCTATTGGTCAATGATATGGATCAATGCCAGCTCAATGATCCGGTCAAAGCAGTTTACAATCTTAAAGTAATACTGCCCGGCAATGCTGACCCCATTGTGGATACCGATCTTACTCCTGATCCGATGGAGAAATTGGTTAGCGGGCTTCAGCGCAAAATCAATCAATCCCTGGCGTTTAAAGTAACCGGATCAGATATAGTCGATAATGATTTTATTGCACTGCGTATGATTCCGGTCGGCTTCAAGGCGGCAGATTTTGGCATGTCTTTTCAAAAGAAGACCGGTAATGGCTCGCTCTCTTCTGATTTTGTGTGGAGTATCGACTGCAGTAAGGTAGATCTTAAAAAGAAAGATGAGTTTGAATTTATGTTCCTGGCCGTTGACAGTACGAACAAATGCCGCATACGCAAAGCGGATACGGTAACGGTACAGGTGAAGGTATTACCTCCCGATAACCTGGCACCTCAGCTCACGGTTGTCAGTAAAAATCCGGAATTAACCCTTGCTGCGGACAATCAGCTCAATGTAACTCTTGGTCAACAGATTATACTGGATGTGCAAGGTGCAGATGGGGATATACTGCCGCAAAGGGATTCGCTTACATTGACCTTAAAAGAAAAGAATGGAAGTATCCCACCCGAAGGTTATGTGTTTGCCAATGCAAAAGGCATGGGTAATGTAATCAGTACGTTTTCATGGAACCCGCAATGCAACATCTTTCAAAACGAGTTGTATGAAAATAGGTACACGTTCAAATTTTACCTGAAGGATAATAAATGCTTTAACGGCAAGGCGGATTCGATAATTGTCGCCATCAACATTAAGGATGTAGAAGCACGGAGTGAGGAGTTCTTGCCCATCAATGTATTCACCCCCAATGATGATGGCTTTAATGATGACTACTCCATGGAGATCATCGATGCAGCCACGGGTGAACGCATTAATATCCTGCCGCCCGATAACTGTACAGGACGCTTTGAAATGATCCGCATTGTTAATCGCTGGGGAAACCAGGTATATGGAAGCAGCGATCGTAATTTTCGCTGGAGCGGCAAAGATCAGCCCGCAGGCATTTATTATTACCTGATCAAGTACAGTAATAAGGAATTTAAAGGCGCACTTTCTCTCCGAAATTAGCCGATACGTAAATGATTGCTTAACAATGATGACTCATTTCCGATCTGTTACGAGCTTCTTCTTTTATTGTTCAGTCGCACTTTCATTATCCGCTTCTGCGCAACAGGCGAAAGTACTGGCAGATGTCGCATATGGCGAAGGTGTGAATAGAAAGATGGATGTTTATCTGGCAGAGGGAAGAAATCGATCTACACCATTAGTGGTATTGATACATGGGGGTGGATGGATGTCAGGGGATAAACAGGATGCTGATTTTATGAAAGAACGGATGGTCAAAAATCAGATCAATGTGATCAATATGAATTACCGGCTTGGTAATGATGTAATTCACTATACGGATATGATGAGTGATATTCACGAGGCACTCCGTTTTGTTCGTGCCCATGCATCAGCATGGAATGTGAGAAAGAACCACTACCTGCTATGGGGAGGAAGCGCGGGTGGACATCTTGCCCTTCTTTACGCGTATCGTTATGATAAGGAGAACATGGTCTCCGCTGTAATTACCTTGGGTGCACCTGTCAAGCTGAATCAGGTGGATCATTTTCAGAAAGCTGCCCTCGGACTTTTACCCATAGTAGCGGGCAAAGCCTGGAATGGAGACTCGACCGATGTGGCATTTACTCAGGCAAGCCCTTATTACAGTGTCCGTTTTAAACCCACGCTGATGGCCCACGGTGAGGCAGATAGTATTGTGTCGATCAGGCAATCTGCTTTATTGGCGGGTGTATTAAAGAAAAATGGAGTAGCATATCAATTCATTTCGCTTCCTAACGGTGCACACGGTGGTGAAGGAGCATCTCAGGAAATGATTGACAGGCTGAATGATGAAATGATCGCCTGGATTAAAAAATATACGCGGTAATCAAGGCTCATATCCATCAATGATAAAGCTGCGGACTTTCAGTTCCGAAAATCCATCTTTCGTATGATTGGACAGAAACGCAAAATTGAACTTGGCGACATCGGTGAGATCTAATGGTGTTTTTCCTCCTTTGAATTCTGAAAAGAGTACAACCACTGTTGTGAACGGATTCGCTGCCGGAAGTGTGACCTGATTGTGTACTCCGCCATGTACTCCTGTTTGTCTTAGTTGTAAAATGAAGTGCTGGTTTGCCTGGTAAGTAATCTGAATTTGTTTGTATGCGGATAGATCCGTTTTAAGTGCTTCCTGTCCGGCAATTGTCTTCGTATTGATCGGAAAAGAAACTTCACCATATTGCGTTACTTCAAATTTTACATGCGCTATGGTTTGTCCGTCTTCGCTTTTCAGTGCATTGTTCCCTGGTGTGGGTATTAATTGGGTGGTGGCTGCATCATGCCCGGTTATCCATGGAGTAAATCCATTTACAGAGACTGTATGAATGGGTTTAGATGTACTTGCGCAAGAACATAAAATAACCAGCAGACTTATGTTTAGCCGGAACCTCATTTAATTAAAGCGAGTATAACCTTGTTCTGCGCGCTGTGCAGCATGTTGCTTGTACGACTCTTTATCTTGTGGTGCCCATGTATTGAGGCCATCTACATAGCGGTTAAACATGCAGAATAAGGAAGCGATAAGAACAGTATCGTTGATTTCCAGATCGGTGGCACCTGCTGCTTTGGCAACTTCTACCTGTGCTGTCGTTACACTTTTTCCGCTCGTCTGTACACTTCCTGCAATAGTAAGCAGTGCTTTCATCTTGTCTGCTATCGGGGCGGACAGATGATCTTTTTTAATATGATCTATAAAAGCATTGTCGCAGTGAAGATAATGCTGAACGAGCGACCCGTGCGATTGCTCACAAAAGAAACAATCATTCAGTGCAGATACGTAAGTACCGATGAGCTCTCGTTCAGCGCGTGTCAGTGAATTCTCTCCACGCATCAGTTGTTCCGTAAATTCACTTAATGATTTTCTTAATTCCGGCCTCAGTGCCAGCGGCCCCAGAATGCCCGGAAGGGCAGGATCAAGTTGAATGTGTGCCATGGGTAAAAAGAGTTAGAATACTGGAATGGAAGAAAGTTAGCGTATAGGCTTAAGATTGTAAATAAACGGGAAGGGATTTTTGAATCCGTGTTCAAAAACAGGGAGGTAAAATAGTGTATATAATGTTATGGAATTTTCCGACATGACGCATCATAGGCTCATCGATATCTAAAACACCTATGTGATGAAGGAAAATATTCAACTATCCATTCCAGCTCCCTGCCAAGAAGACTGGAATTCATTTAAGCCCACCGCCCAGGGTGGATTCTGTGGCAGTTGCCAGAAAGAAGTGATCGATTTTACCTACTGGGAGGAAGAGCGAATAAAAGCCTATTTCAAAAGTAAGCCATCCAATACCTGCGGACGCTTCAAGCAAACACAATTGAGATCCTATACGGTGGAGCAATCCGCCAACCCATGGTCATCGTGGATACGCGCTGTGTCAATAAGTGCGTTGCTTATGTTTAGTTCACGTCCGAGTAATGCACAGGTAAAAGGTAAGATTAAGCCGGATACCGTTCAGCAAAATCAGCATCGTATCCTGAAGGGATATACGATTTCTACTTCACTTTCCTACATCAAAGTAAGAGGAGTTGTTCTTTCTGCTGATGACCATTTGCCTATACCCGGAGTTAACGTCATCAGGAAAGGAACAGATCAGATAACCGTGACCGATGCTGAAGGTCGCTTTGAGCTAGAAATAAGAGACACTTCTTCTTCTGAACAACTGCTATTTTCATTTATCGGAATGATAGACAGTGTAAAAGCAGTAGATGTACATCGGCCTGAATCCGAGCTAACCGTTCGATTAACTACAGACGAAAAGGCATTGAATGAAGGAGTGGTAGTAGGAGGATTGGTGAGTACACGATGGTACCATCCCCGTGGATGGTGGTGGAGCGTGCGGGGTCTGTTTAGAAGATATTAACTGGAATTACTTCAGGCTTTCAAAGCTATACTTTGCATCTTCCCAGAATCCATCCAGTGCGATGATTCTCGGTTTGAAGAAAGAGATGAGTTCATGCCAGTCATCTTTGTTGAACACGGAGACGTTGGAGATTTCTTTATAAATCCGGCTTATGTTTTTTCCATCAGGCTGAGAGTGAAGCTCCCAGGTCCATTCTTCCTCAAGGGCTGCGTGTAGTAGTTGTTTTAATTCAAGAAATTGTTCAAAGTACAACTCCTGAATTCCCGCATCACGATGCTCAATGGAAATAGAAATCACAGCCGTCTTCTTTTCTGCCTTCATACGGAAATAAACATCTTTAACGCCCGTATGATAATTGATCCAGCTGATCTTCATTCCTTCGGAAGAATAAACCGGACTCATGTATTTACCAAAGGTAGTCCAGAATTCCTCACGCAGACCCGATGCTTGCTCACGACTAAACATCCCGCAAAATAGTTTATCCGCTTATCTGTTTGAAGTAATTAATAGAAAAAGGAGATCAGGGTAAATGAATAGCTCGCTCAATCTGTACTTCATTTAAAAAATGACTATCGTGCGAGATGACCACCAGTGTCCCCTTGTATTCGTTAATGGCTGCGGTCAGAATTTGAATCGTCAGCAGGTCGAGATTATTTGTTGGCTCGTCTAATACGATCAGGTCAGGAGCGTTGTTACTTATCGTTAGGCAACAGAGGATAAGTCGCATTCGTTCACCACCGCTCAGCGAACTGCAGGGTTTGTCCCAGTATTCTTTTATAAATAGAAACCGATTAAGCCGGATTTTTATTTCGTGCTCGTGCAGCAAGCGGGTATTGAACTGCTGTGCCTGTTCATAAACGGTGAGCTGATGTTGAATGAATGAATAATCCTGATCGATGTAAATGGTTTTAATGGCTGCGCGTGAAATTTCTCCTGACGTGGGCTGAAGGTCACCGAGCATCATCTTCAATAATGTAGTTTTCCCGGAACCATTTCTCCCCTTTATTGCAATCCGTTCACCACTGGTGATTTGCAATGACACGCCTTGTTTCCAGAGCAAACTGCGAGCATAGCTGAAATTGATATTTGTTGCCCTTATGAGTATTTTTCCATAATGCAGGTGAGTGTGATCAAAACCCATCTTCATCTGATCACTATCCGGCAATTCACTTCGTAGTTTATTCAGCGCTTGTGAAATGGCATCCGTCCTCTCCTCATGAATGCCCTTAATGCGTGAAGTGCTCTTCTCTGCATTGTTTTTAAATGTATTCATGGAAATCGTAGGAAGTCCTTCCTTCTCCTGTTTCTTTTTTCCTCGTGCATCCAGCTTTTGCTGACGTTGCAGCGTTTCCCGCTCGATCTCTTTTGCTTTGCGCAATTCCTTCTCTCTGCTTTTTAATTCCTGATTTAATGCCTCTGCTTCTGTCTTTTTTTGCTTGACGTAGAAATCAAAGTTGCCACCATAAACAGCAATACCCTGTTTACTAAGTTCGAGCACGGTGTCAAGTAAATTCAATAACGTTCGGTCATGACTCACCACCACCATGGTACTGTTAGTGGTGCGGATGAAATCATAAAGAATTTCCCTGCTCTCCATGTCCAGATGATTACTTGGTTCATCCAGTAAAAGAATATCAGGTTGGTGGATACGGATTCCTGCAAGGAAGACTTTTGTTTTTTGTCCGCCACTGAGGTGCTCTAATTTTTGATGAAGATCAATGGTATCAAGTTTCCAATGAGCAAGGGCTTCCATACACCGCTCTTCAATTGTCCAATCCTCGTTCAGTAAGGATAGGTTTTCTTCGCTTACCTTTCCATCGATTATTCCTTTTAATGCGTGTAGTTTGTCTTCTACGCCGAGTGCGCGCGCTACGCTGAAGCCATCGTACTGACCAAAGAGCTGTGGTAGATAATACGGTTTCTCGTCCGTTCTTACCAGGCCACTTTCCGGATGAAGGTTTCCGGCCAGCAGATTTAGCAGCGTGGACTTGCCGGCACCGTTATGGCCGATCAGCGCTACCTTTTGGTGTTTATTAATGGTGAGATTTAAATGGGTGAATAATGCATCCTTGTCGGGATGCACATAAGTCATATCCTGCAGAATAAGCATCTGTTTCTTTTTAAAGAGTGAATAATGTCCAGGTAGTTGTTACAGCCTGGAGTTTATTTTTCTGAAAAAAGAAATGGCTACATGAAACGATAATGAATGTATTTACAAAAGTAGTTAAAAATCTCAATAAAGATTTTTGTTTACCGATAGATGACCGATGTAATTGTGAATCTTAAGTCTATTTTTGCAGTTCTACGATCTTTCAAGAAAACGAATCATGAATACCAAATACTGGCTGATCATTAAGGACGAAGCGAAAAAGACCTTTGAAGTGTGTGGCCAGGTAACGAATGATAATTCGTTTGCCAATGAAACGTATGCGATGCGGAAGGCAGGAATGCTCGTGAGTGGCGTAACGCCCCCGGTTACTGCCAAAACTTCCAGCAAAGAGCTGATTAAATTTGTTGGTTACGAAAAAGAAGAAGGTTTGTATGCCCGCCTTCAGAAGCAATACCGGGATCTCTCGATGCAGGGATATGAAGATTGGGAAGAATAGAATGGCTAAACCAGGGTTAGCGCTTCCTTCTGCTTCTCTACATTCGCTGCTAATTTATTCTTAAATGTTTCCTTGTTGCCCATCAGCAGATCGTGTGATTCAAGCGTGTGGATATCCATGGTAACGGTGCTTGCCTTATCTTTGAATTTTACAAATTGTGCTTCCACTTTACTGAGCACTTCAAGAGTCTCCTTAGCAAAAATCACCTGGAACTTCGACTCCTTCTTTAGTGATAGAATCAATGGGGTATGACTTGTGGCCTGCAAATGACGAAGCTTATCGATGTCATTGATAAAATCATGAATCGTTTGTTTCAGGTCGTTGAATTCGAGATACGATAGCGAGATGGATTTCCACATAGATGAATATCAATTAGATGTTGCCGGTTACTGACATTCCTGCAATGATCAATGCAATACCTAATCCGACAAGAACGGTAAGTATTCTTTTCTTTGCCTGCCTTGATAAGGATATACCTGACATAATGTGTGTGTATTAACGGGTTTTGATTCCGTTTGACACTACAAGTTACTCACTGGTTGCAACTGCATGATGGTGTTATTTTAGATAAATTTTTCAGGTGGTTTTAATTCGGTCAAGCGCTGTAAAGGAGAAATTTATTTTGCCTGCACTCGATCGATTAACAAATGCAATTCGGCTCATTAAATCCGAAAAATAATAGGTTTATCCGTTTCTGATAAGTACGAAACGTAGGTTAAGGGTCGATACACGAAAGGTCTTGCTTTCACATACCGCAGTCGTTTACGATGGCAGAGCGAACCCTCCAGACTTTTCTGATCAGCCTTTTGAGTGGTATTATCCTTTAATTACCAGCTCCACATCTCCACCGATGGCATATCCGGTGCAGGTTAATACTCTTCCTTTACTGGTCTCCTTATCCAATAACACTTCATTGCGCGACATCCAGATTTTTCCACTGACACACGTTGCCGCGCAGGTACCACATCTTCCGGCTTCACAACTGTAAGGTAATTCTATCCCTTCAAGCTGTGCGGCTTGTAAAATAGTAGTAGGATATTGCACGGCAAGCTGAAAGCGTTTACCCTGATAGCTGATCGTAACGTGGTGTTTGTCTGTGTCGGCAGGAAGTTCTTTTACTTTTGGTTTTTCGGTATTGAAAATTTCGGTGCGAATATTTTCAAGTGCGATGTTTTCATTGATCAGGGTGATCAGTGCCATCTGCATGTAGTCGCGGGGCCCGCAGAGATATACCCTTGTTTTCGTGCGGTCTTTAATGTGTTGATGGATGAATTCGGCAAGCAGCGATTTGCTTAAACGTGCCCGTAAAAGATTTTTATTAGTGCTCACCAGCAACTCAAGATGCAGACGATCTCCAAACGTTTCTTTTAGTTTTAATAACTCCTGATAGAATATAATGTCAGCCGGTGACCGGTTGCTGTTAATAAAAATGATGCGTTGCTGGTGAAAATACAATACCTCTTTGAGCAGGGAGATAATAGGAGTAATGCCGCTTCCTGCCGCCAGCAGAAGCAAGGTAGTACTTTCATCAAGTTGCTCCGGAAAAGTAAAAAAACCGGAAGCACCGATGGTCTCGATTTGATCTCCCACTTTTGCATCATCAAACAACCAGCGCGAATACTCACCATTAGGTATTCGTTTCACAGTAATGCGCATGTACTCATCCAGCAAAGGATGTGATGATAACGAATAGGATCTTCGTATTGAAGAGTGCAGTGGATGGATGAGCGTAAGGAACTGGCCCGGCTGATACGTCAATTTTTGAGTAGTTCCTTTCAGCAGAAACGATTTTGTGTCAGAGGTCTCCTGAACAATACCTTGAATGGTGAGCCAGTACGTAGTCATCGCTCAAAGATATAATGAAATGGAGAAAGTGAGGTAAATCAGAAAGAGGAAATCGTATACCCCGACAATTTAACCTGAAGCAGAATGTCAGTGAGCTTGTCATCCCCAATGTCTTTTCTCCCGGTAGTTCTGAATGGTTTGTTCTGATAATTCAATTCAAGGAGTTTATGCAGGTGGTTCAATGTGTTCTCGTCATTGAACTGATGATGACTGTTTACATATTCAATTCGGTTTTCTTCAAATTGAATTAGCCATCGCACCAGTTTTGAGTTCGCTTCTACTTGTTCAGCAGTTAAATCGGTATAATCTCCATTCGCATCAGTGACGTTTTCGATACCTATGGCACACGGGTTTCCATCCTGGTGGCGCTTTACATACCAGCGATGTGCAGGAGAAGTATAGTCCACCTTTTTTTTGTTTCGTGCCATGGGGGGTGTCAGGCAATAAATGGTGCCGTCTTTGTCTACCATAAAGTGTGCACCATTGGGCAGCTTGCCTGCTTTGGAAAGAAGGCCCCAGCTTTCAGGAATGCGATCGTGAAGTAATGACGATTGCTCGAGGCTTTCCTTCAGGGAGCCCAGATCCATCGAGTGAAGTACAATCATTTTTGGTGTGAGCCAGGGCGATGCAATACCGTAATTATTTTTATTGAACTCGGTGGTCAGTTTTTCATTCACCGGTATGGCCATCTCAATGAGGTTTAATGTTTCCGATGATCCATCCGGATTAGTCCATGATACGGTGCGTTCTGCTTTCTTTTTGCTGAGTGCAGCAAAAGAAATGTTTTTGTCGAGTACGGGGTTTTGTTGTGCGTGAGCAGTGGAGAGGGAGAAGATGAAAAGGGAGAAAAGAATGAGCAATCGAAGCATTCGTAAAAATAAATTTTATTTTAAAAGATTTATCATTTTCATTTGGAAGAAGATATGCCAAACAATCCTTTATAACTCTCTTTTCCTTTCGGAAGTTTCTTCAGGTTCTCAATCAGCAGAATGGCGCGCTCTACACGCAGCTGAGTGCTTTTTACCTGCTGCACATAATAGATGATGTAACGCTGCTTACCGGCTACCAGGGCGTGGTAGCGTTTGTTTCCCTCTTTATCCTGATCCAGAAGTTCTTTTAATTCGGCAGGCATCTTCATGCCATATTTGCTCTCGTCCGGTTGAAGTGAAACCGTAATCACATCTTCTTTTTGGATACCCAGCCGGGTGATTAGATTTTTATTAAGATTAATGTATCCGGCACCTTTACTCAACGCAACTAATCCACATTGCCAGGTTACCGTATTCACAGTACATAGCAAGCGTTGTTTGCTAATGCCTCCCAGTTTTTTTACTACCGATGCCGGCACTTCCAGGTAATTCAGCTTTAATGAATCGAGACGGCCCATTTTAGTTTTGAATTGGATGCTGGCCATAGATCAGTATTCAGGTGAAACGTATTTTTCAGATGCGTCATCAATGATCAGCACCCAATCATTTCCATTGGCAGGGGGCGTAAAGGTGTGCGTGGTTTTGTGTTTTATGGTTTGACCGTTATATGTTTTTCCTGAACCGGGATCAAACCACCAGCTGTTTTTTACGGATCCGTTTATTTTGGAGACATCAATGGATACCGGTTTGTTTTGTGGAAGATAGATCATCGCATAGGTTTTATTTTCATCTCTTGCTGCATAGATCAGATCGATGTAATTGCTTCCCTTTTCAGAGAGAATCAGGCTCTGGTCGGCAATGCGTGAGAAGTAGGGGCGGGATAACACCAGTTTTTTCAGGTACTTCATTTGTTCCGCTCCTTCGGAGTGCAACGCAGCTTGCCATGAGATCAAGGTATCTCCCGTATGAATGGTCTCGTACAGCGCTTTATTCAGAAACTGCCACACGGAATGATGACCATAGGTAACACCACATGCACCGGCCAGTACCTCGCGGTAGATCCGGGCGCGAACATCGTAGGCGGTGAAATAGCCTCGTTCTTTTCGTGTCCACTTTCCATCCCATGGGTTAACGGGATGATCTTCATAGCAGGGTTCCATATCCAGCACGGGTTTGGTGGGTAGTAAAGTCAGGTCTGCAGCAATCCAATTCCAGGCATCGTATTCACGCGCTCCATGTCCTGATTGAAACGCATTCATATCGAGCCATGGCTCCTGGTGCATCACCTTTATGTTAGAGTGTGTGCCTCCCGATGGATGGTAAGTGATGAATGCACTTTTACCTGATTCTTCTTCGATCGCACGGGCCATCGCATTCCATACTGCGCGGTCATCGTATTGCTTTTCTGTACCATTCGATGTGTAGGTATATTGTACAGGCCGGTCGCCACCCAGTATCCAGATCACATTCCATTTTTTACCGTAACGCTCAGCTAATGTACGTGCATACGTGGCGGCATTTTTCTCATTGAATACAATAGGTCCATCACCCCACAGGTGAGCCACCTTATCTCCCCACGTAGGCAGCAAGCCGATATATACATTTTTCTCCGCTGCTTTATTGATGATATAATCCACATGGTCCCAATAATCGTATTCATTGCTGTCATCAGGGTTATTTCCGGGGGTAACGGAAAGTTGAGAGGGGTCATCATTGATCAACGGTAAATCGCCATAGCGATTGGGTACATGCAGCCCATTCATCTCGGCCAGTGCTACTGTATGAATCACATTAAAGCCCTGCTGTTTTCTGGTCTCCAGAAGTTCATCGGCTTCTTCACGTGTCAGGCGATGGAATAATTCCCAATCGGTATCGCCCAGCCAGAAGAACGGTTTGCCATCTGTGCGCTGCAGGAAACGTTGATTGTCACTCACTTTAATCTGTGCACGAACCTGAGTAATGAATAGTATCAGTGTCGCCAAAAAACAAATGGGGAGCCTGTTTCTCATCACCGAAAGTTACCAAAAACCAGTCAGCATGAAAAGCGAAATGGCACAGGCGTAGGTTCGGCTATTCTCTTTTGTTCTTCATCTTTTATTATATTGAATGGAAATACATTACTCCATCTAATCCTCCAGGTATGAAGTTAAAAAATAGTGTTCTTTTTGTTTTGCTTTTGTCACCGTGGCTCTGTCGTGCAATCGACCCGAAAGATACGCGCCTGTTGTCACAGCCTTCGGTAAGTGCTACGCACATTGCTTTTATCTATGCCGAAGATCTGTGGGTAGCCAATGCCGATGGTTCGCAGCCACGCCGACTCACCGTAGATGAAGGCATTGAGAGTAATCCTTATTTCTCTCCCGATGGAAAACGCATTGCTTTCAGTGCGCAGTACGATGGTAATATCGATGTGTTCACCGTGCCCGTGGAAGGCGGCATTCCCCAGCGACTCACGTGGCACCCCGGGGCAGATTGGGTTAGAGGCTTTACTCCGGATGGATCAGCCGTGTTATTCGCTTCACAACGGGCTGTGTTTACTAATCGGTATGCACAGCTGTTCACGGTTCCATTGGCCGGAGGATTCCCGGCTCAATTGGAAATTCCCAATGCGCTATATGCTTCCTATTCGCCGGATGGAAAATCGATGGCGTACAATCCGCTTTCTCCTGCATTCCGTCAATGGAAAAATTATCGTGGGGGTACCATTTCGGTGGTATGGATTTTCTCTTTCCAGGATAAAACGGTAGTGAAAATACCACAGCCGGAAGGTGGCTGCAATGACTCCGAGCCGATGTGGATCGGAGACAAGATTTATTTCCGCAGCGATCGTAATGGTGAGTTCAATTTGTTCTCCTACGATGTGGCTTCTAAAACAGTCAAACAACTTACTGACTTCAACGATTTCCCCATCATCAGTTCAGGTTATGGCAACGGCAAGGTTGTATTCGAGCAAGGCGGTTATATTCATGCTTATGATATCACCTCCGGCATTTCAAAAAAACTGACGATTGGTATTGCTGCCGATCTGCTAGAGCTTCGCCCTCGTTTTGTGAAAGGAAATGATTACGTGCGCAGTGCAGGCATTTCCGCTTCCGGCTCCAGGGTGGTGTTTGACTTCCGTGGCGAGATTGTTACACTGCCTGCAGAGAAAGGGGATGCGCGTAATCTCACCTTGTCACCAGGGGTGCACGAAACATTTCCGGCATGGTCGGCAGATGGTCAATCAATTGCTTATTTCTCCGATGCTTCCGGTGAGTATGCGCTTCATGTCAAAGCGCAGGACGGTAAAACAGCAGCGAAATCGTATAAGCTTGGTGGCACAGGATTCTATGCTTACACCAAGTGGTCGCCAGACAGTAAGAAGATAAGCTTTGTAGACAATGGAAGAAATTTTTATGTGCTGGATGTCGCTACCGGTGTGATTAAAAAAATAGATGAAGATGAGTTGTATGTACCAGGTCCTTATCGGGATATGCTGGGCAGTTGGTCGTCCGATTCCAAATGGATCGCATACACTAAAGTAACGGAGAGCAATTTCAGAAGAGCCTATCTGTATTCCATTGATCAGGCAAAATCATTTCCGATCACAGACGGGCTCAGTGATGTGTCCGGTCCGGTATTCGATCCGGGCGGAAAGTACCTGTACCTTCTTGCTTCTACCGATGCAGGTCCTGTGGTGAACTGGTTTGATCAGTCGAATAATGACATGCGTGCATCGCAGTCGATTTACCTGATTACTTTACAGAAGAGCACGCTCTCTCCGTTTGCCAAAGAAAGTGATGAAGAAGATGTAAAAGCAGAGAAGAGTGAACCGGCCAAAACACCCGATGCCAAAGCGAAGGACAAAAAAACACCTGAACCGGAAAAAAAGACCGAAGCGGTGAAGATTGATCTGGAAGGAATTCAGTCCCGTATCATTGATGTGCCTTTGCATTCCGGGCAATATGATCAGTTGAAAATGGCCAAAGAAGGTGAACTGTTATACATCGATTACTCTGCTACCAACACACTTCACAAGTACGATATCAAAAAACGGAAGGACAATGAAGTGATGGAACTGGATGAATATGAGATCTCGGCCGATGGCAAAAAGATGGTGTATCGTAAAGGAAGTAATTGGGGTACTACCAATGCCGGTGAAAAACCGGAAGCGGGAAAAGGTGGATTAAATCTGAACGATATCCAGGTGAAGGTTGATCCTTCCGTGGAGTGGCCGCAGACTTTTGATGAAGCCTGGCGGGTGAACCGCGATTATTTTTATGATCCCGGTATGCATGGCGCAGACTGGGTAGCGATGAAAAAGAAATATGCGGTCTTCCTCCCTCACCTGGCTTGCCGCAATGATCTGAATACGGTCATTCAATGGATGTGCAGTGAACTTGCTGTTGGCCATCATCGTATATCCGGCACGGGAGATCGACTGGCGAGTTCAGAACGTATCAGTGGCGGATTGCTTGGAGCGGATTATGTTATTAACAACAATCGCTACCAGCTGAAGAAAATCTATGGTGGTCTGAACTGGACGCCCAATCTGCGATCGCCATTGACAGAGCCTGGTATCAATGCGAATGCAGGAGATTATATTCTTGCCGTTAATGGTAAGGACTTAACGGCAAGTGAAAATATTTATAGCTACTTCGAAAACACTGCCGGTAAAATTGTGGAGTTAACGATCGGGCCGAACCCAACGATGACAGGTTCGCGTACAGTAAAAGTGGTCCCTATCGATACGGAATCCGCTCTGCGCAACCGCGATTGGGTGGAAGGTAATCTGAAAAAAGTAACGGAGGCTACCAATGGCCAGGTGGCGTATGTGTATGTACCCAACACTGCGGGGCTTGGTCATGAATATTTCAAACGCTATTTCTTTCCGCAGGCCAATCGTAAGGCCATCATTATCGATGAACGATTTAACGGAGGCGGACAAGTAGCCGATTATTATATCGACCTGCTGCAGCGTCCTTACCAGGCACATTGGAAACTACGCTATGGTAAAGACCTGAAAACACCCAGTGCATCGATACAAGGGCCAAAAGTGATGCTCATTGATGAGACCGCAGGATCAGGGGGAGATATGCTGCCCTGGATGTTTCACAAATTCAATGTAGGTACGCTGGTGGGTAAGCGCACGTGGGGCGGCCTTGTCGGGATACTGGGTTTTCCTGAATTCATTGATGGTGGTTCGGTTACGGCACCTAATCTTGCCATTTGGACAAAGGAGGATTCATTGTAGAAAATGTAGGTGTACCTCCGGATATCGAAGTGGAGCAGTGGCCTGCTGATGTGATCAAAGGCATTGATCCGCAATTACAAAAAGCAATCAGTGTGGCATTGGATGAACTGAAGAAAAATCCTCCGGCAGAAGAGAAAAGACCAGCGCTACCGGTCAGGGTGAGGAAATAAATTTTTGAATAAGCGTAATAGAAAAGAGGCTTGAGTAATCAGGCCTCTTTTTTTTAGTGCTACTTATTTCAGATCGGCTACGATCTCCCACTTACCCTGGTCACTTTTGCCGTATGTCAGTCCGTTACTCATGGTATATACGGTTCGTCCGTTGTCATCCGTTCCGTTTTTCTTTTCATAGACACGAATGCCGTTATTCTCTCTGGTTAGAAAATTTACCAGTGCATTCATAGTAGGATCAATATCTCCCAGCCACTGATCATCACCTTCTCTTACAAATGCCTGACTCATTTTTTGCTTTTGAATTTTATAAAGAGTGATTATTTCTTTTATTTCTTTTTTGCCATGTTATTCAACGTATAGCATGGTTCATCAGTTCAGTGAATCCGTGAAGTACATTGACTTTTTTCAATTGGCGATCGGTATTCCGGAAGTAAGGCCCTGTTTTTCTTTTCGTGACAGTACCATCAACATCCAGGCGAACACTACTCCCGTAAGTGCCATACCCATCCCCACCAGTGAGGGTGATGTATAACCAAAGCCGGCTGCGATGGGAAGTCCTCCCAAAAATGCACCCAGTGCGTTGCCCATATTAAATGCGGCTTGTGTGATAGAAGCTCCGAGCATTTCAGCCCCTTTCGATGCCTGGATCATCAACAATTGGATAGGCGATGCAATAGCCAAAGCAAAGCTTCCGGCTACAAATGTCATTATCAAAGAAAGTACGGGTTGCCATGATACAAAGTAGATGATCAGTAAAGTCAATGACATGGCCACTAGCAATACGATACAGGCATTCAATGGCTGCAGCCTGTCGGATAATTTTCCTCCGATCACATTACCTACCACCATTCCCAATCCGGCAATCACCATAATGTAAGGAACCGTAGCGGCAGAGAAGTGAGATACTTCTGTCATTAACGGGGCGATATAACTGATCCAGCAAAATAAACCTCCTGTACCAATAGATGTGATAAGGAAGATCAGCCAGGGTTCGATGCGGGCAAATACACTCAGTTCTGATTTCATATTTCCGCTTCGGGTTACGGGCAATGAAGGAAGCAGGAAATAAATACTGACCATCGTTCCTAATCCGATGAGGCCAACGGCTGCAAATGCATAACGCCATGAGTAGGTGTGCCCCACCCATGTGCCGAGTGGTACGGTAAGCAGATTGGCTAATGTTAACCCGGCAAACATCATCGATATGGCTTGAGCCTGTTTGCCTTTGTCCGCCAGCCGGCTGGCGACTACGGCACCTACACCAAAGAATGCACCATGCGGCAATCCGGAAAACAAGCGCGCCAAGAATAAGATGGTGTCATTAGGTGCAAATGACGATAGGGTATTGAAGACCGTGAATAAAAGCATTAGCGCAAATAGTATTTTCTTAGGAGCCATGTTACGGGTAAGTACTACCAATAATGGAGCTCCGATTACCACACCTAACGCATAGGCGGATATCATGTGCCCTGCTTGTGGAATACTGATTTTAAATTCGTTGGCAATGTCAGGCAGTATACCCATCATCACAAATTCTGTCGTGCCGATCGCCAGGCCACCTAATGCGAGCGGAAGAAATTTCTTTTTCACGTAGTCGTATTTTTATACCTCAACCTTCTTGCTGCGAAAGTAGAACTTCATCACAATAGTTATCCTATAAAAGTTTCCGCAGCGAAGAATATTCTTTTTACAAGAAATAATGCAAACCATTGCACGATGAACGTATCAAAGGAAGAAGTAAAAAAGGGTTGGTGAATGACCAACCCTTTTAAGGACATGGGCAAAAATCTTATCTGCTTACAATCACCCGAAGTGTGTGTGCATTTCCATCCAGCACCACTTTTACAAGATATAATCCGGCAGCCAGCCCGGAAGAATCAATAGTAACGGTTGAATCATTAACCGTAACAGGTACCTGCTGATTTACTCCTACTGCATTCAGGATGGAAATGGAATTGACTCTTCCTCCACGGGTATCCATATGAATAACATGATCAGCCGGGTTAGGGTAGGCAATAATGGTATTCAGCTGATCATTGGTAATCACGCGCACTTCTGAATACGAAGCGGTACCATCAAAGTCCACTTGCTTTAAGCGATAATACACTTTTCCCAATGGGGGAGAATAATCTGTAGCAGCATAGCTATGCACCTGATTACTTGTGCCGGCTCCTTTTATTTTTTTCTTCAACGAGTAAAAAGGTGTTTCACCGGTTGATCGTTCGATGTCAAAATAATCATTATTCAATTCGCTCAGGGTGCTCCAGTTAAGGTCAACCACACCACCTTTTAATACACTGGTAAAATCAATCAGTGAAATAGGAAGTGGATTATTGGTATTGGAAGAGGCCAATGTAAATGGCCCGAATACTGAAACCGTAGAGGTGCTGCTTACCGTGCCTGTAGTTGTATTTCCTGTTGTGCCACTGTTCCCCAGGTCTTTCCATGTTGAGCCGTTCCAACCGGCTACGCGCAAGCTTGTCAGATCGCTTATTCCACCTGATGTACTTCCCCAGCTTAATGTGACCACTGCATTTGAGCTTCCTGTTCTGTTCAGCATCCAGTATTCGGTTGAGCCAACGTGATCCAATGTACCATCTTTGTTCGCCCTCGGATAACTTGGATTCGGGTTAGTGTTAAAATATTCGGCGGTGTACGTATCGCTGGCAGAAGGAGCAGAGATAGCGATGGGGCGATAAAAACCTCCTTTGCCAACCGGGAAGGTAAATGCATTCGTTCCGGTTTTTCTCACCTGGCCTTGTACATAACTGGTGTTGCTTGCCCCGGTAGCCGTTGCGCCAGTGAGGAATTCCAATGTGGCATTAGGTACGATTATACCATTGCTAAAGGTAAGGTTATTGCTTATCTGTTGTGTGATGAATGCAATGGTGAGGGTAGCACTGCCGGTTTTATTAACGACTACATTATAGAAACTCTCGGCGGTGCCACTGGTGATTGTCGTATTGGTTGCCCCTGTAAAGGTTACGGTACCATTATTGGCAGTGAATGTTCCATTGTTTGTCCAGTCGCCATACACGTCCAGAGTATTGGAAGCGGAAGTAGAGAGTGAAGCGGCAGCCGTACCGTTGCTAAAACCACCTGAAGGTACACCTGCGTTGATGGTAATGTTTCTGCTTTGTGCACCACCCGCACCAATCACCGGCATAAACTTAGCTCCTGCCGGAACCAATACATCAGTAGTTGAAGTGGGCACACCGCCACACCAGTTAGAGGAGTTAAACCAGTCCGTACTGACATCGCCTATCCATGTTGATTGTCCTGCGGGCTGCGTCAGATTGGTGAATTGCACGCGCAGGTAAGATCCACCATTGCCTTGTTTCAATTGCCATTCTATCTGTGAACTGGCACTTAATGGTCCTGTCCAGACGTTAGTGTGCGCATCACAGCACCCGATGTGTTGTGCGACTTGCGTTCCATCAATGAAAAGCAGGAAGTCATCATCATGCGCAGGCACATCTATTTGATATAGGCCACATGCAAAACCAGAACGCTTGAAACTCAGGCTGATGTTGGTAGCACTCATCGTACAACCTACCCATGCGGTTCCGTTGGTTGCATTTGCTGTAGCTGGTGATGCTCCATCGTTCCATCTTGTACGCGTATCAAAGCTGTAATTGTTTGGGGCGGTGGAAGATCCATTTTCTGTATAGTATCCGCGATAGTCGGTGCCAATCGTTTGTGAATTAAATCCATACACGTTCCATGTGTTAGTGGGATAGGTATCCATAGCCGGAACATTAATAGTGATGGTAACCGATGCGCTTTTCATATTACAGCCGGTGAACCCAAATACGGTATAGGTGGTCGTTTGAGTAGGTGTTGCTGTTACTTCGTAGCCTGTGGTGGAACTCAATCCACCCGCTGTTCCGGTATCCGCCGACCAAATATAACTGGCCGCTCCTGAGGCGGTAAGTGTGTACACGGTACTCGGGCAATCCGTGACTAACGTGGCTGGAGATATGCTTAACGTAGTGTTGGCATTGGGAGCCATAGTGATCGGTACCGTGTAGTTGGCAGTACATGAAGTAGCCGGGTCGGTAATGGTGACAATATAGTTGCCGGACGCATTAGGCAGTACAGATATAGTCGGGTTATTGGCGGGCGTCTGAATGGTGCTTGAAGGGTTGTTCGAGTCAGGTGCCCAGCTATAACTTACCCCTGAAACGGGTGATGTTGCTGTTAATAAAATACTGTTTCCAGAACATACGATCGAGGGAGTATTGGCCGTAACTGCAGGAGTAGCCGATGGTGTTATATTCACCTGCAAGTAACCCGGTCCGGCTCCATTGATTACTCTTGCTTCTACCCGTGTAGTGGCACCCATAAACCCGGTCCATACATTGGTATGTGCGTCACCATAGCCAACATGCTCAAACACTTTTGTTCCGTTTATAAAAATAGCCACATCATCATCATGGGCAGGTATATCGATCTGGTAGTAGTCACAAGTGAAATTGGTTCGCTTATAGCTAACCACAAAATTAGTAGACGATACGGCAGAACACCCCGAAAATGCTGAACCGGTTGACGTATTGGCAGAGGAGGGAGCCGCACCTGCTGCCCATCTTGTTTGTGTATCGAAGCTTAAGTTATTTTCAGTGTAGTATCCCCAGTAATTGGATCCTACCGTAGAGGAATTAAACACGTATGCATTCCATACCCCGTTACCAAAAACGGCCGGGTCACCTGGAGGTGTAGCGGTTGTTACTGATAAGGTATTGGAGTAGATGGTTATCGTTCCGTTATTGGCAGCTCTTCTGAAGTAACGCACTCCCAGTGTTGCATAAGACGGAGCATCATAGGTAATGGAGTTTGCTCCGGCAATATTGGTCCATGAGAACTGATCGGTAGACTCTTGCCATTGATAAGTAGGAGCAGATCCGAGACAAAAAGAGGCCGCGCCTGTGCTGGTAAATGCAGCAGGGTCGAAGGGGGCAGCCTGGCAAAAAAACTGACTTGCTCCTACCGTACCCGGGCCATTGGTATTACCAGCGGCTGGGGCATAAGTAAAAGAGACCCGATTCTCCCCAGCGTCTTCATAATAGTCGAGTACAATATTATATGTACCTTCGGTTAGTGTAACTGTGGTAGAAGTTACCTGATATCCGTGATTACCCCAGTTATCAATTATATTTGAGGAGCCTCCATCGATACTTAGTCTTACTCCATCATCTCCTCCAATGGTAAATGTATAATCCCCACAGGCAAATGACTTTGTCATTTTGTATCGGACAGTAAATTGTTGTGTGTTGACAGCACATCCATTAATAGGAAAACTGCAAATATTTCCACAAAAAGATTGATCGAACAAAGCTGGCTCTTGATAGTATCCATAGTAACTGGGAGTAGTGAAATCTCTGAATCCTTGATAGACATATCCGATCCAGTAATTATCACCATAGGTAGTTTGATCTCCGGGAGGAGCTGCACACTGAGAATATCCGGCAT
The DNA here is from genome assembly GCA_023251155.1 of Flammeovirgaceae bacterium. Classification (GTDB taxonomy): domain Bacteria; phylum Bacteroidota; class Bacteroidia; order Cytophagales; family Cyclobacteriaceae; genus ELB16-189. The sequence goes on along the minus strand of JAHEZH010000023.1, from coordinate 10,553 downwards.
AGCTTGCCAATTGAAGGAATACGATAAGTATCGCTCGCGTAATTATTTTTCTCATGAGGTAGATTAGGCCAATAACAGATTAATGATCAATACGTTAAAACTATCAAAGGTAAGCTTTAATTAGCTAATAAATGTAGTAAATGGTGAAAGAAGATGATGAATTTCAGACTAAAAAATCAAGCAACCCTTTTTCTACCTCAATTTTAATCTTCTTTGATTTTTTAATCGGGATAAGCTGATCATCGGTATGGAGCTGGCCACCTTCCCACACGATCTCTATCTTTTTTGCAGATAATGCCTCGTGAAAGAATGGTTCTTCTTTTCCGTTTTCGAGGCGGTGCAGGATGTAATTAGCAAGCTGTTCCCGCTGCTCTTCGGTTACCAGTATTACTTCCAGCCTTCCATCACCCGGGTCAGCATGTGGCGCAATATTGAGATTAGGGCCAATGGAATGTACGTTCATTACTTCTGCCATCAGGTATTTTCCATAATACGCTTTACCATCTACTTTTATGTGACAGGGCTTGGCGCGATAGGTAAGAATGATTTCGTGTAAAAGCCGTAATGCACTTCGTAGTTCTGCTTCCGGATCGTCCGATTGATTTTGTCTGTCCTTCATCTTGCGCATGAGTCGCGGAAATACGCCATAACCCAATCCTTCCATGAAGAACTTGCTTTGCCTCAGGTTATAAATTCTCCCGATATCGATCTTCCGGATGTTCTTGTTTTTCCAGTTGGCGATGATTTCCTGTGGTGTTCCACTGATCCCTAATGTACGGGCAATATTGTTGGCTGTTCCCAATGGAATAAGCCCGATAGGAAAACGCTTGTCCATCAGTCGGCGATTCAATAAATGACGCGCTAGTTTTCGAACTGTGCCATCACCTCCGGCTATTGCGATGAAGTCGGTTTTGTAGGGGATCGATTCTTCCCATTCATCTTCTTTTGTGGAAGAATAGCTACAGTCAAATGCTGCAGTACGTATATGAGCAACGAGGTTTTTTTTGGAGTGCTCCGCTTCACCGGCTCCGGGATTATGCAATAGCTTGACAGTTTTCATTTTAGGAGGATAGTCTGCCGTACAACGTAAAATGATATACCATCCCAAAAGATGGAATGATATTTTATTCTTTATCCAGGAGTTTATCTTCTCCATTTTATTTAAAAAAGCCAACAATGAATATTTTAATCACCAATGACGATGGTATCTATAGCCCCGGTATTGCAGCGCTTGCCCGCATTGCTACCTCATTTGGTAATGTACGCGTAGTGGCTCCTGACATCGAACAATCCTCCATGGGGCAGGCCATTACGGCTACGCGGCCGTTGTGGTATAAAAAATCGCCAATCAATTTTGAAAACAACGTAGAAGCTTTTCGTGTGAATGGAACACCTTCCGACTGTGTGGCATTAGGGGCTCACTTATGGGAAAAAATAGATGTGGTATTAAGCGGAATCAATATGGGATTAAATGTAGGCAACTCAATGTGGCACTCCGGCACCTTAGCAGGAGCAAAGCAAGCCGTGTTGTTGGGAATAAAGGGAATAGCGCTAAGCACCCCCGCAGGGGATACGGAGCCGGATTTTAAAGCACTTGAATCTTTTGTACATAAAACATTAGCGTTGCTTCTTGAAAATAGGGATGTGAACCTGACCAATGTCAATTTTCCTGCAAAACCAAAAGGAATAAAGTGGACCAGGCAAGCCGTGCAGCAATATGATGGTGTGGTAATACCTGGTACTGATCCGAAGGGAAGGAGTAACTATTGGTTTAGCGTACGCCCGTTGAACCCTGCCGAAGAAGGTACTGACCGCTGGGCAGTAGATGAGAGTTATGTTTCCATTACACCACTGCGTCTTGATCTTACCCATGAAAAAGACCTGGTGGATGCACTCACCAAACAACCGGTGATATGGGAATAATCTGAATCGTATTTTTTGGCCAATCTTTACTTCCTGATTTTTACAGCACCTTTTGATTTAAGGTTATCTGTAAAATAGTTTCTGTTTTTTCAGGCTTACTGTAATAATCCTTTCGTCTTTCTTACTAATGCATTAGTTGTTGAGCTGATCACCCAATGACTTTAATAATGTGTCATATTCCTAAAGTAAGAAGAATGGAAAACAGAAAAACGCCATGGCGGTCATCAGCGATATTGATTACACTACGCATCCATTTATTAGAATACCTTGTTTGGGTCAGTTGCATGAAGCTGTTTGCTGCAAGTGTATTTTTGGTGTCAACTGTGCATCAGATCAATAAAAAAACGCCCAAAACATTCGACCTGCCGGCTTAAGATGGAAGAACAGTCCTTTTTAGAAAAATTAGACCAGCACAAGGGAATTATTACCAAAGTCATTCATCTCTATGCCGATGATGCGGAGGATAGAAAAGACCTTCGCCAGGAGATTATTTATCAAAGCTGGAAATCCTATGGGGCATTTCGTGGCGATGCTAAATTCTCCACCTGGCTGTATAAAATCAGTCTCAACGTATCGCTCACGTTCATTAGCAAAAAGCGAAAGAAACCTGGCTGGAGCGAACCCGGGCAGGAGCTGTTCTCCACACATCCACCTGAATTGTCCGAACGTGCTGATCGGCTCTACCGTGCAATACGGAAACTGAATGACATTGACAGGGGGATCATTATACTGCATCTCGATGGTTATGATAATGAAGAGATCAGTGAAATGACGGGTATATCAAAGAACAATACCGGTGTGAAGCTGCATCGTATCAAACAACAGTTAACAGAACTTTTAAATCAGAGAAAAGATGGACTTGCAAAATGAATGGGATAACATGAATGAAGAGTTTACTGTACGCGAGGCTTCATCAGGTATAACTGCGAATGCAGTTCAGCAGGAATCGAAAGGGTTATATGAAACACTGCGGAAAAACCTGGGTTATAAACTCATGTGGATTAGAATCATATCTGTACCTATGTTGATCGGTGCTTTCTTCACCAGCGGAGGCTTGCAGTATCTTTTGGTGGGAGAGTTTCTGATCTATGAAATTGGCCGCATACTTATGATGCGAAAGCTGAAGCACATGCCTACCGGACTGGATTATGCTGAGGTAACCAAATCGATGCTGGTACGCCAGCTGGAATTGGTGAATGACATTCTTAAAGCCGAACGTATCTGGGGATTTATTTTTATACCACTTTCTGCCCCTATCGGGTTGATCGCCTATCAGCTGTTTGCCCATCAGGACGTTTCTGCTTTATATGCCGGGCCGCACGCTTTGCTATATCTCGCTCTTGTGATTGGGTTTGCACTAATTGGGCTGGTGATGGCCAAAAAGATGAATGACATTGCTTTTTCAAAACATATTAAAAAGCTGACGGAGAATATCGGGCAAATGAGCTAAACCAGTTGAGATTAGCTGGCAATAAATAAATCACGTTAATCACTCCATGTCCTTTTAAAATGGAACAGGGTGGACTAAGTAACAATATTCCGTGGTATTGGAAGGGATTTCTACCTCCTGACTTCGGTTATCAATCCCTCACTTTTTTCCTGCTCCAATACGTGAATGCAAAACGAATTACAACCTGGGCGTTCATGGTTGTGTCTAACCTTTGAACCATCACCCATTTTCATCATGAGAAACCTGTTTTACGTTGTGCTGGCTTGCGCTGTTCTTGCCTGTAGTGATGACGCCCCGGAAGAAAAAACAGATATTGATATCGATTTTGCTGTTTTCCCCCAGAAATGGGTGCTGGTGCAGATGACAGGTAATGTGCCCCACTCCACCACTACAGGGGTTGAAATGAACTGGCAGGAAAACTATCGTTTTAATAAAGACCTTACCTTTTTAAAGGTACGCACACGCGATGGTATAACCACCCAGGCATCTGGCTCTTACACTAAAGTGGCGATTGGCGGAGAAAATCATTTAGTGCTTACATATAGTGTAGCCAGTGATCTTATTGGCAATTGCAATAGTACGTTGACGGAAGACTTATGGCTGAAATCGCCAGGGAAGATGAGTAGTACCTGGCTGGTGTGTGATGGTCCCGGGTTGGATTATGAACGGGTAGAGTAAATGTATTGCTGTCAGTTCACTCCCTACGCTCGTCTAGAGTAATCTTTATTTAACTCATCACCTCCGGCCCAGTATTGCAGGATTTGAACAGGATCTTCAGATGAGGATTACCCTCTTACTGACTCTGAGCCCTTCAGGTAAGAACATCATCGGTGCATCGTGCCCGACTTCATAACTCATTTTAATATCTTTGATGGAATTAAACGGATTCCTGATTTTAACATGAATATACTCGATACCTTGTGGAGGGGCGCCAGCTATCAGGATCATTTGCTTCAGTCCTACAGGAAATATCATTTTATCCTGCAGTCAGCCTTATTAACGATAGCTACCTGTTTGACAATAGCAATACTGGTTTTTGGTCACATGGAAGGAACACGTGCGTTATATCTTTTGCTTCTTGCGTTTACCGCTTTGGGTTTGTACCTGCTGGCCGCCATGAGCCGACTAATAAAAGCACGTACTGCCGATGTAGATTATTATCATAACCAGATTATTGAACAGGAAAGCACATTGCCCAAGGAAGAGCAAGTGCTCACTGCCTTTAAAGTATTTCAGAAGTTTGGTCGTGGTAAGGAAAATGCCAGCGAGTTCTTTCGTCAGTTTCAGTTGACCGATGAAGTACGTGCGCAGCTCACCGAAAAAGGGAAGGGCCATACCCGTAAAGTACTTGATCGTAATCTTTCCTTTGGTTTTTTGTTTTTATGGATAGGGTTACATGTGTCCATCGCTATGGACTGGCTCATTTTTTAACCATCATTTTATCCTGATAAGGTGAACCGTTGCGAGCGAGCGATGCACCCTGTTCGAGTGTGGTATCTGCGCTTCGTTAAAGCTTAACGCTCGCTTTCTTATTTGAGATGCGCAGACGCGCAGTTAGAAAATCGAGGCCTGCTTGTCGTGATGAGGGTGATGATCAGGCTTTCGTGGTGTGATGATTGCCCTGCATGCGGATCTACTCCATTTAAGTGACATTGTATAAAATTTCATGCCAGCACTTTTTGTGGAATTTATGAATGAACAGCAGATAAAAAAGCAGCCACATGAATTACTATTACGATTAATAATTACTTTGCGCAATGGTGAAAATCGATCGTAAAGCCAGCGCAGGAAAATGATACTCATTGTTGACGACAACCAGGAGAATATATTTTCCCTTCGCTCTTTACTTCACCTTCATCACTTTGAAGTAGATGCCGCTTTTTCAGGCGAGGAAGCACTGAGAAAAATATTACAAAACTCGTATTCGCTTATCATTCTGGATGTGCAGATGCCTGATATGGATGGCTTTGAAGTCGCCGAGGCACTATCCGGCTACAGCAAATCGAAAGACATCCCCATCATTTTTTTATCGGCGGTAAATACACACAAGAAATTTGTAACGAAAGGATACACCTCGGGCGGTGTGGACTATGTAACCAAGCCATTCGATCCGGATATATTACTGCTGAAAGTGAAAATGTTTTATCGCCTGTCGGAGCAGACAGCGCAACTGCAGGCACTGGAAAAAAACCTTCGCGAAGAGATTGAACTGCGCAAACGAGCTGAAGTATTATTGGAAAAAAAAGTAGAAGAGCGCACGCGGGAACTGAAGAAATCGAACCAGCGATTGGAGGAAAGTAATAAAGAATTACAGCAGTTTGCGTTCATTGCTTCGCACGATCTGCAGGAACCGCTGCGCAAGATTCAAACCTTCAGCAACTTTGCGCTGGAGAAACACATCGATGAAAAGCCCAAGCTGGCTTTCTATCTGGATAAGATTTATTTCTCGGCCAAGCGGCTGCGTGAGTTGATCACGGATCTTCTCAATTACTCCAAGATCAATACGGCACAGCTTTTTGTGAAAACCAATCTCAATACGATCATTACGGATACGCTATCCGACCTGGAGTTTTCGATGAAAGCGGCCGACCCTCATCTGGAGATTGACTGCATACCAGAGATCGAAGTGATTCCATCGCAGATGCGTCAGGTATTTCAAAACTTGCTTAGCAACTCATTGAAATTTTGTCGTGCCGATATGCAATGCAAGATCACCATTAAAGCCGAGCGTGTGCAGGAGAAACTGATCGAGTCACGGCCCTCTGCCGAAGGGGATTATTGCCGCATCACGTTTAGTGACAATGGTATCGGCTTTGGACAGGAGTACAACGATCGGATATTTGAAATCTTCCAGCGCCTCAACACGCGCGAACTTTATGAGGGAACCGGTATAGGCCTGGCCATAGTAAAGAAAGTAGTCGAGCGGCACGATGGTATCGTTGCTGCACGAGGCATTGAAAATGAAGGAGCTACTTTTATTATCGTGCTCCCCTTGCGGCATCAGCAAATAGAAATACTCTAATAAAACTCAGAATAGCGGCTTAGTCATCAGCATCAATGAAAAGTAATTTAAAACGCAATCTTCTCATCGGGTTCGGAGCCTCCCTGCTCATACTCATTGTAAGTTCGGTGGCCTCGTATGTCAGTATTACCAATCTGCTTTCCAGTGCACAGTGGGTCAATCATACCAATAGTGTGCTCTTTGAACTGGAGGCGATCAACACAGCATTGATTGATGCGGAGACCGGGCAGCGTGGTTATCTGCTCACGGGCAACACGGCTTTTCTCGAGCCATTTGCTGACGCCAAGAAACGTACGATGCAAGCGTATGGCAACGTGAAAATGCTTACCGGAGATAATGCAAGTCAACAGCAGACCCTACGTGATTTTGAAGAGGTGCTGAGTGAACGTTTCAATTACCTGCAAGCCAACATCGATGCCAAGCAACGGGGTGAACCTGTGAACGCCGATAAGCTGATGGAAGGCAAAGTGAAGATGGACAAGATCCGTAACCTTACTTTGTTAATGAAAGCACGCGAACAAAAGCTACTGGATGAACGTACCGCCAGCCTGGATAAGTTCTCTTCTTTTACTCCCGTCCTCATTGTAATCGCAGCCATATTGGCTTTGCTGATTACTATTTCCTTCTATGTGAGAGTACGCAATGATGTGAATGCCCGTACCCAACTGCAGCAGGAGCTGGAAGAGAGAGATGAAGACATCACAAAACGGATCAATATCATCAAAGGGATTGCTGATCAGATCTCGCAAGGGAGCTACTCCATTCGTGTAGACGACAAGGAAAGTGACGCCTTAGGCAGCGTTGCGGTGTCATTAAACAAAATGGCCGAGTCACTGGATTATTCCTTTGGATTGTTGTCGGATAAAGAATGGATGCAAACCGGTTTGGCTAACCTGAATGATGTAATGATTGGTGAGAAGAGTCTGGAAGAACTGACCGCTCATATTATCGACTTTCTGGCTACGTACACCAACAGTCACACCGCAGCACTGTATATATTAGAAAAAGATCAGTTACATATCAAAGCCGGCTATGCCTATGTAGCCCCACCCGCAAGAGAACGATTTAAAATTGGTGATGGTGTAGTAGGCCAGGCGGTGGCCAAGCGAAAGCCGGTAGAGATAAAGGATATTCCTGCAGATAGTATTTACATCCGATTTACTTCGGGCGATGCCAAGCCAGGTCATATTATTGCGCTGCCTGTATTTGATGGGCATAGTATTAATGGTGCGATCGAACTGGCCACCCTTCAGCAATTCACAGCCCGCGAGATCGAGTTTCTTCACAACTCGGCACATAATATTGGCATCGCTATCAGCACAGCACAAAACAGAAGGCGGCTACAGGAACTACTGGAAGAAACACAGGCACAATCTGAAGAACTGAAGACACAGCATTCTGAACTCGAGAACCTGAACAGTGAACTGGAAGTACAGTCAGAAAAACTGCAGGCTTCTGAAGAGGAACTGAAGGTACAGCAGGAAGAGCTGAAGCAAGCCAATCAGGAATTGGAAGAACGCAGCCGCCTGCTGGAAGAGCGCAACCAGGTAATCACCGAGCGCAATATCGATATCCAAAACAAAGCCAATCAGCTTGCGCAAAGCACCCGGTATAAATCCGAGTTCCTCGCCAATATGTCGCATGAACTGCGCACACCGCTGAACTCCATCTTGTTGCTATCGCGATTGATGTCTGAAAATCAGGAGAAGAACCTCACCAATGAGCAGATTGAATACGCGCGAGTGATACAAAGCTCCGGCAATGGATTGCTTTCCTTGATTGACGAGATTCTCGATCTCTCCAAGATTGAAGCCGGTAAGATGGAACTGGAGTACACCGCAGTGAACCTCCCTGGTCTGATCGGTGAAATGAATTCATTGTTCACCCCTATTGCCAATGAGAAGAAAATTGAATTCCGTACGGCTATTGCTGACGATGTGCCGGCCGTCATAGAAACAGATAAACTTCGCCTGGAGCAGATTATCCGTAACCTGCTGTCCAATGCACTTAAGTTCACGGCTAAAGGTTATGTGGCACTTCGTGTTGAAGGGTTTGATAAAAAGAATCAGACAGTGCGGTTTCTGGTGAAAGATACCGGCATTGGTATCGCTAAAGAAAAGCAGAGCCTGGTGTTCGAAGCCTTCCAGCAGGCAGATGGATCAACACGCAGAAAATACGGTGGCACAGGACTGGGTCTTTCAATCAGTCGTGAGCTGGCAAAATTGTTAGGTGGAGAGATTACGTTGAAGAGTGAAGCAGAGCAGGGAAGTGAGTTTGTTATTGTCCTTCCGGTATCGAAGCCAGCAAGAGGTGTAGCAGGTAAAGTTGCTTCCAGTGAGCCGGAGCCGGTATTCCATGAACCATTACCTGACGTAGTTCCGTCAATAGAAAGAAAATACATCAGCACATTTATTCCTGAAAATATTCCGGACGATCGGGCAGCAGTAAAAGAAGGAGACAAAGTCATCCTGATCATTGAAGACGATATCAGTTTTGCCAAGTCGCTGCTCGACTATACCCGGAAACGAGGATACAAAGGAGTGGTGGCCGTGCGCGGAGATGAAGGTATTGAACTGGCCAGACAGTTTTTACCCATCGGTATATTGCTGGACATTCAATTGCCGGTGAAGAGCGGGTGGGAGGTAATGGCGGATCTGAAGAACAATTCAGATACACGGCACATCCCGGTTCACATGATGTCGTCCTACGAACTGAAAGGCGAGAGTTTACTTCAGGGCGCTGTCGATTTCATCAACAAACCCGTTGCTTTCGATCAGATGCAGGACATCTTCCGGAAGATTGAATATGTATTGACGCATCAGCCCAAGAAGGTATTGATCGTAGAAGAAAACGCGAAGCATGCCAAGGCACTGGCGTACTTCCTGGAGACGTTTGAAGTAAGCCTTGAAATTGCCAATGATGTAAACGCAGCGATTAATTCACTTCACAATAAAGGGGTGGACTGTGTGATTCTGGATATGGGCATTCCCGATCAGAAAGCATACGATACATTGGAGATGGTAAAGAAGACAGAAGGGCTTGAAAACCTTCCCATCATTATCTTCACGGGTAAAAGCTTGTCGCAGGCCGAGGAACGCAAGATCAAGCAATACGCTGATTCTATTGTAGTGAAGACCGCTCATTCCTATAAACGTATATTGGATGAAGTTTCACTTTTCCTTCACCTGATGGAGAAGAGCGATCAACCGGAGCCTTCTTCTTTGAAGTATCACAAGCTGGGTGCGCTGGATGAGGTGCTGAAGAACAAAACCGTATTGATCGCGGATGATGACATGCGCAATATTTTCTCGCTCACCAAGGCATTGGAGAAATACCAGATGAAGGTGATTACTGCCGTAGATGGCAAGGATGCATTGCAGAAGCTTCGCACTAATCCGCAGGTGGATATTGTGCTGATGGATATGATGATGCCGGAGATGGACGGTTATGAATCCACCGCGGCTATCCGAAGAGATCCTAAGTTTAAAGACCTCCCCGTGATAGCGGTTACCGCAAAGGCAATGATGGGCGATCGAATCAAGTGTATCAATGCCGGTGCTTCCGATTACATCACCAAGCCGGTGGATATTGATCAACTGTTCTCATTGCTGCGTGTGTGGCTGTACGAAAAGGGACTGAAATAATTGATGACCGTAACCATGAAGAAAGTATTAATCATTGATGATGACAGTCGCAATATTTTCGCCCTTCAGGCGGTATTAAAAGCAAAAGGATTTAACTGCCTTACCGCTACGGGTGCACGCGAGGGAATTGATCTGCTGACGAAACAAAATGAAGTGTCCATTGTTTTGTTGGACATGATGATGCCGGATATGGATGGGTATGAAGCGCTAAAGGAAATTCGTGACGGGGCCTGCAAAGCCATTCCGGTCATTGCTGTGACGGCACAGGCCATGGTGGGTGATCGGGAGAAATGCCTGGAGGCAGGGGCAAATGATTACATCTCCAAACCAATTGATGTAGATCAGCTGCTGAGTGTACTTCAACGGTTTGTAAAGTAAATGCTGACGGAAGGAATTCAATTAACGGGTAGTGAAGTGGAGCTGATTCTTAACGATATGCTCTCACTGTATGGTTATGACTTCACCAATTACTCCCGTGCTTCGCTCAAGAGACGCATCGTGCGTCTGATGGCCA
>JAHEZH010000133.1 GCA_023251155.1 Flammeovirgaceae bacterium | reverse complement strand
CACCTTGCCACTCTTCACCAGTTCATCAAGCACGTCAATGGTTTCTTCAATGGGTGTCAGCGCATCGTAGCCGTGGATCTGGTAGAGATCGATATAATCCGTGCCCAAACGTTTTAGGCTTAGTTCCACCTGCGATAAAATATGTTTGCGCGATAATCCAATATCGTTGGGGCCGCTCCCCATTTTGCCTCTTACCTTGGTGGCTACAATAAGATCATCGCGTTTCAAACCCAGGTTCTTTATCGACTGACCTGTGAGTTCTTCAGACAAACCTTCTGAATAAACGTTGGCCGTATCAATGAAATTAATTCCTGCATCGATGGCAGTCTTCATCAGTTCATCTACCGGCTTCTGACCGAGGTCGCCAATAGCTGTCCATATTCCACCTTTACCACCAAAGGTCATCGTGCCAAGGCAAAGTTCAGAAACTTTGAGACCTGTATTTGCCAGAAGGTTATATTTCATATCACTGGATTTATGTTTTGAATCAACGGATGTAACAGGGAAGATAGGCATGAAGTTCCTACTATCCATCCCCTAAGCAAAACGAAAGTTAATTTTGTGAAGAACGGTGAATGGTAACGATGAATCATAAAATGCTTTTTGTCACAACAAAAAAAGAAAGAGAGCTTGGTTATAAGGATTATAACGGATGATATGCCGTACTCTCCTGAGGTTAAGCTTCGCCAGGATTATCGGAGAGCAAATGAAATCCAGAATAACTCCGAAACCCGAATGCATACTTGAAGGAGTATGAACTGAGTGACTACAACTCTTCTGTATCAAGAAGATTACCATGCGAAACACACTGTGCTTTTTACACGATCGTTGAAATTCGGATGTTTCCGGGATGGGCCGAACCCTTCCCCTCCAGAATTTGTAACAAAATAAGTGAAGCCAGGCGCCATAAAAGGTGCCTGATGGAGCATTTTGAACCTGAGGCAAAGAAATTGGGCCGTGTGCCCACACAATTATTAGAAATGGCTCAAAATAAGTAGTATATTGCCACTCTTTTCAATTTGGCAACCAGTAAGTTAGGCAGGTTGATGGAAAAAGAGCCTTAACAGGGATTTTAGCGAGCAAGTTGGTGAAAATTATAACTAATAAAGTAAAATAATGGTATACGCAGAACATAGTCTCTACGCCTCATTGTGGAACAAGTATCGCCCTGTAATCCTGAAACTGATGTCATCAGCTGGCGAAGGCCCTCAGGAATACAAATTGTATTCTCATGAATTCAAGGCGCTTAATCCTAAAGAGAAAACCTACACATTTACGATGGAGGTAACAAAGGGTAAGGCTTATGGTGGTGTGAAAACATCTACTGTAGCGCGTGATTTATTCAACGTTTTGCAGCAATCCAAAAAAGCGTCTGAACTGATGAACGAAAATTCATTCGAGCTTCGTCTGGATAAACATTTTGTTTTTCATGTAAGCTATAAAGCAGAAGAAGTAAAAGAAGTGAAAGCCGTTGCGGCACTAGTAGTAGAAGCTCCTGTATTGGAAGAAGCTACTCCAGCTTAATTCACTACGATCATCCTGAATAAGAAAGTCCGGTCATCCATGGCCGGACTTTTTTTATTTGATCACTTACCGGAATCTATTTCAATACTTCGGTAGCAAGCCTGGTTTCGTTGATTTGCCCATTCACCAAATCCACATGGTAAGAGAAGCTCTTATCATTCACCGCTACTGATTTAATGAATTGCTCGTTCTCCCAATAAATGCCCGCCAGATTATCACAGGCGTAGCCAGGGTAGAGTTCACCTTTCTGAATTAAGCTGTGGTAGAGTGGCCTTCTGAATTCTTCTCCATCAAAATGAGGACAATGTGAACCTTTGATCCAACCCATACCCTCTACTTTCGACAAATCAATCGGACGTGAGTCTGTCGTTCCGTTTTGAAACCAGCACAGCGAACCTGCACTTCCGCCGGTCATCAATATGCCTGCCTCATACGCTTTGCGCAGCGCGGTATCAATGCCCTGTGCCTTCCATATCGCCAGCATATTCAATGTATTACCTCCACCTACAAAAACGGCATCGGCCTTCATGATGGTATCTTCAAAACTCTGCCGGGTATCGTAAGAGCTGATAAACGTTTTCATCACATAGGGTTTCACCGGCAAATCTTCGCATGCGGCATACCAGTTGGTGATGCTGGTTAAGCTATCGCCCGTGGCAGTAGGGATAAATACTATTTTAGGCTGCTCCTTCCTGGTAAAAGGAATGATGTGTTTGAGGAAGACTTTAAAATTTCCACTGCCAAATACAAGCAGCTTTCTTTTTACCTGTTGCTGACTGCTTTCTTCGTTAATTGCGCCAGCGATTAATGGGATGCCCATGCTCATCGTAGTAGTTTGGATAAAATCTCTGCGTTTCATCATTCAGCGGCCAAGTTATCATTGGCTCTTCAATGTACAAAGAGAAATAGATTTGGCCTGCTGCTTTAATTCCAGAATGAAATAAGCCGTTTAAATAAAGAAATCAGTACAACCGCAAGAGTTTTTGGTTTGGCTTAACTTTGCAGTCCCAAAAAGCCGCTTGATGAACGTTGAAAAAGAGATAGATCGCCCTGTGCCCATTCTACGCACACTATTTCTATATACCTTATGGCTGTGTTTTCTTGTATCTGTCTCCCTGCTTTCTTATCATCTCCGCAATTTCACCAATTCACTACTGCTCTTTCTACCCATTGCATTAAGCATTGTACTTGTTCAGTGGTATGGCTATCGATTTCTTCCTGTTATCTTCATCAATGGAATCATTACACTACTGATATGGCATGCTCACGGAAGCTGGACGTATCTTTTGCTCGTTGCCACTCATGAACCGCTAGTGGCTTTTCTCTCTAAACTATTGGTGAGCAAAGTACAGCGTAAAACCCTTCGTGAGTGTTTTGGTAATGCGAACCAGTTCACCCTGTTTATTGCATTAGGCATATTTATTCCTGTCGCGTCCAACTCACTTTACACCTACCACTATTCATTTATTGATGGCAACATGGAGAAAGTAGGGTTGCTGTTTCTTTCCGACTTCATGACGGTCTTCAGCTTGTCGATACCGCTACTTTATTTTTTTCAGCCTAAAGCAAGTGTGTCCATTACGGTTACGGAAGAATTCAACCAGCTTCACTTCACTAAACGCAAACATGCAGAGTTCTGGATTACGGTGATCGTTTTTATCATCATTAGTTTTATGATCCCCTTCGGGCAATATTGGTTTGTATACGGTATAGCAGCCGTAGTGATCGGGGTAAGACAAGGTTTTGAATCGGTATTACTCATTAACTGTATTGTTTTCTTTATTAATTACCTGTTACCACTCATTGAAGTATCTACCGCACTAACCACCTCCAGCGGTTCTACACAATTGATCAATGTCCATTTGGGCAACGCTACCATGCTGTTTGTTTCGTCTCTGGTAGGCCGAGTAGTCAGTGATTTAAAAATCACCGAGAAGACCTTGATCCAGCAAAAACAAGTGATTGAAAAAGCGAATGAGCAGCTCCATCAAAGTAATAAAGAACTAGACCGGTTTGTATACAGTGTATCGCATGATCTGAGTGCTCCTTTAAAATCCATCCAAGGACTCATTCACCTGAGCCGGATGGATACATCCAGTGATGCTGCGTCATTATACCTGAACATGATGGAAAAGAGTGCCGGGCGGCTGGAAATATTCATCAATGAAGTACTCGATTTTTCACGTACCACCCGCAAAGAAGCAGAATGCAAACCGGTGCATCTGACTGAACTGATCCATGAATTAAAAGAACGATTCGTTGTTTACGATGTGAACCGATCTATTGAAGTAAAGCTCGCTCTTCAATACGATCAGATTGCTACAGATCCGCTATTATTAAAAATGGCCCTGGGCAACTTGTTCTCCAATGCCATCAAATTTCAGAATAAGTATGCCGGACATATTCCTACGCTGGAGATAAGATCATCTCAAAGCGGAAATGAATTTCATATTGATGTGATTGATAATGGCGATGGAATAGAAGAATTACATCTCAAAAAAATCTTCGATATGTTTTACCGTGCCACCAGCAAGTCGCCCGGTTCAGGCTTGGGATTATACATTGCACGTGAAGCCATTTCAAAACTAGGAGGCAGTATTCGTGTGAAAACAAAATATGGAGAAGGCTCTACCTTCACCATTGTGTTGCCTGTACCTTCAGGCCATCAACTCTCCTCGTTAAAATAGATCTTGTAGTACTTTCTTCCGTCCGGATCTACACCCTGTTCAATCAGTTCTTTACTGCCATGGATGTAGATATGAAAGTTTTTATCCAGCTTCAACACGCTTTTAAAAACACGTGCCTGCTTTTTTACCGCCTGCTGTGAGATATCAAACTGATCGGAAAGCTCCATGGCATGGTCCTGCCGATACGATTGATCGTATTCGCGGAACGACTGGATCAGGCCTTCATCCTGAAAGACTTCTTTTTCAAAATGCGATTTCTCAAACGACTCGTTCTTTTTGAAATAATTGACCGAACGGTTGAGCAAGTCAATCTGATCCGTCCTGTTCATTTCAAACTCCTGCCCGATCTGCTTGGTCACGAAATTCTTGGCCAGGTTCAGGAACTCGTTGGTCTGATGAAATTCATCTTTCACCTGTACCAGGCCGAGAAAATTTTCGCGCCAGTACTGGGCTTCCTCACCCCTGCTTTGGCTATCCAGGATCAATGCATGAAACCCGTCTTCTGTATGGGTATTGAAAATGAGACAGCCCTTGTCCAGCTTGTTCATATCCAGTCCTTCGCGTAATGCCATGGAGAAGCGCGATTTTTCTTCCGTCACCTCGAAGTAGTTGGTTTTATTTTCGGTCTTAAAAATACCAATGGCATCTACCGTTTCATTCTCAAAGACACAGTCTTCGAAATAGCATACATACACTTCACCACCCTTTATCTTCGGATGCACTGAATTTTCGTAGAGGTGCTTTGCCACCTGCACCGAAGTGAGATGAAACGAACTCTCCGCAGAAAATACACCTGCCGCAAAGTTGTACACTTCATTGTATTGCAGGGAGGTAGGATGTGTAAACTTAAATTTATCGAAGACGTTGGTAAACCGGTTTAGGAAATAATCTTTTACCTTCAGCTGCAACTCTTCTTCCAGCACCATCGGCTCCTTCGAAAGCGTCAGTTTTTGGTCCGTTGATTTATTTCCTGAGTAATGAACAGAGATGTTCCTGAGTTTAGCAATTTGAAAATTCATTTCGTAGGCCAAAAGATTAATAAGGCGCAAATATAACCCTAAGCAACCGGCTTGTTTGAACCAAAAATCAGGATTTATTCCGAGTAATGACCTCCTTTAATTTTTACCGATCATTTTTATATGCCTCCATTTCTCCAATGTTCTCGACAACATAAGAAAGCAACGCTTTATTTGGGCTACTCACTCGATTTTCTTTCTTTGCTTGACTATTTTCTATAAATAAAATACCCGAGTCTCAAAAAAGACCAGAGGGAATACTTCACCACCCCAACAGCGCGGTAGAAACAATTGCGTCATCCATTTTTTTATCCGGACAATCAGGGCAATTACTGGATTCGTAGCGGCTTCAGTAAAAAAACATCACTTTTAAGCGTATGCAACATGGTTCCGTTTCGTTTTTCCCTGTGCTTCCGCAAAAGTTATCAGGCAAACATGCGGATATCAAAAAAGACTGGCCTTTTGAGCCAGTCTTTCATTGTAGAATACTGAGTTTAGTTAATTCTTATTCTTCAGATCAAGGGCAAAATCCTTGGCTGTTTTAGCCGTCATGATGTCCATGAAGTTAAGCGCACCATTCTGAGTGGTTCCACCTCCGGTCTGAATCTGCGGCACCACAGCACCTGTATATTTACTGAAGGCTTCGGCCCATACTTTTTGCACTTCTACCTGTGCCTTCAGTTTCATTTCCAATGCACCGTCTGCCTGCATGATTCGTGAGCGGGCATACGCCTGGGCATCGGCCAGCTCTTTAATCTTCTTTGCTTCCAATATCGAACCTTCATAAGCAATCTTCTGCTGCAGTTTATCCTGCTCCGCCACTTTCACTTTTGTTTCTGCCTCTACCACCTGCTTGGTCTGATCCTGCTTTTGCTGGTATTCAATCTCTACCAGAGCCTGCTCACCTTTCGCTTTTGCCGTCAGCGTCTGTTGCTGGGCAGTCATCAACTCTTGTTTAGAGATGGAAGACTTGGTCACTGCGTCAATGATCTTCACCAGCTTCTGGTCTACTTTATCTTCATAATCAACATCCGTAATGGCCGCATCAGCAACAGTAATTCCGTACTCCTTGATGGATGACAGTTTACGTTTTGGTGTGCCTGTCTTCTTGTCGTATTGCACTTCGGTCTGATATACTCTTTTCTTTTCATGTTCCAATGAATCATACAACACGTGCTCTTCGGTCTTCAATAGATACACGCCTTCTTTCAACTGATCCAGAAAATCCTGCGCCATCTGTGCACGGCCACCACCGTAGTGCTTTTCACTGCTCATCAGCTGCGCCGATGATTGCAAACATTCTTTGGTGTACGGAGCCAAACGCTTTGTCACCAGGGATTGTGGCGTACGGTGGGTATTATGAATCAATATCATTTCCTTTTCATCGGAAGGAAGAATGAACTGCGTAATCCCTTTTACATCGGCGGTGGTGGCATCGCTGAAGCGGATTGAAATTTTGCCTACTTCAATACCGTTATCTTCAATTTCATTCTCCAGTTTCTCTTCCTGATACGTTACCGAAATCTGATTAGGCCATTCCTTTTGCTTGGAAAAAAAGCCCGCATAAAAAATACCCGGAGCAAACTGCACGATCTGCTCACCGGTAGTACGCTCTACAACGGTTCTGTTACCTGCATCATTCCATGAAAATGGATTGACCATGATGAAGAAGATAAAGGCCACGATAGCGGCAACGCCTATCAAAATTGTTTTTTTGTTGATTAAAGGGTTCATCTGTTTTAATTGGTTGTGTTTGTGGGTGAATAATTGAGTTAACTAAAATTTACTGATCAATCGTAAAGCATGCAGCCATGAACGCGCTGCAGGCGCACGACAGAAAATTTGCTATAATGAACAGTTACTGAAAAACAAAAGCGGTGAAGCTTTTCAAAGATGACAACGAATGCTGTTACATGGAAGTAATTGTAATACGGTCTTATATCCACAGTGGAGCCCAAATGAAACCACCTTTTTAATGAAATATTATACTTTACTGATTTAGAATTAGTTACACAACTCAAATAAAAAAGTCGTATTCAAAAAATTTCCTAGCATCAGCACTTTAAAAGGTTAAATTTGATTTATGTATTGGATGCGTAATTACAAAGCGCTTTTGTTCTGTGTACTTTTTTTTGCGATCAGCAATTGCATAGAGCCTTATGCTGTGCGCGAACTCACTACCGATTATAACTATTTGGTTGTTCAGGGAGTACTAATCAATGGTTCAGCACCATCATCAATTCAACTAAGCCGAACCACTACCCTTAAAAACACTGAGCAAAAAGAGGTTATCGAAGCTAATGCCTCCGTTCAACTGGAAGAAGAAAATGGCTCTACCCATCCATTTACGGGAAACGGCATGGGGCTATATACACTACCACCAATAAATCTAAATCATTCTAAAAAGTACCGTCTTCACATTCAAACAAGTAATAAAAAAGAATACACTTCAGACTTTGTTGAATTCAGGGAAAGCCCTGAAATCGATCAGCTAAAATGGATTGAGCAACCCGATGGAATTCAGGTTTTCATTAGCACATCGGATCAGAGCAATAAAACAAAATATTACCTGTGGACTTTCGAAGAGACGTGGAAATACACCGCTAAGTATTACTCCAATTATGTATTTGACAATGGAGTAGTAACACCTCGTCAGTTCTCCGATGAACTCTATTATTGTTACAAATCGATTCGCTCGCCCAACCTCTATGTTTATTCCACGCAAGCATTAAGTGAAGATGTGGTGAATAATTATCCCTTGTTTTTTATACCCAAAAAATCGCAAAAACTTGTTTATGCATATAGCCTCGAAGTATCTCAGATTGCTATTACAAAGAAAGCGTACGAGTATTGGAGTACCTTGTTGAAAAACAATGAGCATGTTGGTTCATTGTTTGATGCCTTACCAGCCCAGGATATTGGCAATTTACATTGTGTGGACAATCCTGGCGAACCTGTACTTGGCTATTTTAGTATCTCTTCGATTACTCATAAAAGAATCTTTATCGACAGACAGGAAATAACCGGGCCAAATTCTCTTTATGATTCTTCAGGATATGAAACCTGTACCAAAGAATACATTCCTCTTGATCAACTTAGCTCAAAAATGCAAGGCAAGCTCATCGTTGAAAACAAATTTGGTGATGTTTCACAACAACTGGAAGGTTACATTGTTTCAACTCAAGACTGTATCGATTGTCGGCTGCATGGAGGAACATTAAGCCAGCCTGATTTTTGGAAATAGAATAGTGCCCGGGCTTTTAACCCGAGCATCTACCCTATCACCAACCTTGTCCTTACTTCTTAATGAACAGTCCTGCAATGGCAAGCACCTTGTCCGGAGCCAATGGTTCATCAAATGCTTCCGTTACCGTTTGGGCGCTGTAACCAAGTGTCGTTACGTTAGCACCCCCTTGTGTTACATTATCTTCTCCGTCATATACGGCTTGAGTAGCTGATGGTAATGATCCACGGCTACTACCGCTGATCCATCCTTTCTCCGCTCTTAATCTGCGCACCATCGATGCATGCCTTGCTTCTACGGAGTGAATCTGTAATGCGGCCGTCAATACGGTATCATTGCTGATCAACTCTCCGGCTCTTCCTTTGTACGCTCTTACTCCTGTATCTTCAAATGCCTGCGCCAGGGCAAGGAAAGTGTCGTAGTTGGTGAATACATCGGAAAATGATCCTCCTGCTGTAAAATCAAACGCAGGTTTCTCTACCGGTGTAGCACTCATGGACGTCAGGACTTCTTTCAGGAACTTCACGTGAGCTGCTTCGTGCTTGCTGATCTGTTGGAAAATCGCTAATCGGTTAGCGGGAATCAATCCGCTCGCCGCAACACCCATGGCGTAAAATTCATTTTCCAGGTATTCCAGCGTAAGGGCATAGTTAAGTACCTCCGTTACGGAAGATGACGATTGACCATATGCTTTCTTAAACATACTACCCATCGCCAGTGGAATAGCAGCGATCGCTACTTTCTTTCCAAAGGAGGAAGATTGCCTGAACATATCGCGTCTTGATAAACGCTGAGTTACTTCCGGATCTGTTTTTTCAATTTCTTCTATTATTTTGAAAATATTCATTGCACTAAGGGTTAAAGGTTATGAAGGAAGTTTATCAAATTTCACGGTGGTCTTCACATAAGCAGCAGCAATGGTAAGCACCTCAGCAGGAGTTTTCGCTCCATCCAAACCCTGGGAAACGGTTACTACATCATCTCCGGCATAGTCAGCGGAAAAAGGATTGAGAAGATCGCGTATTGCCGAAGCATGTCTTGCCTCCACGGACACGATCTTACCAGCCAGCAAAAGATAGTCGGTATTTTCAATCAACTTGCCGGCACCATTATAGGCGGATACACCAAGATCTTCAAATGCTTTTGCTGTGCCCAGCACACTGGCGCGATTAGTAAAATCAATCGAAGCGAAATTAACTTCTACCGAAGCAATAGCCGAAGCACCTAATGCATACTTAAAGAAATCACGATGAGCTAATTCATGATCGCGTATATCTGTAAGTATGGTTTTCTCTGCAGCCGTCATTCCGGTGAATGGAGTGGCGATTACCTGCACATAAAAAGCCGCTTCCAGCTGCTCTAACAAATAGGCATAGTTTAAAATACCCGTATCACCGCTGCCAAGGTCAACCGTACCCATAGTGGAAACGCCATCGTCATCATTATCGCAACCGGCAAGTACTAAGCCGGTAGCCGCGGCAGTAGCACCAGCGAATTGGAGGAAGCTATTTCTACTCATTGGCTTCATGAGTTTATCCCGCAAACCGGAATCCTCCTTCTTTACTTCGTGAATAATTTTTGTCATGGTAAGCGTATTTTGGTTTGTATATACCTACTTACGTAAAACACCCGGCCCTTTGGATTTCAGTAAGTACCGCTTTGTCTGTGATTACCTGAATAATCATGACCAACCGACAAAGAATGCCGTTGACTTGTATTTATTGAATAGAAAGCGAAATGATTTCTGAACCTGTGGAAAAGGTCCATAACAAAAACCATGACCAACTAACATCAAGAGGTCATGAACGTATCAAAAAGAGAGTGAATAGCTGCTATTTAGGCGGGAACAGCACGTTGTAATGACTCTTTACCAAACCTCCTCAACACTTTGAAATGAGAGACCAACGCAGTAGCAAACGAAGTGTTCTCATAGTAGGGAAGACCAAAGTCACCTGCTGTCTGTTTCACTATGTCAGAGATAGCCGGATAATGAATGTGACATACTTTGGGAAACAAATGATGTTCAATCTGCATATTCAGTCCCCCGCAAAAGAAGGAAGTAAGAAAATCAGTGCGGCCAAAATTAGCTGTAGTGCGTAACTGATGTGCGGCCCACGCATCTTCCATCTGTCCTTCAGCACTGGGATCGGGAAACTCCAGTTCCTCAACAATATGAGCAAGCTGAAACACCAAACCCAACACAAAACCTTTTGCCATCTGCATGATCACAAAACCAATAAGAAACTGCCACCAGGTAATGGTATCAATCAGCAACAACGGGAGCACAATCACCACGATATAATACATGGCTTTAAAGAAGAACAACTTGAATAGCTCAATCCGAGGATGTTTTGGGGTATCGTAATTGCCGATGTTTGATTTAAAGAACTTGACAAAGTCTTTGCCTGTAATCCATGACAAACTGGCCATTCCGTAGAGCAGGAAAGCATAGTAATGCTGGTAACGCTGTATCCATTTTGGTTTGTCTTGCGGGCATACACTGATCAGCCCCGGAGCCACCACCAGATCGTCATCGTGCTCGTGAATATTCGTGAAGGTGTGATGAACGATATTGTGTGAGATTTTCCAGTTGTAGGGATTAGCACCCAGCAAATGAAAGACACCACCTAATGAATCATTCACCAGGGTTCGTGAAGAATAGGAACCATGAAGGGCATCGTGACACACATTAAAACCGATGAAGGCAGAGAACATTCCAAGCACAATCGCCATGAGCAACATGACTACCGGAGAAAAGCCTCCCAGTAAAATAAGCAGATATAGGCTTGCGGCAACGGTCAGAAAAAACACGGACTTAAAAACCATCAGCCTGTCTGCATGTCGAGAAATCTTTTTATCTGCAAAGTACACATCAACGCGACTTCGTAATTCAGCATAAAAACCGATGTAGTCCTTGTTGAATTTTATTTTCTGCATCGGATGGGGATAGTGTTAAAAATTGGAAGAACAGAAGCGTTGTGAAGTTCTTTGTTCGTTTTGTAAAGGTAGAACAATAAAAGGGCAATTTATGACTTTGAGTGAATGCCGGATGAAATATATGTGGGCGGAACAAACGGCTGTAAGCCCATTTCACTTTTCATTTGAATTTATTCGCCTCACCGCATTGACGTTTAGCCTCCACTACACGGATTTTACCTGCACGCCTGGTAATGGACGAGCATTAAGAGGGTGTTCATCTGAAAAACACATCGTACGCAAAGCGAACAATTGTTCCGCTCACCACAATGAGAAAGAAGATCCGAATGAATGTATTTCCCTTAAGCAGCGCGAGGCGTGTGCCCAGAAATCCGCCCAGCATATTGCAAGCAGCCATGGGTAATGCTACTTGGTACATGACTAATCCGGAAGAAGAAAAATAAAGGATGGATGCAAGGTTAGTAGCCAGGTTGACCATCTTGGCATGCGCACTGGCGTGCATGAAATCATTGCCCAGCAAGCCTATGAAAACAAGTACCAGGAAACTACCTGTGCCCGGTCCTACAAATCCGTCATAGAAGCCAATGATCAGTCCGCTGAGGATACCGCGAAAGAGTGCCGTACCCAATGGTATCTCCTTCGCTTCCTGCTGACCAAAGTTTTTCTTGGTATAGGTGTAAATGGCAACACCTATCAATACAAAAAGGATAACGGGCTTGATAGTGGTATTGCTCACCAGGCTTACCAGGCGTGAACCAAGTAATGCAGCCGAGAACGCTGCCAACGCAATCCAGCTTACCAGCTTCCAGTGGAAGGTAACCCGCTTCGAATACTGATAAAGAGAAACTGCTGTACCGCAGAAAGAAGGAATTTTGGTAGTACCTAAAAGTCGTGCTACCGGTTCATGAGGAAAAGTGAGCAATAAAACAGGTGTCTGAACCAAACCACCTCCGCCTACTATCGCATCAATAAAACCTGCGGCCACTGCCGCAATACAAACAATTACAATATCAGAAATCACCTGGAAAACGTTTAGTATAGCTACAAGCTGTAAGAGAGTGAATACTTTGCTTGTAGCTTGAAGCCAAAAGCTAATAACCTTCTAACTCTTTGCTGCATCATACTCTGAAGTCAGCGTCTTTACAATGTCCGCCATAGGGCGAATACTTTTTACATGTTCGATCGAAGGGCCTGCACACCATACGGTTTTATAGGTAGCGCCAAAGGCGGCCTTCTCTACTTGTTTCATTCCGCGAAAAGCGATTAACATCTTCGCATATTTTTTCAATGTCTTGTTGTTATTCAATATCCATTCCAGCCAGTTGGCTTTGGTGCCAAGCTGTTGTACATAAGGTGTGTTAATCACCGTAAGTGCCGAACCGGAAAGCTTAGTGGTCATCACAATATCTTTTTCACCATAGTCGATCATGGCCTGCTTGTATTCGGGGGAGATATCCGATTCCGTGCAGGCAATAAAAATAGTTCCTACACTGGCACCCGCAGCTCCCAGGTCCATGGCGTGTTTCAGATCAGCACCATGCGCTATACCTCCCGCAGATATGACGGGTATCGAACAATTCTCTTTCAATAAAGTGATCAGCTCCCGGGGAGATAAATGTCCTGCGTGGCCTCCGGCCCTGTTATTTACTGCAATCACGGCATCCGCGCCAAGCGCTTCTACCTTTTTGGCATATGCCAGATCAACGACATCGCAAAATACTTTTATACCCCGTGGCTTACATTGCGCTATCACTTCGCCGGGGTTGCCCAGCGAAGTAATGATGTAATCCACGTTCAATTCAACCAACGTAGCCAGTTGCGATTTATATTTTGGATTGGACTTGTTCACAATCAGGTTAACACCAAACGGCTTGGAGGTAAAGGCTTTGATCTCTGCAATGGCGGCACGCAGTTCGGCATCGGTACGATAGTTCAATGCCGGAAAAGCAGCAGTAACACCATTGGCCAATGCGGCCTTGATCATTTTGGTATTGGAAATAAGAAACATCGGGGCTACAATGATGGGGTAGTCGATGCCTAGCATCTTATCGATCGTCATGTGTGGATATTAAAAATGAAAGGTAGCAATTTTTCATCCGCGAAGGCGAGCCGACAGAAATCAAAAGAACACCATGAATGATCAATAAAGTTTGTTTGCGATGTTGTTTTGTTCTCCGATATTGGTGCCCTTCATTATTAACTACTCACTATGCAATTATCCAAAAAGAACGTTTTTGTTCTGCTTCTCGCGCTCTGTGCTTTTTACACACAGGCACAGGAGGTCAAAACACTGACACTCGAAGACCTATCTTCCTTTAAACCACAGGCTGGCAACTGGCAGATTGTGGGCGATGTAACCATGTTACCCGATGTGGATATTCACACTACACCTCCGGCACCCGTGGCGGAGAAGGGCAAGAAAAGTAAAAAGTCGCAAGCCGGCCCTGCAGCCGAACATCCCAAAGCCGTGACCTTTACCGCAGGCGCAGGAATTTTGCTCAACATGAATGACGAGACAAAAAAGGATAATCTGGTCTCCGCCTTCGAACATGGAGATATCGAACTGGAACTGGAGGTGATGATTCCGAAAGGATCAAACTCCGGTATTTACCTGCAAGGCCGCTATGAAGTGCAGCTCCTCGATAGCTGGGGAGTGAAAGATGCGAAGTACTCCGACATCGGAGGTATCTATCGCAACTGGGAAAATGAGCCAGGTAAAATTTATATGGGCAAAGCTCCGCTGAGTAATCCCGCAAAGGCACCCGGCCTGTGGCAAAAATTTAAAATCTCTTTTCGTGCTCCCCGATTTAATGCCGCCGGTGAAAAAATCGCTAACGCAAAATTCGTTTCCGTAGAACTGAACGGAGTGAAAATTCATGATAACGTAGAAGTGCCATTGCCAACTGGTGGCCCCATTGAAAACAACGAAAAACCATTAGGTCCTTTGATGATCCAGGGAGACCATGGCCCGGTTGCTTTCCGCAACATCAAGTATAAACTGGTGAAAGAACTTTCTGCCACACTGAGCAACATCACTTACAAGACCTACTACGGCAACTTCAAATTCATTGATGACTTTGCCAAGTTAAAGCCAGCGGCTACGGGTTCTATTCCTGAATTGACCTGTGAAGTATTGGAAAAAGAAAACGGCTATGGCGTGATTTACAACGGAACGATTACGGTACCAGAGGATGGAGATTATCATTTCGCACTGGCGTATACAGGTGGTGCCCGGCTGCTGATCAGCAACCAGCAACTTACTAATTTTCAAAGCACCGATGCCTGGCGCATGGATCAAGCGACCATCACGTTAAAGGCAGGAAGCTATCCATTTGAAATCTATAATTATAAAGATGCCTCATGGGAACCTCCCCGCTTAGGTTTGTATCTTGAAACGGCCGGTGCACCCAAGCCATTGCATGCATTCAACTCTTATCCTCCGGATGATAATCCCACTTCACCCATTTTTATTTCTGCAGGAAGTACACCTCGTCTGCTTCGTGCTTTCCTTAACTTCAAAAACGGAGGGTTCAATCAACGCTTAACTCATACCATTGGTGTGGGCGATCCCAGCGGAACACATTATGTGTACGATATGAAGTCGGGTAACCTGGTGGCCGTATGGCATGGTGAGTTTGTCGATGCGACACCGATGTGGCACGATCGCGGTGACGGATCCTTCACTCCAAGAGGTGCAGTGCAGTACCTGTTCAACAACGAGCCGCTTGCATTCCTTCCTTCACCTGACGCTGCATTCCCTTCCATGAAAAAAGAAACACAGCTGAGCGATACTCCCTACAAGGGAAAAGGATACTCCATCCAGGAAGACAGCGGCCGCCCGGTATTCATGTACACGTACGATGGTCTTGAGGTAGAAGATAAAATCTATCCTGATGACAACAACCGCATCATTACGCATGAAGTAGCCATCAAGAACCGGGGTACCAAACCCGGATTGTATTATAAGTTAGCCGAAGGAACCACCATCCTTTCGTTATCAAACGGGTGGTATGCCATTGATGACAAAAGCTACTACATCAAGCCCGCCGCAGGACTTCAACCAGTTATTCGCGAAGTAAATGGCAAGAAGGAATTGATTGTGGCAGCAGATAGTCTGGTGAAGTATTCGATCATCTGGTAATTATTAATTGAGAGATAGCATGAACAAGAAAAATATATTCCGACTCATTATTACTGCCGGGCTGATGGCAGGGAACTTGATCCCCGCACTGGCGCAGCTCAACAAGACTCCGCAGGAAGAAGACTACTATAAGATCATCACCATCCCCGCACCTGAAGGTGTGTTGCTGGAAACCGGTGGTGTAGCCACTTTACCTGATGGCCGTATCGCCGTATGTACGCGCAGGGGCGATGTATGGGTGATTGAAAACCCGGCACAGGAAAACGGAACTTCGCCCCGCTTCACGTTATTCGCTTCCGGTTTGCATGAAGCGTTGGGTCTTACTTACAAAGACAATGCTCTGTATGTAGCACAACGTGGTGAGCTTACTAAACTCATCGATAAGAATGGCGATGGCAAAGCCGACGTGTACGAAACCGTATATGCATGGCCACTATCCGGTCACTATCATGAATATTCATTCGGCCCAAAGATTGCACCTGACGGAAGTTTCTTCGTGACCGGCAACGTGGCCTTTGGTGATGAAGAATGGTGGCGCGGAGAAAGCAGAGTGCCATGGAGAGGATGGACCATGAAAATAAAACCAGACGGCACCATGGAACCATGGGCAACAGGCATGCGCTCTCCCTGTGGTTTGGGTATGATTGATGGTGAATTATTTTACGATGACAATCAGGGCGACTGGCAAGGATCGGGTGGTATCTTCCACGTTAAGAAAGGAGCATTCACCGGGCATCCGGCAGGCTTGAAATGGACCAGCTTACCCAACTCGCCTCTGAAAATAACGACAGATCAGCTTTATGCGAAAGTGAGCCCCCGCCAGGTAAAGAAAGATGGACAATACATCAAACCGGAAAACGTAGTCAACGAAACGCCTGACTTTCTTTTCAATGTGAAGAAGGACTTTCCGGAGACACAACTGCCATCGGTATGGTTGCCACACGGTGTGTTGGGAATTTCCAACTCAGAAATTATCACTGACGATACGAAAGGAAAATTTGGTCCATTCGCC
>JAHEZH010000132.1 GCA_023251155.1 Flammeovirgaceae bacterium | reverse complement strand
ACGATCAACACCTTCCCTGCTTTCCTTTACTACATAACCACGCTTCTGTACCGTTGAAATAGTAGGTGCATACGTAGACGGTCGGCCAATACCCAACTCTTCCAGTTTTTTTACCAGACTTGCTTCTGTATAGCGTGCCGGGTGGCGGGAGAATGTTTCTGTACTTGACAATTCATCCAGATCCAGATCCTGACCTACGTTCAGGGGAGGAAGTACCTTGCTGTTTTCTTCATCTTCCTCATCATCGCGCGACTCCAGATACACTTTGAGAAATCCTTCAAACTTAATCACTTCTCCCTGAGCAATAAGCTTGCGTGGATTAGTAGATATATCAATGGTAGCCGTGGTGCGCTCCAGTTCTGCATCCGCCATCTGCGAAGCAATGGCTCTCTTCCAGATCAATTCATACAAACGTTCTGCATTACGATCCATACCCGGATCCAGCACTGAAAAGTCAGTTGGGCGAATCGCTTCGTGAGCTTCCTGTGCGCCTGATGATTTGGTCTTGTATTTTCTTACGTGAACAAACTCTCCGCCAAAAGCAGAAGTAATTTGTCGGGTAGCCCCTTGTACGGCTTCGTCTGACAAGTTCACCGAGTCGGTACGCATATAACTGATCTTACCGGCTTCATACAGCTTCTGCGCCACCATCATGGTTTGTGATACAGAAAAACTCAACTTGCGGCCAGCTTCCTGCTGAAGTGTAGAGGTAGTAAACGGAGGCGCAGGTGATTTTTTGGCTGGCTTCTTCTGTAAATCACCAATGGTAAACTGGGCTCCTTTGCAGGCTTCCAAAAACTCAAGCGCCTCTTTCTCGGAGCTGAATTTCTCCGGCAGTTCCGCTACAAGCTGTCTTCCTTTCTCAAGGTTGAAGACGGCAGATACTTTGAATGATGATTTTACATCAAACTTGTCAATCTCTCTTTCCCGCTCCACCACCAATCGCACCGCCACAGACTGAACACGACCAGCGGAAAGCCCGGTTTTGATTTTTTTCCAAAGAATGGGAGACAACTCAAAACCCACCAGGCGATCCAGTATACGTCTGGCTTGCTGAGCGTTAACCAGGTCAATATCGATACCGCGCGGAGTTTTCAGCGCATTTTGAATTGCGTTCTTGGTGATCTCGGTAAATACAATGCGGCGTGTTTTCGAATCATTCAGATCCAACACTTCTTTCAGGTGCCACGAGATGGCTTCCCCCTCACGGTCATCATCGCTTGCCAGGTAAACCATTTCGGCATCCTCGGCAAGTTTCTTCAGTCGTGTAATGGTTTCCCTTTTATCCGGGCTGATTTCATAGGTGGGCTGAAAGTTATTTTCTATATCGATCGCTCCGTTTCCTTTGGTCAGATCGCGCACATGGCCCATACTGGAACTTACCTTGAAATCCTTTCCAAGATAACCTTCAATTGTCTTTGCCTTCGCGGGTGACTCTACTATAACTAAATTCTTTGACATCAGCTTGATTTTCGTAACAAAAGGGGCTCAAATATCTGCATTTTTTCAAGAACGCAAATTTGAGTCCTCATTAGAATGCGCTAATCCAATACTGATCGTGCTGACAGACAGTACCTTTACATCTTATTTTAAGTATTACTGAAGTTGGCCTATTATTGCACTTTTTATAACCGAATATGGCTTTGACGCTCTTTTTATTGAGGCACGCAAAAACACAACCGGCAGCATCAGGCGAGCAGGATTTCGACCGGCCGCTTTATAAAGAAGGGGTGAACCAGGGCATACGGCTAGGGCAGCATTTGGTGCTCCTGAAAATCAAACCCAACCATGTGATTTGCAGCCCGGCAAGACGCGCTAAGGATACATTATTAAATGTGGTTGAGCCTCTGGCAATTTCGGAAAATGAAGTTCAGTTCGAACCGTCTGTCTACACGGGCGAAACCGATCAGTTACTGGAATTAATTCACGGCACCGATAATCACTATCACAGCGTGTTACTTACCGGCCACAACCCCTCACTGACTTCGCTGGTCGGCTACCTGGTGCGTGGCTTTGGCGAAAGCATGGAGCCCTGCGACTTCCTTCACATTGAATTCGATACAAACGAATGGTCATCCATCGGTAAACACAGCGGCTTACTGAAAAACAGCATTCCCAGTTCTTCGCTGTAATTCCCTATGACGAAAGAAGAAGCGATACAAAACTTTGACCCGAACGGACCTGGTATAAAGGGAAATCTTTTCGGACTCCCCTATTCTACGGACAATGCAGAAGTGGTTGTGGTACCCGTTCCCTGGGAAGTAACGGTATCGTATCGGGAAGGTGCGGCATCCGGCCCAAAAGCAATTCTTGAAGCCTCCTCACAAATCGATTTTTTCATCAAAGAAATTCCCGAGGCATGGAAGCTGGGAGTTAGCATGGCCGATTATCCGCAAAACCTGTATCGCGAAAACAGGCAACTGCGTGCCCTGGCGGCACAATACATTTCTTCCGTTGAATACGGAGAAGAAGAAAAAGACAAGCTGCTGCTGACAAAAATCAACGAAGCATGTGAGAGTCTTAATATCTACGTAAAGAACACCGTTCTTCAATACCTTAATGAAGGCAAACTGGTAGGGCTGCTGGGTGGTGATCATAGTACGCCCCTCGGTTTGATGCGCGCGCTGGGTGAGCAATATCAACGCTTTGGGATACTGCACATCGATGCCCATGCCGATCTGCGCAAAGCGTATGAAGGTTTTACTTATTCACATGGATCGATCATGCACAATGCATTGAAGATTCCATCCCTGCACCGCCTGATACAAGTAGGTGTACGTGACTATTGTGAAGAAGAAAAGACAGCGATTGCCAACAGTGCAGGCCGTATTAAAACCTATTTTGATGACGACATCAAAGCAGCACAATACAATGGACGAAGCTGGGATGCCATCTGTACCGATATCATCAAAGAGTTACCTCCATTGGTGTACATCAGTTTCGATATTGATGGGCTTGACCCGAAGTTATGCCCCAACACCGGTACACCTGTTCCTGGCGGACTGGAATTCACACAGGCTACCTACCTGATCAAACAACTGGTAAAAAGCGGACGAAAAATCATTGGCTTCGACCTGAATGAGGTGGCACCCGGCCATGATGAGTGGGATGCGAATGTGGGAGCCCGGCTGTTATACCAGCTTTGCCACTGGATGGCCGCATCGCAAGGTAAATTCACGAAGGGGAACAAGTAAATTGGGATTACTCTACTTAAGCAGTAGATTGCGCCTCTTTTGAAATCACTTACCTACGCTATCGCTTTGGAATCATCTTTCGAGTCGTTTCTATCACAAACCGCCAGTCTTATCTGGTCGCCTGTATTATTCATTATTGTGGGCGGTGGCTTGTTCTTCTTATTCTATTCGGGTTTTATACAGTACCGCTACTTCTTCCATGCCATTAAAGTACTAAGCGGAAAATACGATGACAAAAATGCTCCGGGACAAATCAGTTCCTACAAAGCATTAGCAACGGCACTCGCTTCCACGGTGGGCATTGGTAATCTATCCGGAGTGGCTGCGGCTATTGCACTGGGTGGCCCTGGTGCTTTGTTCTGGATGTGGGTCACCTCGTTCATCGGTATGTCTACCAATTTCTTCACCAGTGCACTGGCCAGTATGTACCGTGGAAAAGATTCGAATGGCCAACTTCAAGGCGGCCCGATGTATGTCATTCGCGAAGGCCTTGGTAAGAACTGGCAGCCATTGGCCATCTTCTTCAGCGCCTGTTGTATGGTGGGTGCTTTACCCATCTTTCAATCCAATCAATTGACACAGGCATTGATCGATATGGCTTTCATTCCATCGGGTATTAAAGAAACATTTTTCAGTGTGGGTGGATTTGAAGTGAGCATTCAAAAATTATCGATAAGCATCGTGGTGAGTTTATTCTGCTCACTGGTTATTGTTGGTGGTATCCAGCGTATTGGCAATTGGGCAGGCAAGCTGGTGCCGGTGATGATTGTATTGCATTTCGTATCCGTTGCTTTCATCCTTTTTGCAAAAGCAGACCGTGTGCCTTACTACATCGGTTTGATTTTCACCGATGCCTTCTCTGCTACCAGCTATCACGGCACTCCTTTTATGGGAGGTATAGTAGGTGGTTTGATTATGTTAGGAGTGCGCCGGTCTACGTTCTCGAATGAAGCCGGTATCGGCACGGCACCGATGGCCTTGGGTGCGGCAAAAACAACGGAGCCTACGCGTGAAGGATTGATTTCGATGCTCAGCCCGGTGATTGATACCTTGATCTCTTGTACGCTTACTGCGTTGGCCATTCTGGTGACGGACGTATGGAAAAATCCATCGCTGAGTGGCATCACACTTACCTCCCAAGCTTACGCAGAAGGAATGCCATTGGGCGGTCAGTTTATACTTCTGCTTTGCACGTTCACCTTTGCGATCACCGCGCTCTTCTCTTACAGCTACTATGGCCGCAGAGGTTTGGCCTACCTGGTGGGCGAAGAACGAAGCAAGTACTATGATTATTTCTACCTGGTCATGATTGTGGTAGGAGCTATCGTATCCATGGATGCGGTACTCAACGTCATTGATATTGCCTTTGCATTAATGGCCATCCCCACGATGCTTTCCGGATTTATTCTTGCCCCCAAAGTAATGGCAGAAGCAAAGCGTTATTTTGCGAAGATGAAAGAAACCGGAGACAAAGGATAAACTTGTTTTTCCTAAGTATTCACCACCTCTGTCTAGAGTGAAGTTGCTTTGTAGCTTAAGGCCGCATTAACAATATCCTCAGAAGTCGGGCTGGCAGCAAGCCCCTCTTTTGTCGGCCAGAAGATGAGATTACTGACGCGCGGATAAGTAGTGTTGATCCGGAGGATTTCCAGAAAAAATAACGTATGTGAATCACCTGCCAGTATGCGGTCCACGATTTCAATCAGTTCTTCTTTAGTGATGTCAGCTACCTTAACGGCTACCGGCAATGCCGCATCCGTCGCAAATTCTTCCCTGCTTTGAGCCGACCAATAGGTTTGAAAATAATATTTATCATACGCCTTACCAGTGAATTCATTAAAACGGGCAATCAGGTGGTCTACATCAATGGCTTTTTCCAGCGCATCTTCAATTTCCCGAATGCGTACTTCGATAAGCTGGATGCGCTCGGGGGTGATAGTGGGGGTGAAAATAGGGCGAAGTTCCATTTGGAATTTTTAATCAATAAGGCTGAAAGCGGTGCTGTAAGATCCTACTTACTTATCAATATGTAAACTTATTAACGCCTAAATTTCCATTTTTACCATGGGTAAACCAAGTCCTATGCCAGGATCGGAAGAAAAGAAAGGCGGTGCTTTATTACTTTTGATGCTTGACTCGTGCGTACAGACAAACACAAAAGGCCGGTCTGTGATCGGCCTCCTGTTAGGTGACGGTACTGGTGTAGTCAACCGGATGATCACTCTGTTTTTTCCGCAACGGAAACGTGGTCCTTCTGATAGGGATAGTCAAACAATCCATGTTCCTTAATCGCCTCCTCTACTTTATGAGGAACAAACTTCTCCCACCCGATCTCTCCTTTTTTGATCATCGCCAAAACATTATCAGAGATAATATGAAGGTTGTTCACATTTGCATTGGGAATATCTTCCATCTTGTTATTATCAACCAGATAGCGAAACAGGTTTTTCAGATTGGCCGGAAGTATTTCTTCAAAATCCTTGAGCGAGAACAAATCGTGTGAATTGTTCTTCCATGCCGGATAGATGTAGAGTTTCACATTTGATCCAAACAACGAACCAAAGCTCTCCATAATTCCTCCCCTCAGGTTATCGTAGGTCTTCTCTTCAAATATTTTTTGCAGTGCATAAATCCCCAGTATGATACCGATCTTTTTACCCTTGGTGATTTTCGATAAATATTCGACCAGCCGATAATACTCGTAGTAATTCGATACCAACACATTCTGTCCGAGTGAACAGATAATATCTGCCCGGGCAAGAAAATCACGCTCATCCACTTTACCATCCGCACTGAGGTCATTTAACGTCAGCTCACTTAGCAATACAATCTTGGAACGTTCCACATCGGGCTCCTGCCGAAACTGTCTGCGCGAAGTGAGCAACATATCGGCATTCACATGTGTTACAGGACGAAATCTTCCGCGCAGTACCAGTACGTTCTTCTTGTACAATTCATCCGACGGGTGCATTACTTTACCATTCGGGCCAAACATAGTGGCCTTGGTAAAACCGTTCTTCACCAGCTTCAAAGCCATCAAACGGTTATCGACATGTTTGAAATCCGGTCCGGTTAACTGAAACATATCGATCTCTACCCTGCGGGTAGTTAATCCATCCAGCAACGAAGTCATGATCTCTTCCGCCTCAGAGATGAACATACATCCGTAGATGATGTTCACGCCTATCGTACCAATCGCCAATTGCTGTTGTAACGGATCATTGTCATTCATCTTGATATGAATGACACAATCATTGGGTTCTGAATTAGGACGGAGCTGAAAACGAAGCCCCACCCAACCATGGCCCTGATTAGTACGATCATAATTTAACGCTTCGATGGTATCTGCGAACGCAAAAAAACGAGTTTGCTCTATGCGATGCGGAAGTCGTTCCGGAAGCAACTCGTATTCTTTGTCCAGCATCTTCATCACGCGTGTCTCCGACACATAACGCTCACCTTGTCCATAAATGGCATCGCTGAACTTCATATCATAGGCCGAGATCGTTTTGGCAATGGTACCCGATGCACCCCCTACTTTAAAAAAATTAGCCGCCACTTCCTGTCCCGCTCCAATCTCGGCAAACGAACCATAAATGGCCTTGCTCAGATTGATTCGTAATGCCTTCTCCTGGGTAGTCAATTTCTTTTCATCCATACGCGCTTAATTTCCGTCTTTTTTTTCGAAAGTCACGATTGCTCTCGCACAAATATAAACTCAAACGATTGCTAAGAATCGCTTTGAATCCATCTTCCCACTATACCATTCAAAAATCAGCTACGCTTAAGCAAAAAAGGCCCCGATTCCGGAGGCCTTTCATTCTTATTTCTTAACCGTATATTTTTTTTCCGCTTCTTCAATAAACTCACTCCACTCATCCGGAGGTGGTGGTGTCCCTTTCTCAAAGATTTCATCGAGTAACCAGTGTACCACTTCCTTCTTCATACCAAATTTCTTTACCACATCTTCACAGAAAGCGATTTCATTCTTCTCCACAACACCATCCGCATAGACCATCAGCATCAGGTCATAGAGAACATTCATTTTATCGATGTGATTGTTGGGTACGTTCACATGGAATTTCTCTTTTGAATCAACCAGTTCCTTAATCTGCCTGTCTTTCAAGCCATACCTCTTGCCAATCTTATACAGCATCTTCTCTTCTTTCTCATGCATAAACCCATCGGCCTTAGCCAGTGCCAGAAGATTTTTGATGTGATCCTTTTTGTAAGAAAGATATTGGTGTTCAAAAAAGCCGATCATTGCAGTTATTGGTTAATCGTTAACAGTACTCCGTCAAATTTAGTTAAATAGTTTACTCATTATCCTTACGGATAACGATTAACTTTTAACGTGATATTACTCCACCCAGTCCGCCACGAAGAGGTTGGTGTTTCGCGTGCCTCCGTTGTTACGGTTCGAGGAGAAAATGATCTTCTTTCCATCGGGTGAAAACATCGGGAACGAATCGAATACCTTATCGTAGGTGATTTGCTGCAGGCCCGTGCCGTCTTCATTGATCATAAAAAGGTTGAATTCAAACCCTCGCGTGCCTTTGTGGTTGGAGCTGAAAATGATTTTCTTCCCGGATGGATGATAGAACGGTGCCCAGTTAGCCTTACCCAGATGGGTCAGCTGCTTCAGGTCAGAACCGTCTACATTGCAGGTATATATCTCCATGTTGGTGGGTGCCACCAGGCCTTGCTTCAGGTAATCCTGGTATTCTTTCTTTTCTTCATCCGTTTTAAAACGGGAAGCACGGAACACGATCTTCTTTCCATCGGGCGAGAAGAAAGCACCACCATCGTAACCTAACTCGTTGGTGATTTGTTTTACGTTCTTTCCATTGACGTCCATCGTATACAGATCAAGGTCACCGTTACGGGTAGAAGTAAACACAATTTTGTCACCCTTTGGGGATACCGTTGCCTCTGCATCATAGCCCGGGGTATTGGTCAGTTGCTTCTGGATCTTACCGTTCAGATCAGCCACAAAAATATCGTACGTTTCATACACCGGCCACAGGTACTTGCCCCCTGGCTTGCGCTCGGGCTCCACAGGACACTCCTTCCCGCCAAGGTGAGTCGATGCATACAGGATGGTTTTATTACCGCGTAAAAAGAAAGAACACGTCGTGCGACCTTCACCGTTACTGATTTGTTTTGGTTTTTCCTTTCTCAGGTCTTGCCCTTGTACAGGCATATAGAAGATCTGATCACACTTGGATCCCCATTCCTTGTTGTTGGATTGAAACGTGACATACTTGCTATCGAAGCTCCAGTAGGCTTCTGCATTATCGGCACCAAACGTAAGCTGACGAAGGTTCTTCAGATGAACTTCTTCCGGGTAGCGCAATGAATCTTCCGTGCCAGAGAGGAGCGCTTTATCGACCGGTGACAAAAATGAAAACAAGGAGACTGACGCAAGCAGTACAACAAACAATTTGAATTTCATGGAGTTAAATTTACTAGGCTGAATTTAGTGCTTCAAAGATACAAATCTCCGACCGTAACATCACTCTTTCTTCAGCATCAGGTAACTTCCATAACCTAAAAACCCGACTCCAATGGCCAGCTTTATATACCAGGGAAATAATACGGAGTCACCGGATACCCCGGCAAAAATACAGATGGCTATTCCGGCAAGCAGGGCACGTGCACCTTTCGACATAAATGTAAAATACAGATGGTAACTATTTCTTTTTCTTCTCTTCTTCTTCCTTCAGGGTGCGTCTCAGTATTTTACCCACATTCGACTTGGGAAGATCGTCCCTGAACTCATAATGTTTTGGAGTTTTGTAGTTGGTCAGGTTCTTATGCGCGTAGTCATTGAGTTCTGCTTCTGTAAGCGATGCCTCTTTCTTCACCACAAAAGCCTTAATCACTTCGCCCGATTTGGCATCGGGTACACCAATGGCCGCTACTTCTTTCACTTTCGGATGGCCCGCTAATACATTCTCAATTTCATTGGGATACACATTGAATCCCGATACTTTAATCATGTCTTTCTTGCGATCGACAATCTTGAAGAACCCATCGCTATCCATAATACCAATGTCGCCCGTACGAAACCATTCCTGGTGAAAGAATACTTCGGAATTATCTTTTTCCCAATAGCCTTTCATCACTTGAGGGCCACGCGCACATATCTCACCGGTTTCTCCCTGTGCAAGCTGATTTCCATGATCATCGAATATAGCCACCTCCGTATCCGGTACGGGTATTCCTATCGTTCCCAGGCGGTGCTTGCCATCCAGGGGATTGCAGCACAATACGGGTGAGGTTTCACTAAGACCATAACCTTCTATCAGGGCGGTCTTGGTTACTTCCGTCCACTTCTTTGCGACTACATCCTGTACCGCCATCGCTCCGGCAATCGATCCGTGCAACTGACTAAAATCCACATTCTTGAATTCTTCGTTGTGCAGCAATCCATTAAATAATGTATTTACTCCCGTAAGGATGGTGAATTTGTGTTTCTTCAATTCCTTTACAAATCCGGGCATATCGCGGGGATTGGTAATCAGTACGTTCTTCACCCCCTGACTCATCATGAGCAAACCATTTACGGTGAGTGCAAAGATGTGGTACATGGGTATGGCGGTAATAATGATCTCATCCCGTTTGGGTGCAGAGTTCAGGTAGGGCTGAAACCATTGCGTAATCATCTGGTTGTGGGCAATGATGTTACGGTGCGACAGCTGGGCCCCTTTGGCTACTCCTGTAGTACCTCCGGTATATTGCAGGAAAGCATTATCGTCTTTATCAATTACAGGCTTAGTGTACGTGAACGAAGCTCCTTTCTTCAAGGCGTCTTTAAAAGCAATTGCTTTAGGCAGGTTGTATTTTGGAATCAGCTTCTTCACATACTTCACCACAAAGTCGATGATCGTTCCCTTCACCGGCCCCAGCAAATCACCCATTTGCGTGACGATAATGTGCTTTGCCGGTATTTTCGATTCGATCTCCTGCACATGATTGGCGAAATTAGCCACCACCACCACTGCCGAAATTTTTGCATCCTTAAACTGGTGCTCCATTTCGCGAGGGGTATAGAGCGGATTGGTATTGACTACCACCAGGCCCGCCTTGACCGCTCCGATAAAAACAACCGGAAACTGAAGGAGGTTGGGCATTTGTATCGCTATGCGATCTCCCTTCTTCAAACCCAGCCCTTGCTGCAGGTAAGCCGCAAATTGCGTTGATAACTGATCTAATTTACTGAACGTGAGTGGAACACCCATATTCTCAAAAGCCACCCTATCACCGTATTTTTTAAAGATGTCTTCAAAAAACTCAATTAGTGACGGGTATTCGAGCGGTCCTATTTCCTTTGCCACTCCGGCAGGGTAATGGGCGAACCAGGGAAAGTCTTTCATTTCAGTAATGTCTAAATTCTTAAAACGTTTCAAATAGCGTAAAAAAAACGGGTTTTAACAATCGTTTGTACTGTGATTGATCAAAAAATAGCTTACTACAAAAAACGTCAAATCAACACCTGTAATCCGAAAATCACTTGGAGGCGTGGTGGACTTATTTAAAGAGAGGAACGCGAATGGCAATCGAAGGAGGAAGAACGGAGAATGACCGAACCGGAACTGTATAATGCACCCATGTAAAAAAGAAGAGACCTCCTCCTTTCGGAAGCGGCCTCTAAACCTAACTTACTTTTTTTTAAAATTGCTGTAGGGGAAGGGGTCGAACCTCCACGGAGAAGTTAGCTACAGGACATAAGAGAACTTTTTAGTGGTCAACCCATTACCCTGCGTTTATCCTTGACTCTCCACCCCCGAGACAGGAGGGCTTGTCTGCCAAATTTCAACACCCTACATTGTGTGTTTGATGATGCAAAGTAAGCAAAATACTCCTATCCGATTCAACAAAAAGGCCAAATATTTACATAGAATTTAATTATTAGTCTATATTTTTGATAAAAATACAAAAATGAAATCCGTTTATGTCCAAAAATTATGAACTTGATAATGTAGACCTCAAAATCCTTGAAATTTTGAGGGATGATGCTAAAAAACCCTTTACGGAAGTTGCCAAGAAAGTGCACGTTTCGCAAGGCACGGTGCATGTGCGTATGAATAAAATGGAAGAAGCGGGTATTATAGAGAAAACCACATTAAAGCTGAATTATGGAAAAATGGGGTTCGACATTACCGCCTTTATCGGCATCTACCTGGAGAAAAGCGCCCTGTACGAGCAGGTACTGGGCAAACTGAAAGGAATACCAGAGATTATCAACATTCACTATACCACAGGCAATTATTCCATGTTCGTGAAAATCCATTGCCGGGATACCAATCACTTAAAGGAAGTGCTGCACGAAAAAATGCAACAGGTAGAGGGAATTGAGCGAACAGAGACCATGATCTCGCTGGAAGAGAGTCTGGATCGGAACCTGAAACTGGCAGATTAAATAAATTTGCGGTTATGGAACCTTAAAACCCGAGTTTTGTTAGTATTTTTGAAGGTTATTTATAACGTGTCTACATAACTCAATGAGTAAAGATAATCAGGTACTTGAAGAACTCACCTCGAAAGAATACGAGCACGGCTGGACAGTAAACCTTGAGGCTGACGAAGCTCCGAGAGGACTGAATGAAGACACCGTACGCTTTATCTCTGCCAAAAAGAATGAGCCGGAATGGCTGCTGGAATGGCGATTGAAGGCTTTCCGTATGTGGGTGAAAATGGCAGAGCCCAAGTGGCCTAACGTCCACTACCCTCCTATCGATTACCAGGATATCATCTATTATTCGGCTCCCAAAAAGAAAGCGTCACTCAACAGCATTGATGAGGTGGATCCTGAACTGATCAAGACGTTTGAAAAACTGGGCATTTCGTTAGGCGAACAAAAACGCCTGACCGGTATTGCCGTGGATGCCGTAATTGACAGTGTTTCTGTGGCTACCACCTTCAAAGACAAGTTAAGCGAACTGGGTATTATTTTCTGCTCCTTCAGTGAAGCCGTAAAAGAACATCCTGAATTGATCAGGAAATATTTAGGTTCAGTGGTTCCTATCAACGACAACTACTTCGCTGCGCTTAACTCAGCGGTGTTTTCAGATGGATCTTTCTGTTACATTCCGAAAGGCGTTCGTTGCCCAATGGAATTATCTACCTACTTCCGTATCAATGCTGCGAATACAGGGCAATTCGAGCGTACCTTGATTGTAGCCGAAGAAGGAGCTTACGTAAGCTACCTCGAAGGCTGCACCGCGCCGATGCGCGATGAAAATCAATTGCACGCTGCCGTGGTGGAATTATATACCATGAAAGACGCGGAGATCAAATACTCCACCGTGCAGAACTGGTATCCGGGTGATAAGAATGGCAAAGGAGGTATTTACAACTTTGTTACTAAACGGGGCTTATGTTTCGGAGATCATTCCAAAATTTCATGGACCCAGGTGGAAACAGGTTCAGCCATCACCTGGAAATATCCTTCCTGTGTATTGAAAGGTGATTACAGCAAAGGTGAATTCTACTCGGTGGCCGTCACCAACAACTATCAGCAGGCAGACACCGGTACCAAGATGATCCACATCGGCAAGAATACCAGTTCACGTATCGTATCAAAGGGAATTTCGGCAGGCAAATCGCAGAACAGCTATCGTGGGCAGGTGCAGATCATGAAGCGTGCATCCAATGCCCGTAACTTCTCACAGTGCGATTCATTACTGATGGGTGATCAGTGCGGTGCACATACCTTTCCATACATCGATGTAGAAAACAATACCGCACGCATCGAGCACGAAGCAACTACCTCCAAGATTGGTGAAGATCAGATCTTCTATTGCCAGCAACGTGGTATCAGTGAAGAGGCGGCAGTCGCACTGATCGTCAACGGTTATGCCAAAGAAGTGCTCAATCAATTGCCCATGGAGTTTGCCGTAGAAGCACAAAAGTTACTGGCATTGACACTGGAAGGAAGTGTTGGATAATACATTTAGAATTAGAAATAAGAAGTAATGCTGTCAATAAAAAATTTACAAGCGAAGATTGGGGAGAAGCAAATTCTGCAGGGAATCGATTTGCAGATAAATGCCGGTGAAGTACATGCCATCATGGGGCCAAATGGCTCAGGCAAAAGCACACTGGCATCGGTCTTGTCTGGTCGTGAAGAATATGAAGTAACGGAAGGCGAAGTGGATTTCCTCGGAAAGAATTTACTTGAGTTGTCTCCGGAAGACAGAGCCCGTGAAGGTATCTTCATGGCATTTCAGTATCCGGTAGAAATACCCGGTGTGAGCACTATCAACTTTATGAAGACAGCGCTTAATCAGATCAGAACGTACAGAGGTCAGCAAGCCCTGGATGCGGTTTCGTTCCTAGGGCTGATGAAAGAAAAAATGAAGCTGGTTGAAATTGATCAATCGCTTTTGAATCGTTCACTCAACGAAGGCTTTTCAGGGGGTGAGAAGAAACGCAACGAAGTGTTTCAGATGGCGATGCTTGAACCTAAGTTATCCATTCTTGATGAAACGGATTCAGGTCTGGATATCGATGCCTTGCGCATTGTAGCCAACGGCGTGAACAAATTACGCAGTCAAAACAATGCTACGATTGTAGTGACGCACTATCAGCGTTTACTGGATTATATCGTGCCTGACTTCGTGCATGTACTTTACAAGGGAAGAATTGTAAAATCAGGTACCAAAGAACTGGCTTTGGAACTGGAGGCGAAAGGATACGATTGGATTAAGAACGAAGTAGCGGCTGTTTAATATGAATGTAGCTACCAAAAGAGACCTGGTATCAGAACTGGCAGCCAGCAGAACAAGAAGTTATTCTCCGGCTGATCAGGCACTTCGTGAAGATGCATTGACTTACCTGAAAAACACAGGACTTCCGATCAGCAAAACAGAAGAATACCGCTTTGCTCCGGTTACCCGCATTCTTGAAAAGAATTTTGATTCGCTCACGCTGTCTTCTCAAGTCAATACGGTTGTTTCTGTAAATGAATTTCTCATTGAAGGACTGAAGGGCAACATCATCGTTTTTGTTAATGGAAGCTACGCCCCTGCCCTGTCGAAAATTGTAAGCAACCCGGATCAGATCATCATTAAACCTCTGTCCAAAGCATTGGTGGAAAATGAGGAAGTGGTGAGTGCACTACTGAATCAGAAAGAAGACTATAAAAAAGACCCGTTCTCTGCAGTAAATACCGGCTTATGGTCGGAAGGATTATTCTTTCACGTAGCTAAACATACCGAAGTTAAAGAGCCTGTTTACCTGCTGTCGCTGAACGATGCAAGCAGTGCCGTATCAGTGCATACACGCATTGTCGGATGGGTTGAAGAAGGCAGTGAAGTGACGCTGATCGAGCGCTTTGAAACTACGGGGCATGAAGCCGCATTTCACACCCAGGTAGAGGAAATCAGTGTTGCCAAAGAAGCGGTACTCAACTACTATAAAATCCAGAACGACCCGGGTAAATCCATTCAGGTATGTAATACACTCATCCATCAGTCCGATCACAGCCATGTGAACACATTTACACTGACGATGAATGGTGAAGTAGTCAGAAATAACTTCAGCATTGCCATTGACGGAGAGCATTGCGAATCGCACTTTC
This sequence comes from Flammeovirgaceae bacterium, assembly GCA_023251155.1. GTDB lineage: Bacteria > Bacteroidota > Bacteroidia > Cytophagales > Cyclobacteriaceae > ELB16-189. Next base: position 1,878 of record JAHEZH010000132.1, on the reverse strand, counting down.
ACGGTCTGTACCTTCTGACGGGTAACACACTCGCCGATAATCATACGGTTGTGGATCACATCAAGCCCAATTCATTCAGCAATGAATTGTACAAGGGCGTGATGGATGGCCACTCGAAGGGCGTGTTTAACGGAAAAATTTATGTTCGCCCGCAGGCACAAATGACCAATGCCTTTCAATCGAACCGAAATGTACTACTGAGTGAAACATCAACCATTAACACCAAGCCCCAGCTCGAAATCTGGGCCGATGACGTGAAATGCTCACACGGGTGTACAACAGGACAATTGGATGAAGAGGCTTTGTTCTATCTGCAATCCAGAGGGATCAATAAAGATTCCGCCAGAGCGATGTTGCTTTATGCTTTTGCTTCGGATGTGATTGCTACGATCAAAGACGAAACGCTGAAGACGTATTTCGATCAGCTGATTGCCGAACGTCTTCACAAAAACTTTTAATACCCATGAGCACCTTAACTACGCTATCGGTGCCCGACATCGCCAAGCTCAGAGAAGAGTTTCCCATTCTTCATCAAAAAGTGAATGGCAAAAACCTGGTGTACTTTGACAATGCGGCTACCAACCAAAAACCAAAGCGGGTTATTAATGCCTTAGTTAATTATTACGAAGGCTTCAATGCCAATATCCATCGTGGCATTCATACGCTGGCCGAAAGGGCCACACGCGCTTTTGAAGATACACGACTGGAGGCACAGCGATTTATCAACTCAAGAGAGGCCGAAGAGATCATCTTCACAAGAGGTGTAACCGAAAGCATCAATCTCGTAGCGTCTTCGTATGGAAGAGCATTCCTGAATGCGGGTGATGAAATCATCATCTCCGGATTAGAGCATCATTCCAACATTGTTCCATGGCAACTGATTGCCGAACAAAAAGGTGCACTCATCAAAGTCATTCCTGTTCATGAAAACGGTGAATTGAATGTCGAAGCATATCAAGCGCTGTTATCGGCTAAAACGAAAATCGTTGCCGTTAACCATGCTTCTAATAGTTTAGGTACGATTAATCCCATTAAACACATCATTGATCTGGCCCATGAAGCCGGTGCAGTGGTATTGATCGATGGTGCACAGGCTGCTGCGCATCTTCCCATTGATGTGCAGGCACTGGATTGCGATTTCTACTGTGTTTCATCGCACAAAATGTACGGTCCTACAGGTGTGGGCTTTCTTTACGGAAAGCGCGAACTGCTGGACAAGATGCCTCCTTATATGGGTGGCGGTGAGATGATCAAAGACGTATCGTTCGAAAGAACAACGTATAACGACATTCCGTACAAGTTTGAAGCCGGCACACCGAATATCGGTGATGTGGTGGCATTCAAAGAAGCATTTTTATTCATCAATGAACTGGGCAAAGAGAACATTGCCGCTTACGAGCATCGTTTATTACAGTATGCAGCAGAACGTTTGTCCACGCTTCCTTCGGTCCGCCTTATCGGAACAGCCCCTGAAAAGGTAAGCGTACAGTCTTTTGTGATTGAAGGCATCCACCATTTCGATATCGGCCAGATGCTGGATACACGTGGCATAGCCGTGCGCACCGGGCATCACTGTACGCAACCCCTGATGGAATGTTTCAGGATAGAAGGAACAGTAAGGGCATCGTTTTCGATCTACAATACAAAAGAAGAGATTGACTTGTTAATAGAAGGTGTGGATCGCATTGTAAAGTTCATGAAATGACCATTAACGAAATACAGGACGAGATCATTAACGAATTCTCATTGCTGGATGGCGATCTGGAGATGACTGTATTCTATGTGATGGAACTGGGACAAAAGCTCCCGGCATTTCCTGAAAAGGATAAAACAGAAAGCAATGAAGTAAAAGGGTGTCAGTCTAAAGTATGGCTCACG
>JAHEZH010000252.1 GCA_023251155.1 Flammeovirgaceae bacterium | reverse complement strand
TCGAGCATACACCTTTTATCATCTTGCACAGGTATATGCCAAGCCATACAGTTTAGACAATCTTGACCTGCCTGGGTTAACAATCCGCACCACTTCAGATGTCAACATCCTGCCACAACGTTCTACTATTCGTGACACCTACGCACGGGTGACGACAGCTCTCGAAGAAGCTGCTACCCTATTGCCTGCAACATCTACAGTGAAGACCATCCCCAATGCAGCTGCAGCACAGGCACTACTTGCCACTGTATATCTTTCCATGAACGAATACACCAAAGCAGAATCCTTCGCCACGCAGTCCCTCGTTACAGCAGCAACACTCATTGACTACAATACCCTCAGCACTACGGCAGCACGTCCTATCGCACGCTTCAATAACGAAGTGCTGTTCCATGCAACCAATACAGCCTATGGATTTCAGTCATCAACACTCACTTACATCGACACCACATTGTATGCATCATATGCAATCAATGACTTGAGAAGGGCGGTATGTTATAGAGCTACCACCACACCCAACCGCTACACCTTCATTGGTACTTATAGCGGTGCGTCCACGCTATTCAGTGGTGTCTCCACAAATGAGACATACATCACACGTGCTGAATGCCGCGCACGGCTGGGCAATGTCTCCGGGGCACTTGAAGACCTCAACGCCTTGCTTGCCAAACGCTATCGAACAGGAACATACATTAACGTAACAGAAACCAATCAGCAAAGGCTGCTCGAAATAATACTTCAGGAGAGACGCAAGGAACTTCCTATGCGTGCGTCACGCTGGACAGATCTTCGAAGGCTGAATTTGGAACCAGCATTTAGAGTAACACTCACACGAAAAGTACAGGGGCAGGTCTACACACTGTTACCAAATAGCGACAGGTATGTCTTTGCCTTCCCGCAGCAAGAGATACTCTACAACCCCATCGAACAGAATCCACGCTAAGGGTTATGTACAGAAAGAAAAAGATTCTCATCGTTGATGATGAGGTTATCAATCATTATGTGAGCGAACGAATGCTGGAGATGCTCGGATGGAAAGGTACATTGGAATGTGCAACGAACGGAAAAGAAGCACTATCCCTGTTACTTGACAACTGCCGCAAGCTCATCGCATGGCCAGATTTAATTTTGCTGGACTTGCACATGCCTGTCATGAATGGAATTGAATTCCTCGAAGAGCTCGGCCGCAGCGCATGCTTTGATCGCAATACAGCTTCAACAATTGCCATCGTGTCATCCACGGTCAACCCTGCAGAAATACAACGTGTCCATGACTTAGGCATCCAACACTTCATTGAAAAGCCAATCACCTTGGAGAAACTGCAACGCCTCAACTGAATGCGAGGTTTAGGGTTAGGTTTAAATGTTTAGTTGAACCGCGTTGTACGTAGAAGCCGGAGCAATCCGGCTTCTTTTTTTACTAAATTTAGAATACCTCAAACAAACACACGATCACATTCATGAACTTGACTGCCAAACACAACTATAACGAATTCATTCAATTCCTTTTGGGGGAAATCGACTTAGACGCATACAAGTACAAATTCTTAAATGACACCGTTGAAAAAATTACAACCTTTAAAAAGCCATTATATAATTTATCTTTTATAAGCATTACATGTGATGGATGGGTACTGTTTCTGCACAGTGATACGCTTATGATATATGGGGAAAATTGGAATACACTTCAGCTACAGGAAATGGGTGAGCTTTTTGATATTAATAAATATTCCAAATACACGGTATCTGGAGATGAAGAACTCATTAACGAGCTGTTTGCAATGTATCAACCAAATAATTTTGAAGTTGATAAAAGAAGACTATTCTACAAGGCGCATGAAATAAACTTGTTCAATGGCGCAGATCTGAAAATCAAACAGGGAACAGCTGATCAACTAGAGGAGCTCGCAATCATGCTTCAGCAATATTATCATGAAGAATACAACGGGCAAAATGATAAAACAATAGAAGAAATGCGTGAGCGGATGTTACACATGATTCAGTCAGAAAAAATCTTTGTACTGCTTAACGCAGACAACATAATTTTAAGCTTCTGCACCATCATCGATCCGGACATCGGAATTCTGTTCACGAAGAACGAACACAGGAATAATGGGTATGGAAAAATCATCCTGTCACATTGTTCAAATCTTCTTCGAACCCTTAACGCTACCGTTTACTTGATGACAGACACAGACAAAACAGCGTCAAATCGGGCAGCTGAGAAAGTCGGGTTCACTCCTTACTTCAAACATAGCATGACCAGAATAAACATCAGACGATAAAATCACTGCTAACTATAAATAAGAGATCAAGTCAAGTATTAGTGGCGTTTCACTGATCCATATCTTAACAAAAATAAAATATCTGACCTGCGTTAAATAATCGCATACTTTTCTATCTTTAGTTAGGCTTTCAATCTAACTCCCTGTGCAATCAAATGCCATAGGTAGGACCCCGAACTCATTCGCTGAGATCTATTCTAGCGGGTTGAATCCATTCACTACATCGTAAATTTTCTAAACACAGGTATCACGGCTTCTTCACAGAAGGAAATGAAGATCTGTTGCAGTTGGCTTCGCGTTAAACTTCTTTTTGTAAGTAACTGGGATTCCACCATGATCACACTATGGCTGAACCAGAAAAGGCAAAAATCAGAAGCGCTGGGCTGCAGGATGAACCATCCCCCACCGATCACCTCGGCTTCGCTCCATACGTAGGTGCTATTGCAGACTTCCTCGAAAACAAAGAGACCATTCCTCCATTCACCCTATCCATCGAAGGAGACTGGGGCTCTGGTAAGTCATCGTTCATGATGCAGCTTCGGGACTTCCTTGAAAAGAATAAAGCAACCACCATCAACTTCAATGCATGGCGACATGACAAAGTAGAATCGATGTGGTCCACCTTTGCTTTAACCTTCATCAGTCAACTGGAGAAAAAGATTTCTTGGTACAAGAGACCATTTCTAAACTTAAAACTCTCCATCTGTAGGTTTGATTTTCAAAGAGGATGGGGAGATCTCGTATTAAAAATGACTCTTATCTTTTTATATGGTGTCCTAACTTATGCGTTCTTCAAACAGAATGGTTTCTCTCAGATTCTTCAATTACTATCAATCAATGAAACAGGTAAGGCAGAGGATATAGACATTTCAAAAATCATCAATTCGTTAGGGTTCATTGGACTGCTCATCGGCACTGTATTCTTCATAAAAAAAGTCGCTGATGTCTTCGGGAATCCATTAAGCATCGATTTAAAAAAATACAATACCAAACCCGACTTCTCCGCAAAGACAGAATTCATCGATACGTTTCACCTGGACTTCAATCGGGCGGTCAACGTGTTAGCAGGGAAAAAAAATAAAATCTATGTATTCATCGATGACCTCGACCGTGCCGAAATCCCGAAGGCAGCTGAACTCATGCAGGGATTGAACATGATGATTTCAAATTCAAAGAAAATCATCTTTATCATCGGAATGGACAGAGAAAAAGTAGCCGCAGGCGTAGCTGCCAAGTACGAGGGGCTTATCAAATACCTCTACCCTTCCAGCAAAGAAGATGTACAACAAGGCTTACGTTTCGGAAGTGACTTCCTCCAGAAATTTATTCAACTCTCCTTCCACATTCCAGCGCCTGCCAAAACGGACATTAAAAGATTTATCAAATCACTTAGTAAGAAAGAAATAGAAAAGGCACAGAAAGAAGAAGGTGATAAAACCATTGAACATGCCACTTGGCTGGAAGACGGTGACGATGCGGACTCATTTATCAACACGATTGAATTGGTAGCGGACTACTTTGAGAACAATCCACGTTTGCTGAAGCAATTCATTAATGCCTATCGCCTCAAGTGTCACATTGCGTTCCGTACAGGTCTATTGATCCAACCCGACCCAATAACAATCGAACAAATTGGAAAGTTTGTAGCTATGATTACCCTCTGGCCTTCAATGATAGACAAACTGATCACCTATCCAGACACAATAAAAGAAACACTGAAAGATCTTCCCGGTGGCCAGGTTTATCATGCCAACGCACTTGAATTACGAAGGAATGAAAGGTTCCTCAAATACCTTGAACTTGGAACCGATAATAACAAGTTCGACATGACCAACGTCAACTACCAGTTGCTCATCAAAACATCTCCTGCTATTAACATCGGTGAAGTCAACTCATTAGAACAGAACAAGGGAACATCTAATCCAAATAGCAACAATCAGAACACTACTACTGATTTGAAGTCCACGGCAGACAATAAAATCCCAATCAATTTCGAAGATGAGTTTAAAATAATTACGGATAACCCTACAGGCTCTACCACAACAACAACGACCACAACACAATATCCCAATGTCAAATAATATATCCACCAACCATTATGGCAAAGTACGATGAGATGGCAGTCATACGAATTATCTACCTGATACCAGGAAAGGTTCCTCCCGGAAGTGCCACCAAGAAAGTCAGGAAGAAATCACTAACTGACAACCTGGACTACACCGATGAACACATAGATAGTCTTCAGATGGAAATGGACCGATACGTCAAGACCATCAAGCCAGAAGAGAAAGTGACCGATGCCGAAATAGGCGACTGCGATACCGTAGGTGATGTGCTGGACTTAATAGAAGAGAAAACAAAATAGAGTAAGCCATGATCAAACAGATATTCTTTTTTGCTTTTATCACTGCTTCATTACAAAGCTTCTCACAACTTGATTGGAAAAATATTCAAATACGCGAAGCCTTCGAATCACCCGAAGATCACAAAGAAGCCGCAACCATTTCATACACCAACCCGACTAAAGGACAAAGCTCATTTCTTATCAATGCAGGTATTGCCTACGACTGGGTATTGAATAAGGAAAAAAAGAAATTTTCCATATCACCTTTCTTCGTGCTAAATAAAAATAACATGATTGATAAGGAACAGGACAATTACAAAGGTGGCTTTGTGTTCAATAAAAAGATAGGTACCGTAGATGCAAATCAAGGAAAATCATTTTTTACCACATGGCGCACAACAGGTGAATTTGTAAAAAATCAGTCAGACACCACAAACAATTTTTTCATTACCAGCTACTTCTTCGTCAACTACTCAAGGGTAGACACCACAACTAATACGCCTTACCAACATAAAATCTACATCAACGCCTATCGGCATTTTGGAAAAGGGTTTTTCTATTTCATCGGCTTTACAGCAGGAACTGAAATTCAATACCGAGCTAAAGCTCCAAAAGAAATCAACGAAGGTGGCATTGTTCGAGGCTACTATGATGTCGGCTTAAGCATCCTGAAAAAAACCGGCAATGATGACACTGGTGATCCAATCGCAGAGATTGCTTTTAGTAACAAAGGAAGATATGACCTCATCAATTCAACATCCGAAAAAGAGGGATATCTGCATTTAATAAAGGTAGAGTTGTTAGTCTATCCAACAGGCACACGAAGTTTATCACTCGGATTCTCATACAACAACGGTTCTGATCCCATCGCAGGAATCGAAGAACAGGAGTACTACCTGCTCGCATTAAAGGTTAAAATATAGAACAAAAGCAACTCGCTTCTCCATAAACAACCATAACAACAACCCCTTAAAATTATGCCCGCTACCTACAAGACAGTCATTGCCCTCTATGCCGAAACATTCAAGTCCATTGATGACAAAGGCGCTGGAAAAAGTAAGAACAACACTATCCTCATGGGCTCCTATGTCGAGCTCTTGAATGAGCAGGATAACAACTGGCAAAAGATAAAAGCCTTTGGTATCGAAGGGTGGATAGACAAAAATAAACTCGGTGACTCTCCTGGTTTCAAATGCTTTTACGTGGACGTAGGCCAGGGTGATGGTGCGCTGATCGAAGTTGGTGGTAGCAAAGGTTTAAAGATCCTCATCGATGGTGGGCCGTCAGATAACTTAAGCAGGTACCTCAGCAAATGGCAATACAAATACTACCTCAACAAAGGTGAAACGGTACACTTTGATTATGTATTTATCAGCCACTTCGACAAAGATCATTATCAGGGACTCATCGATATCATCAATGACGAACATTACACGTTTGGAACCATCTTCCATAATGGTATCGCGAAGTTCAATAAGGACAAAGAGAATTTTCCCGAACAGTACAATACAGGCTTAGGTGTAAAGAAAAAGGAAGGAAAAGCTTACTACCTCACAACCATCTTCGATTCAATCAAGGAATTCAACGACTTGAAAAATGTCGGTGGCATGCTGGATTTGCAGGAGAAATTTGTGAGTGCCGTAACCAACGCTTCCAAGCAAGGACGCTTAAAACAATTCAAACGCCTTGACTATAAAGGCAAAACAATCAAGCACATAATCAACAACCTGGATTTCACCATCGATGTGCTGGGCCCTGTCACTTCAGAATTAAACGATGGCACCACCGCC
>JAHEZH010000251.1 GCA_023251155.1 Flammeovirgaceae bacterium | reverse complement strand
GTTTGCGGATACGACTAAGCGTTTCTTTCGTGATACCCAGGTAGGAGGCGATGAGATGTTGAGGAAAGCGCTGAAGAAATTCAGGATGTTCTTTCTGAAGCTCCTGGTAGCGGTATTCGGCAGTCTGGTTAAACGAATTCAGCAAGCGCTTCTGTGATGAGATGTGGTTGTTATCATCCAGCCTGATTCTCATTTCCATGAATGCGGGTATGCTGTTGACACGATCGTAATAGTCGTTTGTCTTTGGAAGCAGAAGCAAATCTGTTTCTTCCCATGCATCGATGTTGTAGATACTGGGTGCCTGCTTGTGAAAGCTTTCCCTGTCTGCAGTCCACCAGTTTTCAATACATAGGTGGATGATATGCGGAGTACCTTTTGCATCCATGGTGTATTGTCGTGTTGCACCTTTGACAATAAATCCAAAGTACTTGCACACTTCGCCTTCCTGCAGGAAGAACTGTTTTTTTCTCAGTTTTCTGGGAGTGAAGGCTTCGTTTAACAATTCCAGGTCCTTCGATGATAGTGGAGTAACAGATCGTTCGCGAATGTAGTTGAGAAGAGGAGTGAGCATGAGAAAAAAATGCGGTAGTACGGAATGGCCAAAGATAACTCATTCGCAGCAATTGTTGCCGGTGAGGTGATCATAAGTAAGAGGAACAAAAAGAAAATAATTGTCGTTGTCAGCAAAAGCATTGCTAGGCCGGATGCGGATTGGCAAATTAAGTGTTGATCTACATCAACGGTTTTAGTTAACCCATATCAATTGCAATTTGCAGGAAGGGTAAGGAGCTTTGTATCAGTTAAAGCAAAAGGAGAAACAGGTGATGAGTAGTAGAACCATTGTACGCAAATATACACCCCGGGATGAGCAGGGATTTTTAGGGTCTGGTCATATTGCACGCCGGATTGTGCAGGGCGACTTTCATGAGACTGACCCATTTATTTTTATGATGGACGATATGCTGGACAAGCGTAATCATGACCCAGCCGGAGGTCCACATCCTCATGCGGGATTCGAGACGGTCTCCTTATTACTGGATGGAGAGATCAAAGAGCAAATGGAGTCGATGAAGAAAGGTGACTTCCAGGTGATGACCGCAGGTAGCGGCACGGTGCATACAGAAACCATCGACGAGCCAACGAAAGGCAGATTGCTACAGTTGTGGTTGAACCTTCCCTTTAAAGAGCGCTGGGTACAGCCCCGATTGCAGGTGCTTGATGCGGGCAAGGTGCCGGTGGTGCAAAAAGAGGAAGTAACGATTCGTTTGTATAGCGGGCAACTGGGTGGGGTGGTATCACCAATCAAAAACTATACCCCCTTGTTTGTTGCTGAGCTGGAGATGAAAGGCTACAGTGAATCGAAATTACCGATTGCCGGAGATTATAACGCCTTTGTTTATGTCATTGGTGGCGCTGTGGCCATTGGTGATGAAACATTGCATAAAGATCAGGTAGGCTGGTTGAACCAGACAGAGGAGACGAGTCAATTAGTGATCCAGGCCAAGGAGACCTATGCCCGACTGGTCGTCTATGCAGCGAAACCAACCAGGGATGAAATTGTTTCCCATGGCCCATTTATAGCTGGTTCGGAAGATGAGATCCGAGCTCTTTATCGACAATACCGAAGCGGTACGATGCTTCATATTTCCAATGCGCCGGAAACCCAACGTCTCATTTATTAATCCATAGAAAAACGTAACAACAAGTATGAAATATAAAATTGGCATTATCGGATCAGGAAACATTGGGTCGGGTTTGGCTACCCATCTGGCTAAAACAACTAATGAAGTATTGATTGCCAATCGTAAAGGGCCGGAGTCATTGACAGATATCGTGTCTTCGATCGGGGGATCATTAAAAGCATCCGGCTTAAAGGAGACGATTGAAGCAAGTGATGTATTGTTTTTTGCTGTTCCATGGGGACAATTGAAAGCGCTCGGTAAGCAGCTGGAAGACTATGAGGGTAAAATCATCATTGATACCAGCAATAACATTGTTTCGGTCAGTTCTTTTCAATTGGAGGACATTGGCAGTATATCCACTGGAGAATATGTGGCGAAACTTTTCCCGAAACATCGGGTAGTAAAGGCATTTAATACGCTGGCTGCTGCTACGTTGAAACAGCCTACGAAGAATGAACTGGGGAGGACCGTGATTGTGATCAGTGGTGATGACGCGGATGCCAAGAAAGAAGTAGCCGCCATTACTGAGGCGATGGGTTTTGCACCCGTGGATACAGGAACGTTTGCAGGTGGCGGCAAGCTTCAGGATATCGGTGGCCCGTTCTCCGGAGCCGAGCTGATCAAGGTTGGCAAACGCTGAGGGGACATTATCCGGATCTTTCAGGTGATGGGTTCAAAAGAAAGCAGCTTCTGTGAGGCTGTTTTTTATTTAATGACGTGCACTTTTTCGTTGATCTACATCAACGAATTATTCCCTTCAAGAGCGCTACTTTTACCGGGTTAGATTAGCCTTTACTTTTAAACTCAACTTTTATTCACTATGGATGCACAATGGATCAACACATTTCAGGACAGCCACGTTGCAGCATGGAACGAGCGTGACCGTGCAACACGAGATCAACTGCTGAAGACAATATATGCAACGCATATCAAAATGTATGATCCGGCTTTCGTTTTCCCAAACCTGACGGAGGTATCTGATTTTATCGGCAAACTTCACTCGGATAATCCCGAATTTTATTTTAGTGCAGCAAAGCCGATGGAGGCAACACAGAATGGTGTGCGTTTTTATGGTCATATAGGAACGCGAGAGAATCCTAACATCATGAATAGTATGGACTTCTTCATCATTGAAAATGGCAAGGCCACTCATTTGTACGTATTTATGGAGAAGGGAGAATGATTTATAATTTACAATGAATACAGGCGTGGAAGTATTTCAGCAACGTTCAGATTAATGCATCGGAGCCGGATGGCCGAACCATTGTTTTTTACATTTATAGGATGGATAGAGTAGTATTCTCAAAATGATTTAAGTTGTTTAATACTATAGAACGCGTTGATTCATGTCAGCGCGTTTTATACTACTGCATGGAATATGACGTTTCCATGGGTATTTGTTGCGTAGGTCGCCTTTCATTTTTTTATCCGTCACCTCCCAGGTGTAAAAAGGATAACACCATTTTCCAATGGGCATCAGACACCTTTTTAATTACCGTGCAAAGATCATTCTGATCTTTACTGACCATTTGACCACGCGACGCGTTTCAATAGATTGCCTACGGTAGCCACTTCAAACTTTCGAATGAACATAAACATGGCCTGGGCTTTATTAAAAATACCTATAAGTAGTTTTTGATCGTGCGTTCAATATCCTTACGGAAGAATTGCTCGGTGGAATTGGAAATGGAAAGCGATCCTTTCTTTCTGGTTTCTAAAATCAATGCGGCATAGTGGGAGAGGTCCACTGACGCTGACGATAATTCCGTCAGGGCGCGTTTTATGAATTCCAGCTTGATGGCTGAAATTTCTTCCATTTGAAATTCAGTAAGGAGATATTCTTTAAGAAGAGAAGTGTCTGATAGGCGTTGAATCCAATCATTCCTGTACTCTTTAATCCATTCAATCACATTTTCTCCTGAGGATCGGATAATCGCTTCTTCACTATTCATTGATATCAATTCAGTACCCCAAGATAAGCGCTTTTTTAATGCGTATAATGGAATTTTGTCAGATTCGTACCTGTCAGGGTACAGAAAGCATCAAACCGATAGAGTATATGGGTGCATCGCCATTGTCTCTTTCACTTCCCGGTTACGGTCACTTTGTAGAATCGTTTGCCGTAATAGTACCAACTGACGGGGCATAAATGAACTCCCGAGAGGATAATGTTATGTTAACCGTGACTTATTATTCATTGGAAATACAGAGGTTGACTGATTGGTGAGGTATCTTTATCTTGTGACTAATCAGGAAGCGCCATGTGAAAGGGTACTTTTAAGCAAAGGTGTTTGTGAATATGGAATGGTTAAACTTCCTCAGAAGACATAAGTATGACTGACTTTAAATTAACAAAGAGAAATAGTGATTAAATGATTAATATGAAATTACGACACGTACGACTTTTACTTGGGACGACCATCATGATGACATTAGCATTGCAGAATTCCATAGCGCAGGATAAGACGACTTATATGCGGATTGCCAGGATTACAGTCGATAGCGTTAAATTAAACGACTACATAATAGCGTTAAAGGCACAGATGCATTCAGCGTTGAAATATGAAAAAGGTGTATTGGCCTATTCTGCACTACAGGACAAAAACAATCCTAATCAGATTACTATTTTAGAGACCTATGCAAGTGTTCCAGCATATCAATCACATATTCAGACTGACCATTTTAAGAAGTATAAGACGACTGTAGCTGATATGGTTAACGAGCTTGAATTGACGGACGTTCTTCCTATTTCGATTCAGGTAAAAAAGAAATAACCTATTGGTAAAGATAGAGTCTCTGAGCGTGCACGTTGGAGGAAAAAATGTGATTGGCATCAGTCAAAAGATAGATCTGATGGATTATAATTCAGCACGGGGTTTCAATGCAGCGCCATTTTGGATTGTGACATGGTTACCGAGCTAGTCGCAAATAAGACCGTCCGTGAGGCTTTGCCATTGCAGCTTTGAGAAGGTTGACGTCCCCATTGCGCCAACCAAGCTGTTCCGTACCTTATCGGTAGTTCGTTTTGCATCTGTGTTAGGGGTGATGTTCCGGTCATACACTTCTACACTCACTATTTTTCCATTTCGTCTTACAAGGAATGTACTGGTTGATTCATCGGAATAGAAATGAGCTGTTTCGATTGTTGACCTTTCGGGATTGGACGAAGGACGTACTGTAAAACCGTAATGCGCTGAATCAGCGTTCACTTCCTGTTCGATCGCTTCAATCTGTACCCAGTCGTAGCCCTGCCCCTCGGCACTTCCTGGTCCGGGAACATCAATTTTAAAATGGTCTCCTACAATCGGAGGCCGGTAAACATCCTTACCATCCGAGTTGACCAAGGTGAATTGAGCGAGCGCTGCCCCGGCCCATGTTTGCCAGTCATTCACATGCTCAAGACGTTGCCTGGTCGTTTCGAAGAAGGAATGCGCATCAGAATCATTGGGAAAATCCCTTGAACTGATTGCCTGTATTGAACGTCCCTTGTATTGTGATGGAATTAGCTGCATGCTCCTTATCATTTTTACGACACATCCTACACAACCATGCCACGACAATTGGGGGCTCTAAATAATAAAGCAATGACAATTATAGAGAACGATATATCGGTATTTTTTTAGAGTCTTCACCGAATAACGGCTCGCCCGTGAGTGGTGTGATCAGCCTGGTGGGAGCAAGGACTTCGCGATGTGGGAGGTTTAATTCACACTTGTTTTCCCCAATTCAAATAATAACGCTTGTAGATTGTAAATAGGCAAATCCCCGCGCTATTACGTAGGAATTCTTATGGCATTAGTTTATAATACACTCTGTTACTCAGAATAGTGCAAGTAGAAGAATCCGTTTCCCTCGTTCACCGAATGAAAATCTTTATCAAATACATGGTAAGTATTCGCTGCAAGATGATCGTGCAGGATGAATTGAAGAAACTTGGATTAACCCTCACTCACATTCAGCTAGGTGAAGTGGACATTGTGGAGAATATTACGGAGGAGCAACGGGAAAAAGTAAGAGCTGCTTTAACTCCTTTTGGCCTGGAACTCATGGATGATCAAAAATCAGTTTTAATTGAGAAAATAAAAAAAATGGTAGTAGAGATGATTCATTATAGTGATGAACTTCCCAAGATAAAATTCTCCAATTACCTGGCTGAAAAGTTAAAATACAATTATACCTACTTGTCTAACCTGTTTTCAACTACCGAAGGTATTACAATAGAACAGTATATTCTTGTTCATAAAATAGAGCGTGTGAAAGAGCTGCTCATTTATGAGGAAGTAAATATTACCCAAATTGCTCATCAGCTCCATTATAGCAGCGTTGCTCATCTTTCCTCCCAGTTTAAGAAAATCACGGGATTAACCCCTTCTTATTTCAAATCACTGAAAACTAAAAAACGGGCCTGTCTTGAAGATTTGTAGCTGAACTTGGAAATTTTACCCTTCTTTACAACTTCTAATGATCATTAATTATTTAAAACGTGAACTAAAATGATAGAAAACCTCCTCCCGGCTCCTTCCGAACTCGAAAAAGGGAAAGTACATATCATTGTTGAAATCATTGAATATATACCTAACGCTGTGGTCAGTAAAACGATCATAAAGAAAACCACTGGAAATGTAACCGCGACCTCGGTGGATGCTGGCGAGGAATTGGCGGAGAAAACTTCCCCGTTTGATACGTATATACAGATCATTGATGGTGTAGCTGATTTGACTATTAACAAAGAAATGTACAAAATG
>JAHEZH010000131.1 GCA_023251155.1 Flammeovirgaceae bacterium | reverse complement strand
TTTTTCGCTCATGGTTGTATTGAAAGGGTAAACCTATTCATTGTTTTTGTTAATTGCAACAATGTTGCATTAAAGCTGATTGCGATTCATTTCTACCAAAGGTCAAGGGGGCAATGAGCTGTACGTGAGTCGGATATGAGCGGGGGGGTGTGAAGTTCACAGAAAGCGAAGAAGGCTGGCCTTATCTATCCGACTGGTCTCGGCTAAACCGCTTTTTGGACCGGTTTACGTCCCGGAAATTACTGAATGTAATTCTGAGATCTTTTACTGAACAAACAGAGTGTCCAATGCTCATCTACGCTGTAGCCGCAAATGGTATTCCTACCAACGCTGGGTGTAGTGAGTAACTCAGCCTGTGATAAAGAAGTGAAACGTTACGCTCCCTTAGATGGCACGTTGGATCAGCGATAGCCGATAACAGCAAGTGACTTCATCGCACGGAATGGTGCCGTACCTGTATCACCTTGTGATGGGGAATTTTTAGTTGGGTGACCCTGTGTCTTTTCTGCAATGGGTGACTTATTGATGAAATGAATAGTTTAAATTTAGGACACTAAACCCCAACCCGATCCTCATTTTATGTTTTGGCTTTTCATCCTCTTTCTGGTAGGCAGTAGCTATGTTTTTTATAAATATAGGTCTGTATCTAATAAAGAACTGTTTTTTAAGTCGCCATTATTCCGGTCGCTGCTGGGCTCGCTATTGATATTTCTGGTAGCGGTAGTAATCGTTAATCTTTTTGCTTCTGATTCAGGTGGAACTAATTATGAGCCTGTGATAGTAAGAGATACACTGGACGAAACCACAATGGACACCAGTGCACATTACCTGCTCTCGCAAAAACCAGCGTTTCATTATCACCGCATTCATCGGCTGGAAGGTGATCTTCAGTACCTGGACTACTTCCGCTCATTGAAGTCAGCTTATACCCGTTTTGCTTCTTCACCTGATACTGCAGTATCGTCATTGGGTAATTTTTGTCTTGGCGTGGTGAGTATGCAGGAAGCACGGCGAGCGGAGGCTGCCGGGTACTTTCACAGCGTGAGCAACACCCGGTTGCCCTATCTGCATTATTGTTTGGGAGAACTATTGCTGATCGAAGATAAGCAAAGTGAAGCGTTGACGGAGTATCAGCTTGAAATGCAGAACGAAGGTGGCAATTGGATTGATGCCTATACTACGCTGATCCGTTTGTATGAATCGGATAAAGACTACGAACATCTTCGTGCGTTGCTTGAACACCCTCTGGCCGATGACTATTTTCCTGATCACCTTGCCAACGAGACGCTGCTATATGTAAACGACTGGAGTGGTTACATTGCTCACGCTTTTCTGACCCTTGCTGATCGCACCAGCTGGATTGGGTTTTGGGCAGCGTTATTAATTTCCATCACCTGGCTGATTTATATTTTCCGCCTCAATGTGTTTAAGCGAAGTCCCCTTATCAATCTGGTAGCGATGTTTTTTAGCGGAGCATTTTTTGTTTTGCTGTTGCTGCCATTTAATGATCTGATGGAGGTGTATACTACGCTATCCATCAATGGTGGATTTTGGAATGATCTGTTTTATTGCATTTTTATCATCGGTGTACCTGAAGAATTTGTCAAAGCACTACCGCTTCTGCTGTTGCTCTTGTTTGGTAAACGGCTCGACCCTGTCAATTATATTGTATATGGTGCAGCCAGTGCCCTGGGCTTTGCCTTTGTGGAGAACATTCTTTATTTCTACCAGCTGAAAGATGGTATTATTCATGGTCGCGCCTACCTGTCGGTGATTGGTCATATGGTGGACACTTCGTTTGTAGCGTACGGCATCGTATGGGGTTTATATCAAATAAAGGACAAACGCTCCTTGCGTTACCTGTTACCCCTCAGCTTTATGGTGGCCGCTGGTGTTCATGGGCTTTATGATTTCCTTTTGTTTCATAATCAGCTACTGCTCTTCTTTCTCTTCTTTATTTTCATCGTGCAGCTATGGATCATTGTGATTAATAACTGCCTGAATAATTCATCGTATTTTACCTATAGCGCAGCCCGCAAAACAGAACACATACGTATATTTATTACACTAGCGCTTACTGCCATCTTTGTCTTGGAATACATGGTAGTGGGTTTCTCTTCACACGCTTCGTTGGCCAATGTTCAGCTACTGAGAAATTCCGGAGTGGCTTGTTTTCTTATCGTTTTTTTCTCTACTAACCTCAGCAGTTTCGATCTGATCAAGGGGTACTGGCGCACCATCCATTTTGTGAGCAGAGAGAAAAGAGGATACGGTGGTCGCCAGGCCAGAACATTACTCACCAGCTGGTATTTCGTCAACGCAGTACAATCGCATAACTATGTTGGGCTGGATGTAATCGTATATAACGATCAGTACAACAGAACCCTGGGCGAACTACTGGACGGAGAATACGAAGGTAAAATTGTAAACCGGATCACCTTGTATGAAGATCACATTGCTGATCCGCAATGGTTCCTCGTAAAGATGACGCGCCTGCTTCCATTCGATGCCGATCGACCTGATTATGTTCTGGTGAAGCTGCGTTTCCAGGAAGATTCTCTGCTGTATGAAGATGAAGTGCAGGTATTCTTTAAGTCAATAACAGATGCTGCTGTATTACGGGAGAGCAAACCTTCCAAAGAAGCTTTTCCGTTTTATGGCTGGGCGTACATTAGGCTGAGCTCCAACCCGGGTTCTATGTAAAGTCAAATACCATGCACGCTGCCGATACGGGGCATACGCTGGTGAACTCAGAGGAGGCGAGTACTTCCGGTGGAACCTGATCACGATTGATGTCCCTGAATCCAAGCTTTATAAAGAAGTCATGCGCTGTTTCGGTGAGCAGAAAGACGTTGTTAATCGATTTGCCCTTGGCCCTGTTCAGTAAATCATGGACTACTTGCCTGCCCAATGACTTGCCTCTTTCCTTCTCTTCAATAGCGATTGACCTTAATAAAGAGTGACCGGAGTAGAATTCCAATCCACCGGATGCGACTAAATGGCCGGAGTCATTATAATAGGCCACAAATAAATTGTCCTTCAGTGAGATGTCGTTGTACGGAAGTTTACTTTCTTTCAGTAAATCAAGGATGGGCTGTAATTGTGTCTTGGTTTTTACTTCTTCCGCTTTCATCAGCATGGGATTAATATCTACGTTAGGGCTGCAATAAAAATAGGAGAAACTTTTCACATTTTTTTGAAACCTTTATCGTAATTTTACGATTATAACAGTATGGGGTTAACCAAAACCGAAGAATTCACCAAGGCACAAAATGATCTGGCTGCGATAACCAAGGCACTGGGGCATCCTGCGCGTATTGCGATCCTTCAGTTTCTGATTAAAACAAAGTCATGTGTTTGCGGTGATATTGTGGATGAACTTCCATTATCGCAGTCCACTGTATCGCAGCACCTCAATGAACTGAAGAAAGCAGGCCTCATTAAGGGAGATATTGACGGGCCGAGTGTCTGCTATTGCATCGATGAGAAAGCGTGGAACAAAGCGCAGAAGGTAATCGGTGCATTATTTGAAAGCTATACACCCGCTGATAACCGCTGCTGTTAGCTATTTTTTTGTCATAATTAATCGCAATATTACGATAATACTTTAAACCATCTCACCATGAAAACAGAAACTTCAGAACAACTTAAAGAACTGGTTAAAGAAAAGTATAGCCAGATTGCTGAGCAGAGTAAAACCACCAACGAAGCCAGCTGCTGCGGAGCAACAGGATGCGGCACGGTTGACTATACCGTGATGGCCGATGATTACACTCAACTTACCGGGTATGTTTCGGATGCCGATCTGGGCCTGGGCTGCGGGTTGCCAACGGAGTTTGCACAGATCAAAGAAGGAGATACCGTGGTTGATTTAGGTTCGGGTGCGGGCAATGATGCGTTCGTGGCACGATCCATTGCCGGAGAAAAGGGTAAGGTGATCGGGATTGACTTTACGGACAAGATGATCGAGAAGGCGAAACAGAATGCGCAGAAATTAAATTACTCCAACGTGGAGTTTCGGCAGGGCGATATTGAAAATATTCCTTTGGCAGGAAACATGGCTGATGTGGTGGTGAGTAACTGCGTGCTGAACCTGGTACCCAATAAACAACAAGCCTTTGCAGAAACATTTCGTATCCTGAAAAAAGGGGGGCACTTCAGTGTGTCGGACATTGTATTAGTGGGAGAACTTCCTGCAGGGTTACAGAAATCGGCGGAGATGTATGCGGGGTGTGTATCCGGAGCAATACAGAAAGATGAGTATCTTGCCATCATAAAGAAGGCTGGCTTTGATCTTATTACGATACAGAAAGAGAAACGCATCACACTACCTGATGAGATTCTGAAAGACTATTTATCACCCGATCAGGTAAATGAATTCAGGACGGGTAAAACAGGTATATTCAGTATAACGGTGTATGCGGAGAAGCCTGAAAGCTGTTGTGCGCCGGGTTGCTGCAATTAGTAAGCGATCAGATCATCCCTCATTCTGTTATTTAACTAAATAGCCAAAACCATGGTATTACTTTCTTCATTGAGTATAACTCAGGATTTACTTGCTAAACAATTTGATCAAATTCCCTCTGAACGTAAAGAGATAGTAAGTCAATTGACCGATTTCGTTCAAAAGAAAGTTCAGGCAAACGAAAAGGTATATCTGAACTTTATTTGTACACACAACTCGCGAAGAAGTCACTTGTCCCAGCTATGGGCACAAGCTGCTGCATATTATTACGACATTCCGGGAGTAGAGTGCTTCTCAGGTGGAACGGAAGCAACGGCCTTTAATCCAAGAGCAGTAAAGGCGATGCGGGAAGCGGGATTTGATATCACTACAACAAAAGAGGGAGACAACCCTGTATATGCAGTGCGATACGCTCAGGATGCGCCTCTTGTTATTGCTTTTTCAAAGAAGTACGATGATCCTTTTAATCCCAATGCGGATTTTGCTGCGGTCATGACCTGCTCGCATGCGGATGAAAACTGCCCTTTAGTAACTGGAGCGTCAGCACGTATTGCATTAACCTACCATGATCCCAAGGAATTTGATGACACTGCTTTGGAAAGCGTTATGTACAAGGAACGGGTTCATGAGATTGGAAGAGAGATTCTGTTTGCTTTCTCACAAGTAAAGAGCTAAGAGTAGCATGAATAATCAAAAACAATTGGGGTTTCTTGACCGGTACCTTACGCTATGGATTTTTCTGGCGATGATCATTGGCATTACGCTCGGTAATTTTTTTGAAGTTGAACCGTTCATGAGTCGCTTTCAGGTAGGAACGACTAATCTTCTCATTGCCACAGGTCTCGTTATTATGATGTTTCCTCCTTTAGCTAAAGTGAGGTACGAGCACCTTGGCAAAGTTTTTAAAAATCTGAAAGTCATTGGTCTTTCATTACTTCTTAACTGGATCATTGGGCCCCTCCTGATGTTTCTGTTAGCAATCATTTTCCTAAGGGACAAGCCGGAGTATATGATGGGATTAATTTTGATCGGTATAGCGCGTTGTATAGCAATGGTGTTGGTTTGGAATGACCTTGCAAAGGGAGATAAGGAATATGCAGCGGGACTAGTGGCCTTGAACAGTATTTTTCAGGTGTTGTTCTACAGTGTTTTTGCGTGGTTATTGATCACCGTACTTCCTCCCTATTTCGGGGTGGAGGGAACAGTAGTAGACGTGAGGATGGGCGATGTGGCTGAGAGTGTTTTGCTATATCTGGGAGTTCCTTTCCTTGCTGGATTTTTAACACGTTACTTCTTTAGAAAAGCAAAAGGAGAAGAATGGTATGTGCAAACCGTGGTTCCTAAAATCAGTCCATTGACATTGATTGCTTTGTTATTTACAATCATGATCATGTTCAGCTTTAAAGGGAAAATGATTTTGGATTTACCGTCAGATATTCTACGGATTGCCATTCCGCTGGTCATCTACTTCATTATCATGTTTGTCCTTAGTTTTATTTTATCGAAGAAGCTAGGTGCTTCTTATGAAGAAAATACTTCGATCTCATTTACGGCAACAGGTAATAATTTTGAATTGGCAATTGCCGTAGCAGTCGGTGTGTTTGGAATTAATTCAGGTCAGGCATTTGCGGGAGTGGTAGGACCTCTAATTGAAGTGCCTGCCCTGATACTTCTTGTTAATTTAGCGTTCTGGTTTAGGAGGAAATTGTATTCCACAAGATAAGGTAGTTGGTGTTTAGATACCTTTCTCCGAAAAGAGAAATATGTGCGTGGCTACCGTAGCAACTCTCTGATTTCAATTGTAATTTCCTCCTTATGAAATGGATCACCCGTGAACGTCCAAAAATTGACCGCATTGCGTGCCCGTGGCTGATCAGGCGTTTTGTTGACACAGAGGCAGAGATCATTTACGTTCCATTCGGAGAAGTGTTAAAAAAAGCGGAAGAGTTAGGCGCTATTCCGTTTGATTTGCCTGAAGTAGAATACACACACTATGGGGAAGAATGTACATTTGATTACATCCTCCGCAAACATCAACTTGATGATCCTGCCCTGAAGGTGCTGGCCGTCATTGTGCGTGGTGCGGATACCGACAGGCATGATATTGCCAGCCAGTCATCCGGGCTGTGGGCCATATCCGCCGGACTTGCGCACAATATAAAAGATGATCAGCAACTGCTGGAAAGGGGCATGCTTATCTACGATGCGCTGTATAGTTGGGCAACCCATTTGCAAAATGAAAAGCATACGCAGCATCCGGCGGAAAACATGCTGCTGGAGGTGTACGAGAAATTCCTGAAACAGAAACCAGGAAAAACACCTGCGTGGGCGCGCGAGTTGAAAGAAATCATTCAGGATCAGATTGACACTAACCTTGCATTACGTCTTAAAGAAATTTCACAGAGTCTTAATGTGCATCCGTCCTACCTGTCGCGCGAATTTTCGAAGTATTTCGATGATTTATCTTTTGGGGATTATATCCGCAAGCTGCGCATCGAGAAAGCCATTGTTTTGCTGAGCAGCTCCACTCATTCACTTGCGGAGATCGCGTATCTCACCGGCTTCTCAGACCAAAGTCACTTTACCCGCATCTTCAAAAAGACAACGGGCGAAAGTCCGCTCTCCTTCAGAAAGAAGCAAAGCAAAAAGTAAAGATTATACCAAAAGTAAAAATCGTTCTATACTTCGTGAATACTGCCGTGTAGCATTGTAAGGATATGCCTTTTCTATCCTGATTTACGATGTGCCGCTGCTTTACTTTGTCATTAGTTGTATTTTTAATCACCTCACCATGTGTTGCTCAATCCGTGCAACGCGAAGTGCATCATCGTGATCAGCTATGGCTGGGTTATTTCAATCAGACACGGCTCACTAACAAATTCGGATGTTGGCTGGATGTGCATTACCGTCAGACTGACCATTTTATTGACCGGCCATTCCAGTTTTTGGTTCGCCCGGCGGTTACTTATTTTATTAAAGACAACCTGCGGTTTAATGTGGGCTACACGTTTGTCAATCATTTTCCTGCCAAAGGCCTGAATACCTCACGCCCGGAACACAGGGCATGGCAGCAGGTATGGTGGAATCAGAAATACCATGGGCTCACTACGCTTCAATGGCTGCGCCTGGAGCAACGCTTCAATCACAAGATTGCCAATGATGTGCTGGAAGATGGTTATAATTTCAATTATCGCCTTCGCTACAACATGGCTTTCTTCATTCCACTGAGAGGAAAGGAGCTGGTCGCCAAAACTCCGTTCATGGCGGTGATGAATGAAGTGTTTATCAACTTCGGTAGCAAAATCGTTTACAATACGTTTGACCAGAACCGTTTCTTTGCCGGATTGGGTTACCAGTTCACCCCCCATCTCAATGCCCAGCTGGGTTACATGAATGTATTTCAGCAGGAAGCGACCGGGAATAAATACATGTCGAGCAATGTCATTCGTTTTTTTGTATTTCACACGCTGGATCTGCGCTCCCAGGATTAGTCATGAACGCAAGCTATACTTTAAAGGAGTTAGTCATCTACTTTCTTAAACTGGGCACGTGGGGCTTTGGCGGGCCCGTGGCACTGGCAGGTTATATGCATCGTGATCTGGTGGAAAATAAAAAATGGATTACAGAAGAAGAGTATAAGGAAGGTCTTGCCCTTTCTCAGCTGGCACCAGGCCCGCTGGCTGCACAACTCGCGATTTATCTTGGTTACGTCCATTATCGTTTGGCGGGTGCTACGCTTGCTGGCTTTGCTTTCATTCTGCCTTCATTTATCATGGTGCTCGTCATTGGTTATGCCTATGTATCCCTTGGTGGGTTGCCATGGATGCATGCGGTATTTTACGGTGTGGGTGCAGCGGTGATTGGCATCATTGCCATAGGGAGTTATCGACTTACTATTAAAAGCATCGGGCGTGATAAATTGCTTTGGAGCATTTTTATTGTGTTAACGATTGTCACCTTCATTACGGAAGAAGAGCTGCTTTGGATTATTCTGCTGGCAGGCATTACGGTGTGGTTCGTAAAAGCACCACCCAGGTGGTTGTATTCAACACCAGCAGTAGCGCCTCTGTTTCTTCTTCCGCTTCAGCCCGTTGTGTCTGAATCCAAGCTCTGGCAAATCGCATGGTTCTTTACTAAAGCAGGAGCATTTGTGTTTGGCAGCGGGCTGGCGATCGTTCCCTTTTTATACGGAGGTCTCGTGAAAGAATATCAGTGGCTGAGTGAACAACAGTTTGTGGATGCGGTAGCTGTGGCGATGATCACGCCGGGGCCGGTGGTTATCACGGTTGGTTTCATTGGCTATCTTATTGCAGGGTTGCCCGGAGCCGCTGTAGCTGCGCTGGCTACCTTTATTCCATGTTATCTGTTTACCGTTGTCCCAGCTCCTTACTTTAGTAAGTACGGAAAGCATCCGGGCATTCGTGCCTTTGTAGATGGGGTTACTGCGGCAGCCATTGGCTCTATCGCAGGTGCAGTACTGGTGTTAGGCAAACGTACATTACTGGATTTGCCTACGCTGCTTATCGCATTACTGACGGCCCTGGTTTTATTTCGTTTCAGAAAGGTTCAGGAACCGGTCATTATCATTATTGCTGCTTTTGCAGGCGTTGTTTTAAAGATATTCCTGAAATAACGTGTTCCGTTTACACAATGAAATCGCTTATCTTTCCGTGAAAGAATACAGGTATGCGTCTGATGGTTATTTTATTTTTGGCAATAGTGGTAAATACGACACAGGCACAGCGGCCTGGTCAAAAAACCTATTGCAACCCGATGGACATTAACTATCGGTATAACTACGAGCAACTCAATGATAGCATTTCGTACCGCTCGGGAGCCGATCCGGTGATCATCAATCATAAAGGTGAATATTTTTTATTTGTCACGATTTCCGGTGGCTACTGGCATTCCAAGGATTTAGTGAATTGGAATTATATTATTCCGGATAAATGGCCGATGGAAGATATGTGTGCTCCTGCCGCATTAAGCGTTCGCGATACGCTGTATCTCTTTCAATCTACCTTTGAGCAACGTCCGATTTTTTATTCACTGGAGCCGGAAAAAGGAAAGCTACTTTTCTATAACCGATGGCTTCCCCGTCTGCCCAAGGACATTGGCCCATGGGACCCGGCCTTGTTTTACGATGAAGATCTGGACAAGTGGTACATGTACTGGGGCTCATCGAACGTGTACCCGATATTTGGTGCTGAGCTGGACAAACGCAAACGCTTAAGCTATAAAGAAAAGTACAAGGAATTGATCTATCTGCATCCGGAGGAACACGGATGGGAGCGATTTGGTCGCGACCATCGATCCGACATCACACCGTTTACGGAGGGTGCATGGATGACCAAGCACAACGGGATGTATTACCTGCAGTACGGAGCACCCGGCACAGAAAATAATGTCTATGGCAACGGCACGTATGTCGGTGATCATCCGCTCGGACCATTTACGTATGCACCTTATAATCCGATCTCCTATAAGCCCGGTGGCTTTGTAAATGGTGCCGGGCATGGCAATACGTTTCAGGACAACTATGGCAACTATTGGAACACAGGCACGCCATGGATTGCGGTGAACTGGAATTTTGAAAGACGTATCGCCATGTTTCCCACTGGTTTTGATAAAGACGGACAGATGTATGCCAATACCCGCTTTGGTGATCTGCCCCATAAACTACCCACCAGTAAATGGACCAATAAAGATGAGCTGTTTACCGGCTGGATGCTATTGTCCTATAAAAAACCGGCAACGGCATCATCTACGTTGGATACCATGCACGTGAGTAAAATCACTGATGAGCATCCGCGCACGTTTTGGGTAGCCAAAGAAAACAAAGAAGGCGAATGGGTGATCATTGATTTGCAAAAACAACAGGAAGTAACAGCCATTCAGATCAACTATACGGATTATAAATCAAACATTTACGATGGATTTGATCCGAAGATTTACACCCAGTTCCGTATCTATCATTCCATAGATGGAAAGCAATGGGAAAAGATCGTGGACAACACCCACGAAAAAAAAGACCGGCCTAACGCTTACCTGGAGCTGGAGAAACCGATACATACGCGCTACATTAAATACGAACATGCCTATGTAGCCTCACCACAGCTGGCTATCAGCGACATACGTGTATTTGGACACGGATTGGGTAAAGCACCGAAGACTCCGGCAAAGTTTACAGCAAAACGAGACACGGATACACGCAATGCTTTTGTAAGCTGGCAAAAAGTGCCCGATGCAGTGGGTTATAATATTATATGGGGCGTAGCCAAAGACAAGTTGTACCAAACGTACCAGGTCTTTGCCGATCAACCCAATACATTAGAGGTACGCGCGTTGAATAAAGGAGTAGATTATTATTTCGCTATCGAAGCATTTAATGAAAGCGGGGTATCGAACGTGAGTGAAGTGATTTTTACAAGTGGTAAATAATAGAACCACGGTTCGTGTTAATAACCTCGGTCGGTGTCCCAATCTTAGGTTTGTGTCTTCACAGACCGAAAGGAATGTAGAGGATGGTGTTCTGTGGGGACACAGACCACGGATGTGAGGATTAATTTTTTTATACTAAACTTTTCTCCAACCTCGGTTTGTGTTTTCACAGACCGAAATGAATATAGAGGATGGTGTCCTGTGGGGACACAGACCACGGATATGAGGAGTTGATTTTTTTATACTAAACTTTTCTCCAACCTCGGTTTGTGTCTTTACAGACCGGAAGAAAATATAGAGGATGGTGTTCAGTGGGACACAGGCCACGGATGTGAGGAATTAGTTTTTTATACTAAATTTTTCCTGTTGTCATATTTTGCAGGAAAAAATAGGTTCCTGTTAATTATGGAATTTGCCTTTCTGTATCATCCTTAGAGGTGATTTTTAGCGATAAGGTATTCCGCTTGCGATCATTAACTTTACTGTATATGAAAAATATCATGATAGCCTTCGGGCTCCTACTTTTTTTAATTCACAGCGGCAACGCACAACATAAACCAACTACTATGAATTCATTTGATTTTGAGAAGGCGTGGAGGGAAGCAGAGGAACAGGAGAGCAAAGGACTGCCGGAGTCGGCATTGAAAGTGGTAAACGAGATCGCACGGAAGGCAAAGACAGAAAATAATGCAGGCCAATTAGTAAAGGCAATTATCCATCAATTAAAACTGAGAGATGTAAAAGAAGAAGATGCGTTTGTTAAAAACATGGTGCAGCTGAAAGAAGAAGCCATCCATGCTTCTTTTCCGGTGAAGCCACTCTTGCATTCATTACTGGCAGAGTTGTACTGGCAATATTATCAGAATAACCGCTACCAGTTTATCAACCGCAGTGAAACCACCAATGTGGATGAGAACGACATCGAAACCTGGAACCTAGCCCGGATTGTTCAGGAGACCTCTGCGCAGTATCGTCTGAGTATGGAGGAAGCAGAGAAAAGCAAGAAGGAAAAAATCGATGTGTTTACTCCTGTCATTTATCGTGGCAACGAACTGGGCAGACGTTATCATCCTACATTATACGATTTTCTGGCGCACCGCGCGTTCGAGTTCTTCTCTTCGCAAGAGCCAGACCTGACCAAACCGGCCTATGCCTTTGAGCTGGACAAGGAAGAATACCTGGCGGATGCGAAAACATTCGCCAACCTCAAGCTGGAGTCGAAAGACACGTTGTCGATGAAACTGGATGCCCTGAAAATGGTGCAGGAGCTGACCCGCTTTCATTTGAATGATACCGATCCGGGTGCCCTGGTAGATATTGACCTGCGCAGACTGGATTTCGTGCAATCGCACATGGTATTGCCGAATAAAAATGAGCTTTACTTTAAGGCACTGGAGCAACTGGAGGAGAACGTAAAATCAAATGAAGCAGTGGGTGTAGTGGTAGTAGCCAAGGCACATGTATTGATCGGAAGCGCTTCGCTGTACAACCCATTATCTGGTGATGCGCATAAGTGGGATTTGCGAACAGCTTACCAGTGGTGTGAGGAAGCAAAGAAACGGTTTCCGGATTCCAATGGAGCCATTATGTGTGAGAACCTGCAGGAGGATATTCTCAATAAATCCATCAGTGCTACAATAGAAGAAAACAACGTGCCTGGCTTACCATTCCGAAGTCTGGTGCAATATAAAAACGTCACTGCGCTTCATTACCGTATTGTAAAAGTAAATCGGGATGAGGTACAGGCGCTGCGCAAGAAACTGAACAAGGATTATAATATCGACAGAGAAGAAAAGTTTATCGAATACTTCACCGCCAGGAATACCGTGAAGAGCGGAAAGTTTACGCTACCCGATGATCAGGATTATCAGCAGCACAGCATTGAAGTGAAACTGGATGCGCTGCCGGAAGGAGAGTACATGGTATTATATAGTCACGCTGCGAATTTTTCCACTAAGAAGAATGCGGTGGCCTACGCCTTTACTGTCATCACGAACATCAGCTACCTGCACCGCTCAGCGAAGGATGGTGGGACAGAGTGTTATGTATTGCATCGCCAATCGGGTGAGCCGCTTGCAGGTGTGAATGCTACCGTGTATTCGCAACGCTACAATAGCAAGAAGAGTGAATATGAGAGCGTGAAAGTGGGTACGTACGTCAGTGATGTCAGTGGTTACTTTAAAATTGAATACCTGCGCAATGATGATTACCGCAATTTCTCCATCTATTTTAGCAAGGGAGATGACCTTTTCAGTACTGAGCCCGTAGATCACCAATCGTACTACTATTCCGGATCGATCTATCAGTACAAGGAAGGAGAACGGCATACGCAGCGTCAGACATTCTTTTTCATGGATCGAGCCATCTATCGCCCGGGGCAGTCGGTTTACTTTAAGGGATTGGTCATTACTACCGATGGAAAGAACCCGATGATCCAGTCGAACTACACCACCAGCGTGACCCTGTATGATGTGAACCACCAGGAGCAGGGCCATGTGATGGTGACGACCAATGAGTACGGAACATTCAACGGAGTATTCACTGCGCCAACAGGTGGCCTTACCGGAAACATGCGTATAGTGAATGACGATGGCAGTGGTGAAATCAACTTCAGCGTGGAAGAATACAAACGACCTAAGTTTGAGGTGGATTTCAACCCGGTAGCCGCATCGTTCCGGTTGAATGATGTAATCCAAACCGAAGGCTTTGCAAGAGCCTATTCCGGTGCCAACATTGATGGTGCTGCGGTCAGGTTTCGTGTGGTGCGTGCGGCTAACTTTCCTTCATGGTGGTGGTACCGCTGGAGAAGTTACCCATCCTCACCAGAACTGGAGATCGTCAATGGGATAACCACCACGGATGCAGAAGGAAAATTTACGATTAACTTTACCGCCATTCCCGATCGCACTATTGACCGCGCCTCTGATCCTACTTTTGTGTACACGGTATATGCTGATGTGACCGATATCAATGGAGAGACGCATAGCTCATCTACTTCGGTTTCCGTAGGGTACAAGTCATTGTGGATTGGTACTTCTATTCCAGCTGTTAATAAAGACGATAAAGAGATCAGGAAAGAATTCGGGATAGCCACAACCAATCTGGGCGGACAGTTTCAGGCAGCAAGCGGAACGCTGAAAATTTATTTATTGCAGGCTCCGGCACGTGCATTCCGCGCGCGAATGTGGGCGCAGCCTGATCGGCAATTGCTGCCCCGCGATGAATACTATGCCGCTTTCCCGCACGATCTGTTTGATGATGAAGATAACAAATTCAAGTGGGCCAAGCAGAAAGAGACCTTCCATCTGAACTTTGATACGGAGAAAAGCAAAACGTTTACCATTGACGATCTGGCCAAGTGGAAAGAGGGCGAATACATGATCGAGCTGTATTCAAAAGATAAAGACGGGCAGGAGGTGAAAGCAGTGAGCTACTTCACCATTTATGCTACGTCATCAAAAACACTGGCTGTACCAGCGGTGCATCATTACCAGGCCATTAAGATGACGGCAGAGCCGGGTGAAAAGGCGGCATTTGTAACGGGTACAAGTGAAACTAAAATTAATGTGCTGTATGAAGTAGAGCAGGAGGGAACCTTGTTATCCAAACAGTGGCTTGCCCTGAGAAATGAGCAACGTGCGTTTGAAATACCTATAAAGGAAGAGTACCGGGGTAATATCAGCGTACACTATACCTTTATTAAGGACAATCGTTTTTATAAAGACACCTATGTGGTAACCGTACCATATACCAACAAGCAACTCGAGGTAACGTTTGCCAGCTTCCGCGACAAGCTGCAACCGGGAGCAAAAGAACAATGGCGGCTGGTGGTGAAAGGAAAAACAGCGGATAAAGTAGCGGCTGAAATGGTGGCCACTTTATATGATGCCTCACTGGACGAATTCCGAGCCAATGGATGGTACGCTTCTTTCTATAACGAGAAATACGGACGGTTAGCATGGGATAGTAAAGGAGGCTTTGAGCAGAACAACCTTACTTTGTATAACCGGGATTGGAATCCCGGACATTCCCGCTCGGCCGAATCGCCTTACTTTGATCATATCAACTGGTTTGGATATAGTTTCTATCATTTCTCCAGAGAGTTCAGACGCTACCGTAGTGCAGTGGGGGGAGCGATGATGGAATCCGTTGCTGCACCTGCTATGGCCAAGAAGGCTTTGGCATTGAAGGACGAAATGTCCGAAGAAAAGGAAATGGATGATAAAGCTGTCGGGGACTTGCAGCCTGGTATGGTTGGTACTCAACCAGAACCACAAAAGGCAAAAGAAGAAAAACAGGATCTCTCTCAGGTGAAAGTGCGCACCAACTTCAACGAGACAGCTTTCTTCTATCCTGCATTGATGACGAATGAGAACGGTGAGATCATTGTGAACTTTACCATACCCGAAGCGCTGACCCGCTGGAAGATGCTCGGCTTTGCTCATACTAAAGATTTGAAATCGGGCTATGCGTATAATCAGCTGGTGACACAGAAAGACCTGATGGTGGTGCCAAATCAGCCACGCTTCTTCCGCGAAAACGATAAGATGAAGTTCTCGGCCAAGATCACCAGCCTGGCCGATAACGACTTATCAGGAGAAGCACGACTGGAATTTTTTGATGCACTGACCATGAAGTCCGTAGATGATCAGATGAAGAACCAGGTGAAGCAGCAAAACTTTTCATTGAAGGCGAAACAAAGCACCAGCCTGGAATGGAGCATTGAAATACCGGAAGGTATCCAGGCCATCACCTATCGCATTGTAGCCCAGGCCGGTAATTTCTCGGACGGGGAAGAGATGGTGTTGCCGGTAGTCACCAATCGTATGCTGGTAACGGAAACCATGCCATTACCTATTCGCGGCAAGCAGACAAAGGAGTTTAAGCTGGAGAAGATGTTAAATAACAAATCAACTACACTTCGCCATCAGCGCTATACGCTGGAGTTTACGTCCAATCCGGCCTGGTACGCCATTCAATCCCTTCCTTATCTGATGGAGTACCCGTATGATTGCGTGGAGCAGACATTCAGTAAGTTTTATGCGAACAGTATTGCCTCACACATTGCCCATTCCAATCCACGCATCAAACAGGTATTCGATACCTGGAAGAACATTCAGCCCGATGCTTTGCTGTCTAACCTGGAAAAGAACCCGGAGCTGAAGTCGGCTTTGCTGGAAGAAACACCGTGGGTATTGCAGGCGAAAGATGAAAGCCAGCGTAAACGGATGGTGGGTGTGTTGTTTGATTTGAACCGCATGGCCGCAGAACAGGAGCGTGCATTGGATAAGATTGTAAAAGCACAGGATGGAAGCGGTGGTTTTAGCTGGTTCCCCGGTTTTCCTGCCGATCGCTACATGACACAGCATATCGTAGCGGGTATGGGTCACCTTGATGTATTGGGTGTGAGGGCCATTCGCGAAGAAAGCCGTACGTACCAAATGCTGACCAACGCGGTTGAGTATCTCGATGGCAGAATCAAAGATGATTATGACTATCTGAAATCATTAGCTAAAAAGAAACAGATCAGGCTGGAGGATAATCACATCAACTATGTTCAGTATCATTACCTCTATACACGAAGCTATTTCAAAGATGCAGCGATACCTGCCAATACCAAAGAGGCATTTGATTACTTCCTGGGACAAGCCAAAAAGTACTGGCTAAGCACCAGTTTGTATATGCAGGGAATGACTTGCCTTGCCCTTCATCGCTTTGGAGATAAAACCACGACTGCCGGTATGATCAAATCGTTTTCAGAAAAGGCACTGCACTCAGAAGAGATGGGCATGTACTGGAAATACGATCAGGGCTACTACTGGTATCAGGCACCGATTGAA
>JAHEZH010000130.1 GCA_023251155.1 Flammeovirgaceae bacterium | reverse complement strand
TCTTACGTCCCATCACCAGCGCTTTGCCCACAGCCTCTTCCTTACCGAAATACTTGATCGCCATCTTTTCAGAGATCACGATGGAGTTCTTGTCTTTGAGTGCTGTTGCTTTATCTCCCGCTATGAAATCAATGGAGAAGATGTCGAGCAGATCAGCATCCACAAAGCGGCCTTCTTCATAGAAAAAATGATCACCGTACTGAAACAGATTGCTCTCACTCCAGGTGAAACGTGAAGCCTTTTCAATCTCCGGGAATTTCTCTTTGATGAAAGGAGCCATTGGTGCCGGCGTAGACGCAAATGTAAAAATCTTGCCATCGGTGTAGCGCTGATTCTCCATCACACGATAGATGCGATCGATCCGCTCGTGGTATTGATCCACCTGCATCTCATTACCGATCCATAAAAAAATCAATAACGCGCTGGCAATACCAAAAGCCAACCCCATAATATTGACAGTAGAAAAAAGTTTGTTACGGAAGATGTTCCGTATGGCGATACGCAGGTAGCTTTTAATCATAACACTTGATTTACTGGTAATGACACTTTCCCAAACAAAAGGTTGCCTGGGAATACCATCTAAATACCAGCGAATCAACCGAAGGTTACATCGCTGCGAGAAAAAAAACTCAGTTGAAGATCTTGTGGTACTCGTTCACATCATAGCCGATGGTCACTATTTTACCCTGATGTTCAATAACCGGTCTTTTGATAACACTCATGTTGTCTTTCATCAGCTTGGTTCCTGCTGATTCAGTGGTTGTCTTTTCTTTCACGGCATCAGGAATTTGCCGCCACGTAGTGCCCCGTTTGTTGATTAACGTCTCCCACCCTACCTGGCTGCTCCAGTCTTTCAGTTTCGCTTCGGAGATGCCTTTTACCTTATAATCATGAAACTCGAAGGCAATTTTTTTCTTAGTGAGAAAGTCGATAGCCGATTTTATTGAATTGCAATTCTTTATTCCGTAAACAATCATGATATCTTTATTTAGAAGATTTTTTATACCTCGACTTTGTTTCTGCGGCAATCGCCGGCTTTGAACGAACCGTTGACTTTAGTTTTATCGGCTGAAGTAAACGATCCGACGGTAAGGAAAGTGGTTTACTCAAACCCCTGATCATATCGTTGTACCAGTCTGATAGTTGGAAAAGTCTGATTTCTTACAAAGGGCAAACCAGGTCAAAAGAGCGATTTCTGAATCCGCGTGCTTTGCAGAAAGTTCATCCATAGCTCTTCTTTTGATTACACTCACCACCCAAATTTATTTAAATGATGGCATTTTGCCACACCTGAAATTAAAACGTTTTTAACAATTGAGAAGTCTTATTCATCTTTTCAATAAGTGCCTTTGATTCCAGGAAGTCAAGCGTTTGCTGGCCATCGGAAGCGGCTTCTTCTGGCTTCTGATGGGTTTCATAAATGATACCATCGGCACCGGCCATCACCGCAGCCAGCGCAACGGGTTCAACAAAATCGCGAATACCAATACCATGGGATGGATCGGCTACTACCGGTAAATGAGTTTTCTCTTTCAGAATTGGTATCGCGTTAATATCCAATGTATTCCGGCTCGCCTTTTCGTAAGTACGAATTCCGCGTTCGCACAAAATCAGTTTTTCATTGCCTGCGGCAAATACATACTCTGCTGAATACAATAACTCTTCAATGGTTCCGGAGATACCGCGTTTGATCATAACTGCTTTATCGACCTTACCCAATTCATCAAGCAGATTGAAATTCTGTGTATTGCGTGCGCCCACCTGAAACACATCGACATAATCATGCATCTCGGCAATCTGGCTTACCTGCATTACTTCTGTAATGATTTTAATACCCGCCGCTTTGGCTTGCGCATACCACATCTTCAAGCCATCAATTCCTAATCCGCGGAAAGCGTAAGGCGAACTTCGTGGTTTAAACACACCACCACGCATGATGCGCACTCCATTTTTCACCAGATGATCGATGGTGAGTTCCACCTGCTTTTCGTTTTCAATAGAGCAAGGTCCGGCCATGATCGATACATTACCATCGCCAATGACTACGCCATCGCCAAGGTCAATGGCAGTGCGTCCTACTTTCCATTTGCGCGACACCAACTTATAATCGTCCGATACACGATGTATATCGGCAATACCTTTCAGCTGACCCAGTTCACGGATATCAAATTCCTTTTTACCGATACCGACCAGGTAAGCACCATGCTGAGTGACTACTTCATTGGTTTTATAGCCGATGCTTTTAATTTTATCAACAATAACACCCTTTTCGGTTGATGAAACGTTGGTCTGAAGTTGAATAATCATAGCTCGTTATCCTTTAATATTCTTTACAAATGAAGGGATGTCTTTTTCAAAATCGGAAGAGGTTTTTAGCAGTTGCACAAATGCACTGCCCACGATAGCACCAGCACCATATTCTGCGGCTTTGGAAAAAGTGGCCCGGTTGGAAATACCAAATCCGATCAGGAATGGATTCTTCAATTTACTGTTCTGCAACTTCTCAAAGTAAGTGATTTGCTCTGGCGCAAAATCACTTCTTGCTCCGGTGGTGCTGGAGGCGGCCACGGCGTAAATAAATCCCTCCGAAGCGTGATCGATCTGTTGAATACGTTCTGCCGATGTCGTGGGCGCAATCAAAAAAGTGTTACTCAGGTTATACTGATCAAAGAGGTCCTTGTACTTCTCCGTAAACTCATGCAACGGCATATCGGGTAGGATCAATCCATCCACCCCTGCTGCGGAAGCATCTTTCACAAAACGCTCCACACCATATTGCATCACAGGGTTAAAGTATCCCATCAGTATAATAGGAAGGGTTACGGTCTTTCTGATTTCTTTGATCTGTGAAATCAACAATGGAAGTGTCATTCCATTGTCCAGGGCTACTTTGTTACTGTCCTGAATAGTTGGTCCATCGGCTACAGGGTCAGAAAACGGAATTCCTATTTCGATAATTTCAACTCCTGATTTTTGTAATTGCTGAGCAATGATAATGGTATCGTTTAGCCTGGGAAACCCTCCGGTATAAAAAACTGAAAGGATGTTCTTATTCTGCTTTTGAAAAAGTGCTGTTATTCTATTTTTCATGTCTTACTACGTGTTGATATCGACCGATTTTCTACTAACTGAATTACTTTGCGACTACTCTTATCTATCAATATTTTCCCCATCGTATATACGTTTCCAGATCTTTATCTCCTCTTCCGGAAAGGTTGACCACCACGATATCGTCCTGATCAAATTCAAACTGAGACAATGCCGCCAGTGCATGAGCCGATTCAATGGCAGGGATAATTCCTTCCAGTCTTCCCAGCTGAATACCGGCATTCATTGCCTCATCATCGGTGGCACTGACAAATTTTACTCTTCCTGTATCAAACAAGTGTGCGTGAATAGGACCGATACCCGGATAATCCAGACCAGCAGATATGGAATACGGTTCAACCACCTGACCATCTTGCGTCTGCATGAGTAATGTTTTGCTTCCGTGCAGTACACCAGGCTTGCCCAGTGCGGTAGTCGCAGCCGACTCACCACTATCTACCCCCTTACCTGCCGCCTCCACGGCAACCAGATTGACATTTTCATCATGGAGATAATGATAAAAAGCACCGGCTGCATTGCTTCCGCCTCCCACACAGGCAAACACATAATCAGGAAACGGATTGCCTGTTTCCTCGGTGAGCTGTATCTTCATCTCTTCACTGATCACCGATTGAAAGCGGGCCACCATATCCGGATAGGGATGCGGACCCACCACAGAGCCAATGATATAATGTGTATCCGTTGGATTATTAATCCAGTGACGCATGGCTTCGTTGGTAGCATCTTTCAATGTCATGCTGCCACTGAGCGCTGGCACTACTTTCGTTCCCAATATGCGCATGCGCTCTACGTTAGGGCGCTGACGCTCCATATCAATCTTGCCCATGTACACGATGCACTCCATACCCATCAGCGCACATACCGTAGCCGTAGCCACACCGTGTTGCCCCGCTCCTGTTTCGGCAACAATCTTTTCCTTTCCCAGCCGCTTGGCCAATAATATCTGACCAATCGTATTGTTGATTTTATGTGCGCCTGTATGACATAAATCTTCCCGTTTCAAATACACGGTCGCATTGAATTTCTCCGAAAGGCGCTTGGCATGATACAACGGAGTGGGTCTGCCCACATAAGTTTTCAGCAAATGATCAAACTCTTCTTTGAAATCAGGTTGTTGAATGATCTTTAGATAATTCTCACGAAGCTCCTCCACGTTCGGATAAAGCATTTCCGGAATGTAAGCGCCACCAAACTGACCATAATAGCCCTGTTCGTTAACGTGAAATCGGGTATTCTGTTTATTACTCATAACTCACATTTTATATCTTTAATTTTTTCGATGTCTTTCATTCCCGGACTTACCTCTACTCCGCTATTAATGTCAATGGCATGGAGGTTCATATCCATCAGTTCTTTGATGCCTGAAACATTGTAAGGTGAAATACCTCCGCTAAGAAAAAAAGGAACTTGCTGATCGTATTTCTTCAGTACATTCCAATCGAATGTACGTGCATTGCCCCCGTAGTATTTTCCTTTCGTATCAAACAGAAAGAAGTCGACCAGGTTCTGATAGGGATGAGTGATGGTAAAATCAACCTCATCATCCACCGAAAAAACCTTAATCAGTTTTATCCCTTGCTCTTTCAACTCCTTACACTGTTCGGCCGGTTCATTGCCATGCAATTGCAGGTAATCCAGTGCGAGACGTTTTGCGCTCAAAAGCATTTCTTCATTTGTGGCATTCACAAAAACACCCACTTTCTTTACCTCTGCGGGAAAATCATCTGGAAGATGAAAATCGCTGCCCACAAAGCGGGGTGATTTTGGATAAAAAATAAACCCCATGTAGTCAGGACGTAGCTCCATCAACGCACGAATATTATTTACGTCACGCATACCACACACCTTGAGTCGGATGGCACTCATCTGCTTATGCTAATTGTTTCATGAAGTCCAATGCGGCCACCTCAGGGCGGCTGTGTTTCATAAAATTCTCTCCCATTAAAAAACCCTGGTACCCATACGTCTTTAGCTCTCTGATGGTATCCGGCGATGAGATACCACTCTCTGACACTTTCACTACCGAGGATGGGATGAGCGGTGCCAACCGTTTTGAAATAGCGGTGCTGACTTCAAAAGTCTTCAGGTTACGGTTATTTACTCCGATCAGATCAGCACCAGCTTCCAGATTCCGTTTTAATTCTTCTTCGTCATGTACCTCCAGCAACACCTCCATCTTTAGTGAATGTGCCAGTGAAGTAAACTGCCTGATCGTATTTGCATCCAGCACAGCGGCAATTAAAAGAATGGCATCTGCACCAATCGATTTGGCTTCGATGATCTGGTATTCATCGATGGTGAAATCCTTACGAATAATCGGGCAGAAATTAAATTTACGTGCAGTAATCAGGTCTTCACTTGTACCTCCAAAAAATTCCTTATCCGTCAGTATTGACAGCGCTGAAGCACCGGCCTGCATATACCCGATGGATGTGCGCTCAACGGAGGCGTGTGCATTGATGATTCCCCGGGAAGGCGACTTGCGCTTAAACTCTGCAATGATCCCTGTTTTATCTTCACGCTGAATGTATTTTTTCATCGACACAGGCTGACCGGGAAAGTAAATACTTTGTTCGAGCAACTTTAACGGATAAAGGCTTTTGCGCTCTTCCACTTCCTTTTGTTTATGGGCGATGATCTGATCAAGTATCGTCATGTATAAGTCTTAATTGTTCAATAATTTCTTAAAAGCCTGCAGTGCCTTACCGGATTCCAACGCTTCTTTTGCCCGGGCTATAGCAGCAGGAACACCTTCTTTCTGATTGCCGGCAAACAATGCCATACCGGCATTGGCAATGATGGCTGCATTTTGTGCGACCGTTCCTTCCCCTTCGAGTATCTTTTTAAAAATGCCCGCAGATTCTTCTACCGTATCACCTCCCCGCAGGTCTTCATAGTTCAAAACCGGTAAACCCAAATCACCCGGCGATGCGATAGTTTCTCCTTTATTATAGAAGTATTTAAAATCACCGGTCAGCGATATTTCATCATACCCTCCCAGTGAATGAAGGATCACAAAATCCTTATCGGTATTCTGATACAGGTAACCGTACTGTCGGGCGAGTTCCAGACTGAACACACCAACAATTTGTCGGGTAGGGAAAGCAGGATTGACCATCGGCCCCAGCATATTGAAGAAGGTCTTCACTCCAAGCTCTTTGCGAATGGGGGCCACGTTTTTCATCGCCGGATGAAATAACGGAGCATGCATGAAGCAGATATTTGCACGATCAATACTTCGTTTCAATTCATCCACATCATTGGTAAACCGGTAGCCAAAGTACTCCAGTACATTGGAAGAACCACATGCCGAAGACACTCCGTAATTGCCGTGCTTGGCCACGGGCTGCCCCGCTGCCGCTACCACGAATGAAGAGAGTGTAGAGATATTAAATGTATTTTTTCCGTCACCCCCTGTTCCGCATAAGTCAATCACCGGTTGCTCAAAGTGTGCCGGAATACAAAGCTCCAGCATGGCATCTCTAAAACCTTGCAGCTCATCGACCGTAATAGCGCGCATCATGTACACAGTCATGAATGCCGTAGTCTGACTTGCATTAAACTTGGCGGTAGCCAGGTCAATCAATACCTGATGTGCCGTTTCCTTGGTGAGAGAACGATGATCAATCAATTCCCCCAAAATCGTTTTCATTACCATACGTTCTTCTCTGATTGTTCTTTTTTAAAAATCATCTTGCCTCTAACCTCCGGTAGCGGATGTCCTGTTTCTAATTCTTCAACCAGTTAGCAATCATCTTGGGCCCTTCGGGCGTCATGATGGATTCCGGATGAAACTGTACCCCCTTCACATCATTCCTCACATGACTTAATGCCATCACCAGACCTTCATCATTGGTGGCCGTTACGCTCAATTCCGGGGTGATACTATCCGGCAATACGGCCCATGAATGATAGTGCGTAGCCTGAAAAGGGGTTTCCACTCCTTTAAACAGGTAATCGGTGTTGTCGGTTACTTTTACCATGGAAGTAACACCATGCAACACTTTAGGGATATTGAACAGTTTCGCTCCATACACTTCGCCTATCCCCTGATGGCCAAGGCAGATTCCCAGAATACTTTTAGAAGGACCATATTCTTTAATCACCTGTTTCATAATTCCTGCTTCATCGGGAATGCCAGGACCAGGCGACAACAATACTTTATCGTACTTCTTTACTTCCTCCAGGGTTATCTTATCGTTTCTGAAAATATCCAGCGGGTATTTCAGTTCACGAATAATGTGTACCAGGTTGTAGGTAAACGAATCGTAATTATCAAGAACTAGAATTTTCATTGCCTCCGTATTGACGTATTTCTGTTTGATTAAATTTTATCGGCCATCTCAATTGCTTTACGCAACGCGGCCAGTTTATTGTTCACTTCCTGCAGTTCGCTTTGTGCATCAGACTTCGACACCACTCCGGCCCCGGCCTGATAGATCAGTTTATTTTCTTTACTCAAAAACGTACGGATCATGATGGCATGATTGTAGGTTCCATCAAAACCCATGAACCCGATAGCTCCTCCATAGAAACCACGATTTACATTTTCATACTTGTTAATGAGCTTCATCGCCATGTGCTTGGGTGCACCGGACAAGGTTCCCGCAGGAAAAGTATCCGCCGCCATGCTGACGATGGATGAATCACTCTTTATTTTGCCACTTACTTTTGACACCAGGTGAATGACGTGCGAATAGAACTGTATTTCTTTGAACACTTCCACATTTACCTTCTCCGCATTACGACTCATGTCATTACGGGCAAGATCCACCAACATCACATGTTCTGCATTTTCCTTTT
Source organism: Flammeovirgaceae bacterium (assembly GCA_023251155.1). GTDB lineage: Bacteria > Bacteroidota > Bacteroidia > Cytophagales > Cyclobacteriaceae > ELB16-189. Next base: position 8,844 of record JAHEZH010000130.1, on the reverse strand, counting down.
CATCGGCCGCCAGGCGCGCAGCAATGGCCGCATCTTCCTGATCGTTACCCGATCTGCGAAATGTACCTGCTATCGGATAGATGTAGGCTTTCCCCCCATTCACCTGAAGTTGTGCTTCCGGTGAGGAGCCCATGAGTTTGAAACTTCCGTAATCAAAATAAAAAAGATAAGGCGATGGATTGATGGAACGGAGTGCACGGTAAACGTTAAACTCATCGCCCTTGAAGTCGCATTGAAACCTGCGCGACAAAACAATCTGAAACACATCGCCACGATAGCAATGCTCTTTTCCTTTGGCGATCACATCCAGAAACTCCTGATCGGTGAAATTGGATTTTTCACCATTGACCAGAGAAAACTTGTAGGTGGAGAAACGGTTACTGAAAATGGTTTGCTCCATTTTGGTAAGTGACTCTTCTTCCTTGCCGTAAACATGCTCGAACAAGCTGAGTTCGTTGGAGAAATGATTGACCACAATCACATAACGGTACAGCTTATACAAAACGTCGGGCAAATACTGTTCCTTCTTATCAATAGTAACATCTTCAAAGAACTGAACCGAATCGTACGCCATATACCCAAACAATCCGGATTGCGCATACCTGGAAACGACCTCATCCGGTTCAAACGAATTACGAAACGCTTCCAGCAGTTCCACCACCTGTCCTGTTCTCACAATGGGTTCGGTCATTACTTTGCCATCCGGATAGGTCATCGTGGCCTCGTTGTCCTTCACCTGAAATGCAGCCATGGGCTGGCAACAGATGAACGATAAACTATTTTCATGACCATGGTAATCTGAACTCTCCAGCAGAATGCTTCCGGCATACACATCGCGTAGTTTAAGATAGATGTTAACCGGTGTGAGTGTATCTGCCAGCAGTTTTTTAGAGTACGTTTTTAATTGATAGCCCATCTTTATAAAGATCCAGTGTGTTACTTCAAACTTGTTTCAAAATGAAAAAGCCTGCTCCGATGATCGGAGCAGGCTTTTAAATATTATCTATAATTTTAAATTATATAAACATAGCCGGACACCGATCCTTTTGAGAACCGTGCCACCACCAAGCTATGTTAGTCCATTTTACCATTATACTATTCTGCTTTCTTTTTTGCTGCTTTCTTGGCTTTTACCGGTGCTTCAGCGGTTGCTGCTGCTACTGGCTTCTTAGAAGCTGTTCTTTTCAATTTAGCTTTGATAGCGTCTTTACTTCTTGAAACGCCAAATGATCCTTTAAATCTTTTGCCTTTTGCTGTTTTTTTATCTCCTCTTCCCATTGGGTTGTTTTTTTCGTGGGGCAATAATAGTGAGTGATTACTAATTTACAAAATATCACCCCTATATTCTGGCGATTAAACACATTACCGCCAGTCTTTTACACTTTTTATGACCCTTTCTCTCTCCTCAAACGGCACTATATTCCAGATACATAGAACCAAAACGACCAGGTCAACCTGCCTTGGCCCCTCCAAAATCCTTGGGATGGCAGTGAAACATTTCATTAAACGACTTATAAAAATACGACCTGCTGTTGAAACCGGTCTCATAAATCACTTCAGAGACACTCATATTGGAGTTCCGCAGCAAGTCGGCTGCTTTCTTGAGGCGATATTGTTTGATCAATCCGTGAGGGGTCAATCCGGTAATGGCTTTTACTTTCTTATAAAGAGAAGCTTTGCTCATGCCCACTTCATCGGCAATGGTATCAGCGGTAAACTCGGGTTCGCTCAAATGGTTTTGAATGCACTGTGTGATCTTCACAAAGAACGCATCATCCTTCTCACCAATACCGGTAGAGATCGTTTCCAATTCTACTTCGGCAAAGTTATCAAAGCGCTCACGTATCTTTTCCCTGTTCTTGATCAGCTTCTCGATGCGGATAAACAAATGTTCCGGGTGAAAGGGCTTGGGAATATAGGAGTCGGCCCCCACCTGCAATCCTTCGATACGGTCTTCAATCTCCGCTTTGGCCGTCAGTAAAATGACCGGCACGTGGCTGGTTTGAATATTGTCTTTGATATGGCGACAGAGTGAAAGTCCATCCATCACCGGCATGAGTACATCGCTGATCACCAGATCTACTTTCTCTTCTTCCAGCGTGCGCAAGGCCTCATTACCATTATGCGCAGTAAGTACTCTGTATTTATCGGCAAGAATATTTTGAAGCAAGACCACAATCTGTTCATTATCATCCACCACCAGAATGGCATATTCCTTATCGGCTACCAAAGAAACAGGCTCTGCCTGCTCTTCACTTTGCGCGATGTAACCAAATTCCTGCGATATCTTTTCCGCCAGGTTGGTTGCCGGCATCACAATGGTTTTGGAATCGGTTACGTCATAGTCTTCAGCCCGTACCGGTATCTCCACACTAAAAGAAGTACCCTTGCCTTCTTCACTCTCCAATCGTATTGTTCCTTTATGCACCTGCACCAGGCTCTTGGTCAGTGACAGTCCTATACCGGCACTCTTAATCGATGCATGGTCATTGGATGGACGAAAGGGATTGGAGAAGTAACTTTCAAATATTTTTTCTTTTACTTCTTCCACAATGCCTATACCGGAGTCTTTCACCACAATTTGCACCCTTCCCTCCTTTTCCCGCAACTGCACTTCTACCTGCCCCGCCTTGATATTGTATTTGATGGCATTGCTGATCAGGTTGATGAGTATCTTTTCCAGTTTGCGTGTATCCACCCAGCCAACAAGGGTTTCTGGCGTGGGTATGAATTCAATATGCACGTCCAGCTCCTGCGCATATTGTTCAAACGACTCGACAATCTCCTGTGTGAATGCAACCAGATCCACTTGCGTGATTTCCAGTTTCTCCTTTCCGCTTTCAATTTTTCTGAACTGGATCAATTCATCGATCAGTTTTTGCAAGCGAAGTGAGTTGTTATAAATTGTTTTCAACTGACTCTTCTCCCATACCGAAGAAGCACGCTTGATTAAGGAAGTGACCGGACCAAAGATGAGTGTGAGTGGTGTGCGAAACTCGTGCGCCACATTGGTAAAGAAACGAAGCTTGTAATCATTCAATTCCTGCATTTGCTGTATCTTGAATTTATCAATGGCCGCCGCACGTTTGTTTTTTGCCCGCTGACGAATAACCAGTACTACCCCTACCTGCAAACCAATGAGCATTATAACATAAAAAGCATACGCCCAGCCTGTTCTCCAGAACGGTGGCGATACTACAATAGAGATCACCCGTGGTGAAGAATTCCACACGTGATTCTCATTGGTATAGTTGATGTGAAGCAGGTATTTGCCCGGGGGAATGTTCGTGAGATTAACTACCGACTGCTGTCCAATAAAATTCCAATCCTTGTCGAAATTCTCGAGAAAATAGGCATACTCCACGCGTTGTTTATTCCAGTAATCAAGTGTGGTGAAATGAAAACTGATAAAATTCTGATCGTAATTGAGTGAGATCTGCGAAGTAGCATCTATGTGCTTCTGTAAAATCTGACTTGAATCACTGGGAGTAACCACCGTATTATGAATCTGAAAATCAGAAATCGTCAATCGCGGAAAGAAGCTGGTCGTATCCATGCGTGTAGGATAGATTACGTCCAGCCCATTGATACCTCCGAAAAATAATTTTTCCGATTGAGCCGAACGGAAGAATGCACCGTCTGTATATTCGTTATTCTCCAACCCATCATTCACATCAAAGCTTTTAAAGGTGTTTTTCACGGGATCCAGCATCACCAGTCCATTGTTGGTAGAAAGCCACATCATGTGATTGCTATCCTCCAGAATGCCATGAATGGTATTGTTAGGAAGCCCATCGCGCTGGGTATAATGTTTGTTTTCGTAGGGGCGGCCGCGAAGTGACAAGCGATTCACTCCCCCGCTGGTACAAATCCATAGTTCTTCTTTATCACTTACATACAAACTCAGCACATCATCATTACTCAGCTGGTTTCGCTTCTCTGATCCGGTATGAAAATGTTCTTCAATTTTATCGGCAAGTGAATTGTAGCGATAGATGCCCGCCCCTCGTGTACCGAACCAGAGTATATTGGGTGTTTCTTCCACGATAGCGTACACCACATTACTATTAATGGAAGATGCTCCATTTGCCGAAGCACTTGAATGCGTGATCTGTTTATATTCCTCCAGGTGATAGCGTCCGTTTTTTGAAGTTACTTTTAGCCGGATTACTCCTTTACCACTGGTACCCAACCAGATATCGCCATAGGCATCTACGCAGATGGCATACACATAGTGGAAAGCCAGGTCGGTTTTGTTTTCAAAATCACGTGGGAAGTGAAAGATTTTCCCGGTGCGTGCTTCCAGCATATCAATGCCTTCACCGTCCACTCCCACCCAAAGGTTTCCTTTCTTGTCTTTGTTCATCGACAGCACGGTATTGTTGCTCAACCCTTTTGCTGTGGTAATTACTTTGGCAACACGGTTATCGGGCTTTACGATATTGAGACCTCCCCCTCGCGTGCCGACATAAGTAGTCCCATCTTCTTCCTCCAACACAGAGCGCACAATACTATTGGAGATGCCACCTCTTTCCGTATCACCAGCCATGATGGAATAGAAGGGTTTCACTCTGGTCTGAAACTTATATACCCCATCTCCATCTGTGCCTACCCACAGAATATCCTGGCGTGTTTCGGTGATATTCAAAATCTTGCGCTTTGTTTTTTCAAACTGTGGAAAATAGCTGTTCATGCTTTCGCTGACGAACTGACCGTCCTGATTTTTCAGTTTGAACACATCACCCAGTTCTGTGCCTACCCACAGATACGATCCATCTTTGTTTTCGGATATCGAAGAGACCGGGTTGCCTGATAACTGAATTCGTTGCGGTAATCCTTCAATGTTGGACAGATCCAGCAAAGACAGCGAACCATCGCCTGTGGAGAAGGTGAAGTAATACGTATTACGATTATGAATGAATTGATGCAGCTGTATCCCTTTCTCAGATAGCTGTCTGCTGTAGACCATTTTATTATTGACTGCACAAATCAGTTTTCCATCACCTCCCAAAAGATAGATCAGTTCCCCATCACTGCCGATGTCTACTATATTCTTTAGCCAATCCTGTCCTACCCCTTCTATTACTACAGGGATAAAGTCCTTTCTTTCAGCACTATACTTATTGATGCCCTTGCCCAGAAGGCTTGTCCACACCACCGAATCCGGCCCTAAGGCAGCACGCAGGTTATACTCCATAAATGGCAGATCATCAGTGCCGGAGAGGTAGTGCTGAAAAGTATCGGTATCACGATTGTACCGGTTTATTCCCTGGTGCGTGATTACCCAAAGATTTCCTTCCTTGTCTTCCAGAAAATGGCGGATGACGTTATTACTGATCGTTCCTTTTTGAAAAACATCGGGTTTATACACCTTGATGGCATCCCCATCATAGCGATTTAATCCATCCCAGCTGCCCAACCACACATAATCGTAGCGGTCCATATAGACCGAGGTGATGGCGCTGTTGGAAATACCAGTGACTTTATCAATATGCTGATACGGCCAGGGTGAAGTGTTTTCGGTGGAAAAGAGGGTTAGGAGAAAAGAAAGCTGAAGAAATAGATTCATATCGGTCCCGCTCAATCGTTTGCGTTTCAAACCTAATCATAAGAGGCCAACCAAACTCAGGAAAGTTGTACACTCGGTAATTTCTTTGTCCACCGGATTCCAAAACGGCTCTTTTTTCGAACCCAGAGAACGGAATAAAAGGAATAGAGGACACTTAAAATTCGCATTCGGGTCAAATTTGCAATCGTTTACAAAGGGAAGAACAGCCCCTTTTTATAAAAGACTCAATTATTTGACGAATGGATATAGCAAAACGTTTTTCTCAAAACCCGCTCCTGAAACCACTGGATATCCGCCCCAGCCGCGAAGGGATGAAAATAGAATGCCTGCTCAACCCGGGGGTGTTTACTTTCGAGAATAAAGTGTGGCTTTTACTACGGGTGGCCGAAATGCCTGAAAAGCAGGAAGGCAAAATCAGCTTCCCTATTTATAATGAGGAAGGCAAAATCGAGATCTGCACTTTTGACAAGAGCGATCCGGATCTGGACTGTACCGACCCCCGGGTCATTAATTATAAAGGCAAAGACTACCTGACTACCTTGTCGCACCTGCGGCTGGTGTGCAGCGATGATGGAATCCATTTCCGCGAACCGGAAGGCTATGCCCCTATTTTCGGGCAAAACAAACTGGAAGCGTATGGCATAGAAGATTGCCGTGTCACCAAAATAGGCGACACCTATCAGCTCACGTTTACCGAAGTATCCTCCTATGGCGTGGGGGTGGGGTTAATCCAAACCAAGAACTGGAAAACCTTTGACCATAAGGGAATGATCTTCCCGCCCCATAATAAAGACTGCGCCATCTTTGAAGAGAAGATCAATGGCAACTATTATGCATTGCATCGTCCCAGCAGTCCGCAGCTGGGTGGAAATTACATCTGGATTGCGGAATCCCCGGATCTGGTTCATTGGGGCAAGCATCAATGTATTGCTACATCACGCAAGGGCTTTTGGGACAGTGCCCGCGTAGGCGCTGGTGCTGCTCCTATTAAAACAAAAGAAGGTTGGCTTGAAATCTATCATGGCGCGAATGAAAAACACCGCTACTGTTTAGGTGCACTGTTGCTTGACTTAAATGATCCTACCCAAGTAATCGCGCGCAGCGAGCAACCGTTGGTAGAACCCACCGCAGAATACGAACTCACCGGCTTCTTTGGCAATGTGGTTTTCACCAACGGCCATTTAGTGGAAGGCGACACCATCAAAATGTATTATGGCGCCAGCGATGAAGTCATCTGCGCAGCCGAATTATCCATCAGTGAAATCCTCAGCACACTTAAATAGCAAGCATGGAAAAAACTTCATCCGATATCGAAATGAACATTGTAACCAAAGAGGCCAAATTGCCCTTGCATGATTCGAATCAGCATAACGAATCTTCCTACAATCCATTTAAAAAATGGGGAAGCGAGCTGGCCTTTTTCAAAACCATGCCTCGCGATATGCGCGTGCTGCTGATGACCAACCTGATCTATGCTTTTGTCATTCCGGTAATCGAAATATTTGTAGGTGCCTACATCATGCGTAATTCCAACGATCCAAAAATCGTGGCACTCTATCAGCTTACCGTGTATGCCGGTATACCGATTACCTTCTTCGTCAATGGATTCTTATTAAGCCGCGTAAAGATCTCCACGCTATACAGCTTCGGCATGCTGTTAAGTGGCTTATCCATGTTAGTGATGATGACATTGAAAGACCTGTCCCTGGCAGGAGTAGGTACCGCTGGTATATTAATGGGCTGTTCGTTCGGGTTCTTCTGGGCTAACCGGGATTATCTCGCATTAGATACCACCAACGATAAGAACCGGAATTACTATTACGGATTAGAAACATTCTTCTATACCATCACCGGTATTATGGTTCCCTTCGGTGTAGGTATGTACCTGGGGAGTGCAGAAGCAAATGGCTGGTTCTCCGGCAACATCAATACGGCTTATCAGATTGTGACGGTAGCGGTATTTATACTCACCATTTTCTCCAGTATTGTTATTCACCAGGAGAAGTTTCGCACGCCTTCACAAAAGCAGTTTGTCTTCTTCCGCTTCCATTCCCTTTGGAAAAAAATGCTTGGCCTTGCCGGATTAAAAGGGTTGGTGCAGGGATACCTCGTTACTGCTCCCGCTATTCTGATCATGCGCCTGGTCGGCAATGAAGGATCATTGGGAACGGTACAATCCATCAGTGGGTTGGTTACGGCATTTATGCTTTATCTGCTCGGCAGGTTCACGTCCCCCAAGCATCGCATTCCTATTCTCACGGTAGGTTTGATCATCTTCCTGGTAGGAACAGTGATGAATGCCTGGCTTTTTTCTGCCACTGGTGTAATCGTGTTTGTTCTTTGCAAGGTACTGTTTCAACCTTTACACGATATAGGGTACTTCCCTACGCAGATGAGGGTGATTGATGTGGTGTCGAAGATTGAAAACCGTAACGAGTTTACTTACATATTCAACCATGAGTTTGGCTTGTTCCTTGGCCGGCTCATCGGGCTTGGTTTGTTCATCCTGCTTGCCGAGTATGTATCGGAAGAGTTTGCTTTAAAATACTCCCTCGTCATCATTGCCGTAACACAGCTTGCCTCCATTCCACTTGCCAAACACATTGTTAAAGAATCAAATCGTTTAAGCCAATGATCAGCAGATTATCCCTCCTCTTAGTAGTGCTCCTGTCACTGGCAGCCTGCAAGCAAGAAACAAAGCAGGTAGAACAGATTACAATTGAACGCATTGCCGGGATGCCCGATCAGCCAGAGCCATTCAAAATGCTGGACTGGCGCGAGAAAGCGTTGAACTACGATCAATACGTGTTCAACCCGAACCTGAGCGGTGACTATCTCCCCTTTTTATGGGCCGATACTACCAAAAGAAATTTCCCGCAAAACACCTTCGGGCTGTTCACGGTAATCGGTGACGTACGCCAAGGGCCAAAAGGCAGCGTGGAGTTTCACGAAGCAATTAATTCCATGGGCGCGATTATGGGTGCCGGTTTAGTGGGTATTGACAAGACCAATCAAAACGGTGTGAACTATGTGAAAATGGTTCAGAACTATTTCAACAGAGAAAATGGCTGGAACATCATGATGAACAATACACATCCAAGTGTAGCACTGCTTGGCGGTGGTTATGGCCGAGACTGGTGGTACGATGTTGCTCCTAATGTTTTATTCTATGCCGTATGCGATCTGTTCCCTAACGTAAGCGAAGCAGATAGTTTACAACGCATCATTGCTGATCAGTTTTACAAAGCGGATTCCGTTCTCAATGGGAATTACGA
>JAHEZH010000250.1 GCA_023251155.1 Flammeovirgaceae bacterium | reverse complement strand
TGTAATGGCACCGGGAATGTAAATACCTTCCATGCCATCAAGGTCGAAGACTGCCAGTGAAACAGGAAGTAAGGAATGTTCATCACGGATGGAGTTGATCGAAATGGTGAGTCGTTCACCACTGATCGCACAGGTGCCAAAAACGAACTGATCCTTTTCCACAAGTTGACCATTGATGTAGACATCAGTCAGTAGTCTTAGCTTGACTGTTGAACCCGCTACCACGGTTTGCGTATCGTGAATGACCGCTTGAATCGCATTTGAATTTTCATCCTCTGATTGCTCGTCATCATCGAGTCCATAAAATCCATTGCTGACTAATTGTGGTGTATAAATGGCGTCTGATGTGCTATCAACATTCGTCATTATCACCTGCGGTGCAATACCTTCCACAAGCGAAATGTTATCTCCCGTAATTGCAGCTTCAACAGGGAATACATTTTGTTTGTGCTGAACACTTTGTTCTCTGATCTTTTCACGCACACGTTCAGGATGTTGTACGTCAAGTATTTTATCAAGCATACTCTCGATTTGTTGCATCTCCGGATCGTTGGTGTCGGAGCCTGCCATGATCTGCATCATCTTTTCAAGACGGTCAACATCTTCGGTCATTCCATTGCCAGCCACAACAACATCGTCTTCCTTGATTGGAGATTTCTGGACAGTCTTAACAGATTGATCGGTTTGATTAAGCTGCCGGTTGAGTTGCTCCAGTTTCTGGTTGATCATCGCTTCGTTCTGATCCATCTGTGCATACTTGGTTTTACTGCCCAGCGAAGTGTTGAGTCTACTTTCTTCTTTAGGAATAGAGTCGGACGAACTTTTTCCTGTTAGCGTGGCTACAACATAATACGGATCGTTGCGTCTCGCTTCTTCGTATTTGATGGAATCGCGCTTGGCCTGTTCATACAGGGCGAACTTATCCCAGAGTTCATCTTCTTTGTCGAAGTGTGCCCCGGGGAGTTCGGTGTTCAATCCTGACTTGACTTCCTGGGCTTGAACAGGGGTTCCTTGTCCTCCTCCAAGTGCCCAGAAGATCATGGTAATAAATGGTGTAACCAGCAAGGGCAAGACCATATAGAATCTGCGCTGCTGTAAGAATTTTTGTGAATGCGGTTTCATGTGAATAGTATTTAGCGTTGAGAATTTAAATTGAGAATCAGATCATTTACTGGTGATCAATCCTTATAGAACTCCATGAGGAAGTTGATGCTGTCCAGTAAGCCTTCGCGGCCGCGAAGCAAATCATCATAGACTGGTCTATTGGTTTTATACAAACTGTCCAGCGTGGACTTGAATTTCATGAGCATGAGATAGTCTTCTTCTGAAAACATGGCTTCACGCTCAGCAGGTGGTATCACCCGTGCTTTAGTTGTCATACCTTCCGGCAAATTGAATTCGCTTGCCGATGAGTAATAGAATGGACGTATCGTTAGCGTTAAACAAATGCCACCCATAAGCAAACCGAAGAGCGCCAGGGCCAGCTTCTTTTGCGATGAGGAAAGCTTTTCGCTTTGTGTTCTTAGATAGTCTGCCAACTTGCGTAGCAATACATTTATTGAGCCGACAAGTTTCTCTTTGACGGATACTTCTTCGGATGTCTTTTTTTTCGAATGCTTATCAGTTGTTTTCATGGTTATCGGTTTATGGTTTTTATGTCTTTGTTCTCCAGCGTATTCCACCGTTCGATAAGGAACCCATGCGCGTTGTTGTCCGACCGGGCCACATTTCGCAAATAGCCTTCGGTAATGAGACTGCGCATAACGATGGAAGTAGCGCGTATGATGCGTTGCTTTGAATAGTAGCGGAAGTAGTACGGGTAGCTGTCAAGATTCAATTGAATGCTATCCACTTCAATGCCCTGGCTGATATTGCCGGAGATGATATTGGAGTAGTACCTGTTTTCTTTCAGGTTGTCGTATTGACGTTTAGCCGAAACATCCGCCAGGTACAGTGCCTTCGTAATGTTGACCTGGATCATTTTGTCATCCGGGTCGAGGGTGAAGAAGTAGTGATGAAACATCTTCACATGATCACGTGCTTCTACGGGTATGTTGTCCTTACGTTCTGCGGAGTATGCTTCCAGTGCTTTCGCATTAGAGAGAATATAAATTCTTTCCTGCGTCTGTGTAATGAGTTGAAAACTCTTGTACACGGTATAGCAGCAGATGAAACCACACGCTGCAATGAGTACCAGTGAGAATAGGCGTATGTGCCGGAAGGCTGTATCGATATTTTTGAGTTGTTGAAACATACGTTGTTCTTATTTGTTACCGGAAAGTTTATCGTGCATATAGCCACCGGATGATTTTGTATCCTTGTTTGTTGCTGACGGTCTCGCTGATCCGGCCTGTGATTCTGTGGATGGAGATGATTTAAAAAATCCGGCAGTAGCGGTTGCTCCGGCCACGGTCATTGATGCAGCAGAACGCGCTGTTCCCGTAAATACATTGGAGGTTTTGTGAAGCAGGATATTTCCGCCACCAGCATGCACGATGTAATTCGCTACAGAGGGAACGGTAAAATATCCGATGATACCAATGATGAGAAAGATGATGTAACCTGTATCAGAAGCACTGAAGAATGTATCGCCATACATATTGATCTGTTCAATGTCGATGCGAAGCATGTTCTCCTGTATCTTGGCGATGATGCTGCCGAAGATGTTTGCTACGGGTAGCCACAGGAATACGTTGATATAGCGGGCGATCCAGACCGTGAGTGTATTCTGCAATCCATCAAATACAGAAAGGCCAAATACCAGCGGCCCAAGGATAGCCAGTACGATGAGGTAAAATGTTCGAAGTGTGTTGATGCAAAGCGCGGCTGCTTCATAGAGAATGTGCAGTATTTCTGACATCCACTGTTTGATGGCGTTCTTGATACCATAAGCTGTCTTGGCCATCAGGAACTTGATGCCGTTACTCAATAGGTCCAGACCTGATTCTTCCTCGCCATCGGGATAGGTGTAGCGATACCATTTACCATGCGTTCCTTCGTCACCGTACAATTGCCATGTGATTGTCTTTTTGATCGCTTCTTCCTTTTGCTTGAGCAGATACGCAATGGCGTTATTGGAATTGTTCATCATCGCAGCCGTACCTGTCACGGTAGGCTTGAGCACACCGTTCATCATGGCGATCACATAAGGAAAGAGCAGTATTGCCAGACCTAATGCGAACGGACGCAGTAGCGGATAGAAATCAATCGGTTCGGCATTAGCGATGCTGCGCCATACACGCGAAGCGATGTACCAGAGAGCAGCAAAGCCTGCAATGCCTCTTCCGACTCCAATAAGCTGATTGCATAACGGGAGCATGTCTGCATATAGCTCATCCAGTACGCTCTGGAGACTGTGAATCTCTCCGGCAAAGGTCTGTCCGAAAGAAACGGATGGCAATAGTATTCCAGTAACCATGACAAGCATGGCCTTCAAAATGTTTTTCATCGTAAATGCGTTAAGGTGTTACTTCATAGAGTTTCTGTAGCGTTTCTACATCGTGGTTCTCACGTGCTCGTTGCATGGCCAGCATCTGTGTACTGCTGTTGAATACTTTCAGGAACACCAGTTTGTTTTCCATGTCTAAGTAAATCCGATCAATGGCCTGAAGTCTTTCTTCATCGCTCATGCGTAGTTTCGTTGCTGTGACGATCATGAGTAATTCATCGAGATTCCGGAGACTTTGTTTAAACAGGGAGCCATAGACATTCTCCAGGTATTTGATTTCCCTTACCGTCAGGTTCGGATCATTCTTGAAGCGGTTAAATGCCCTCTTGTATTCTTTCACCAGGAACTGCTGGTACTGGATGATGTAGGGTATGCGTTTATAATTTCTTACCGATGGGTTCACGGCAAAGAGGCCATCAAGAAAAACCTGATGCAGATTGAAATTGCCCTCTGCAATATCCTTGATGGTATTGTATCCTTTGGTAAGAATCTTATACCCTTTGTACATGTTATCGAGTATCTCTTCAAGCTGTTGGAGCTTCTCATAGTTTAAGATGAGTTGAGCAGCTTCTTGGGATTGAGCCCAAACTCTGGTTGGAAGAGTTAGCACGAAGAACAGCACGACAATCACTGCGGTCTTCACGACAATGGGAATATGCAGGAATGTTTTCATACCGATTTGATTAATTGTTCTGAACGTTTGATTTGATTTTTCTCTTTTGCACGCTCCACACCAAGTAGTCTTGTGCTACTGATGAAGTCTTGCGTGAAGGCATACTTATCCTGCATGTCGTCATGTACTTTGTCAAGGCGCAGCAGGCGTTCATCGTCTTTCATTTCTGCTTCACCGGAAGTGGTAATGACAATGAGTTCATCGATGGACGCTTCACATTCTTCCAGCATGTTCTTATACACCTCTTCGATGTATTCCACCTCATCACTGGAAAGGTTCTCATCTTTGCGTGAATCCAGCACGAGCCTGTATAAGTCTTTTCGAATGCTGTTCTGGTAGGCAATCACTTCGTTTAACTTGGGAGAGTTCTTCACCACCGGACTGACTTGCTTCAACGAGTTGAGATAATCTTTGTCCATCGTGAACGTTCCATCCTTGATGTCACCGATGGCGGTGAGCCCTTTATCTACAATCTTGTATCCCTTCTTCAGGTATTCGAGATATACTTTCAGCGCTGCGATCTGTTGAATCAGATACTTGCGTTGTGTTTTCTTTTGCCGGAACCACTCGTTCCAGTTGGGCGTCTGTGCCTGTGCAGCTCCACAGCAGAGCACGACCAGTAGTAATATTGTTATTCGTTTCATTCGTTATCTGATTTTTCGTTTTCTATCGTCACCTAACACCATCCTGTTTGCATGTTCGCAATAGGGCATTTCAATGTTGGCACGAAGCGGTACTGTTACACTTTTTATATTCCCTGTACTACTTCCATTGGTGATATCCATTTTTTCTACACGAAAGCCGTCAGACTGATTGTGCCTTACTTTAAAATCACATCGCACGTATGGGCTTTGCTCATCCCGCCAAAGGGAATAAGTAGTCAGGAAGAATGGTGGCACTGATGATCGTCCTTGCAAAACGTCCAGCAGATGTTGGTTAAGTGAATCCTTCAACTTTCCAGGATGAGCGGAATTGGATAGGAAATGTCCGTCATAACCTCTCTCATTCATGAGTTTGAGAAACTCTGCGATGTGATTTCCTAGATGTTGCATGGTCATAACCCATAAAGTTTTTTCACACGATCAATCTCATATTGCGTCTTCGCCCGGTTCAAACTGATCTGGTAGGTATTCATGTTGAATTCCAGCAGGTCAATAAAATTCTGTTCGATCCGGTCTCCGGCTTGCGTGATGATCGCCAGTCGCTGCGCATCGGTCATTTGTGTTTTGAAGGAATTAATGACCAGTAGTATCTGATCGAGGTTTCGCACACTTTCATTCAGAATACCTTTATACACCCGGTACATGTAGTCGATTTCACTTTCTGTAAAGTGTTTGTCTTGTCGCACCAGGTTCCATGCACGTTTGTATTCATCCACGATACGAATCTGTTTATCCATAATTTGCCGGATGCGCTGATAGGCAGCCAGTGTATTTTTTACTTTCCACAATTCATCGTAGTACTCCTGGTAGAGCTTACGATGCTTCTCTGTCCACTGCGCGATCTCGGTGAGTTTGAGTTCAGAGAGTTTGTTCTCGAGTACCTTTTGTGCATTCTGAAGCCAGATGGTTTTGTTCTGCAAGCGTTGAATCATCAGGTCAACAGCCTTGATTACTTTTTTGACTGCTTCCTTGATGATCTTGGCAATCGGTATGGCAGCCTGCGCTTCCGGTGTAGGTGTTGTTGTCAGGCAAACCGTGGTTAGAAAAACTATTAAGAATATCTTCTTCATGACTGACGTGTTTTGATTTTAAGCTATGTTGCCCATGCGGATGTCGTTAGCGAGTGCGGCAATTCCTTTGCGGATGTCGCCCCATTTCTTCGTGTAGGCTTGCACCTTCATCTTCTCCGATTCTTCGGTGGTGTAGGCCAGGTATTCTTCCAGCGAGACTTCTGTTGCATACACTTTTGAGAGCACTCCACCCAGGCTGATGAATACTTCTTTGTACTTGCGTGATGGATCATTGCTTTTGTTGATAGAGAGGACAAGTGCTTTTTCTTTCTCGGTAAGTCCCAACAATTCCTGAATCTGATCAAACTTGTTTTGATATTTGCTCTGGTCGAGCAGGATCTTGCAATCGGAGTTGTTGATGATGGCTTGCTTGACAATGGGTGAACTGATAATGTCTTCTACTTCCTGTGTCACGACAATCGCTTCACCATAAAACTTCCGAACTGTTTTGAATAAGTACTTGATGTACTCTGCCATTCCTTCTTTGGCAATCGCTTTCCAGGCCTCTTCAATCAAAATCATTTTGCGTATACCTTTCAGCTTGCGCATCTTGGAGATGAACACCTCCATGATGATGATGGTGACGACCGGAAAGAGGATCG
>JAHEZH010000249.1:518-6472 GCA_023251155.1 Flammeovirgaceae bacterium | reverse complement strand
TACCATCAAATGATGCGGGAGCGCTTGTTTAAGCTGGAAAGCATACTCAATGAGATTATGCAATACTCCAAAAATGCCAAGCTGGAGGTAGAACATAAATCCATTCACCTGCGCGAACAGATTAACCGGGTACTCACCGATGTACAATACCTGGAAGGAGCGAGCCGCATAAAGATAACGGTTGACGTGGCCGATGATTTGAGCATGGTTACCGACCCGATGCGCATAGGCATTATATTGAATAACCTGATCTCGAATGCGTATAAATACAGCGATCTCACCAAAGAAAACCCGTACATCACCATTAGGGCGGTAAAGACCGATCGTGAAGTAACGATTTCAATAGAAGACAATGGGGAAGGCATTGATAAAATTCACCAGGAGAAGATCTTCTCGATGTTTTATCGTGCTACTGCCCGATCGACCGGTTCGGGTTTGGGTTTATACCTGGTAAAGGAATCGATCAGTAAACTGGGTGGCGCGGTACGTTTGACTTCCGAGTACGGGAAGGGAACCCTGTTCACTGTTGTGCTTCCGGCCTCATAAAGTCCCATCATCCAGCTGTTCGCTTTCTTGGCATCCATTTGGTTTTAATGATGGGAGGAGGAAGGCATAAGCCTTGACGGGGTTGGGAGGCTGCTCATAAAGAAACTGGGATAGATACGACCTACAGCGACCAACGTTCATGAAAGTTGGATCGCGGAGTTCATGCCCGTGTTTGCTTCACATCAACTTATAACGGGTGCCCGCAACGGAAGATACGAAGTGCCTTTGTTCTTTTGCCCGTCCGTTACCAAACAGAACCGGCAGGTAAGTTGGATAAGCGATACGAATAGCAGAATAGTAGTATAGATCTTTGCCGGGTTTGCAGCTCATCTTATAAAGTGAAACTTTAATCGCTTTTATGCTGATGTTCTTATACTTATAGGCTCAATAAGTATAAATCATAAATTAATTTTTCTATTTTTCGGACGAATTGGATGACTCACCCTCATCACGCCTAAACAATGAAACAATTCGGGCTGTAGAATGACCTTTATTGAACACAAAGATAAGTACCTGATCTGGGTCATTGCTCCTTTCTTAGAAACCGAAGACCCCAACCTTCAATACTATTACGATTACACACAAAGTATAGCCGAATACGATAAAGTATTCACCGAGATAGGCTGTGAATGGAAATGGGTGAACGTTACATTTAACAGAATCGAAGAGGTGGTCGCCTCGATTAAGAACTACACTACTTCCAAAACCAGTATTGTTATCAATTTATGCGATGGTGATGAAGCCAATGCGATACCTGGCGTATCCGTTATTCATGCATTAGAGAAGCATGACCTTATTTATACTGGTTCTAATGACTTCTTTTATCACATCACTACTTCCAAGATTCCGATGAAGGAAGCCTTTGATCAGCATGGGGTGGCTACGCCTGCATGGAAAGTGATCGGCTATGAAGAAGCGAACATCAAAGACGTATTTGATAAGATCGGTACTACATTGATTGTAAAACCTGCAGTTTCTGCCGGAAGCCTTGGACTAAGCGTGAAAAACGTAGTGACCAATGAACAAGAGTTCACCTCGATCCTGAGCGAAATGAAAGCCGGCTATCGGGGATGGAAGCTGGATACCGGAGGCCTCTTTGTAGAAGAGTTCATCAAAGGAAGAGAGTTTACCACCTTGATTGTTGGCTCTTCCACCCATCCGGAGCAGATCCATGTCTATCCTCCGGTAGAACGTGTGTTTCATCAGTCATTGAGTGAGAAAGAACAGTTCTTATCCTTCGACAGGCTATGGGAAACCTATGATAAAGAAAGTCCATTACCCGATCAGGGAAACTTCTATGATTATTATCAACCTGAAAATGAATTAATTCAACAGCTTGAGCAAATCAGTACGGAAGCATTCAAGGCCGTAGGAGGTATGGGTTATGGTCGATTGGATATTCGCATGGATAAGCAAAGTGGTCAGCTTTACGTGTTGGAAGTGAATGCTCAATGTGGGTTGAGCGAGGATGAAAACTATACTTCTATCGGAGCAATTTTGCGATTTGCGAAAAAATCTTTTACTTATTTAATAATTGAGATTATAGAGGATTCATTGATGCGTTATAAAGCAAAAAGTAGATGAAGATTTGTGTACTTCAACCCGACTATTCCACTACCAATGTGGATTACAAAAACTACGATCCCCAACGAAATCTAAGCAGCTTGCTTCCCGACATGAAGGTCGATCATGTCTTTCTGAACAAGCTCACCACGTACCAACAGCTGCAACGCTTAAGTAAAGAAGGGTACGATTGCTTTGTCAATCTCTGTGAGGGATACCTGGAATGGGAAGTTCCTTCCATTGATGTGATTCACACACTGGATCTGCTCAACCTGCCTTATACAGGCCCTAATGCCGTTTTATACGATCCGCCAAAGCCATTGATGAAGTATGTCGCCTATTGTGCCGGGGTTAATTCACCTGCTTCAGTAGATGTTACTTCCATGGAACAGCTGGATGAAGTACTTCAGAAGCTAACCTTCCCCATGTTTATCAAGCCATCCAAAGCGGGAGACAGTCTGGGTATCGATGAACTTTCGTTAGTACACAATGCTTCGGAGCTCAGCCTGAAGATGAGCAGCCTGCTGGAAGAATACAAAGAGATATTGGTAGAGCAATACATTGCCGGAAGAGAGTTCACCGTATTGGTAGCGGCCAATAAAGATGGTGAATCCTGCAAGGTGTATCAGCCCGTAGAATATATTTTCCCGAAAGGCAGACAATTCAAGACCTATGCACTGAAAACTTCAGAACTGCACCCGGAATCAAACGTGCCGTGTACGAATCCCGAGTTCAAGAAACTATTGGAATCAGCAACCAATCGCATTTTCACAGCCTTTGGTGGAGTTGGGTATGCTCGCCTGGATTTCCGGATGGACGATACCAATGAAATTTATTTCCTGGAGATCAATTTTACCTGCTCTGCTTTTTATGAAGATAGCTTCCAGGGCTCGGCCGATCATATTCTGAATTATGATGATGGAGGTAAGAGCGGGTTCTTGCGTCACATCATTGCCGAAGGCATAGCCCGCCACAAAGCCAAGCAAAAGAAATTCCGCCTCAAAGGCAGCCCGGTAAGTGGTTATGGTATTTTTGCTAACCGCGATTTGAAAAAAGGAGAGGTCATCTTTCACGGTGAAACCATGTCACAGCGCATTGTATCCAGACGCTTTGTGGAAGAAAACTGGAACGAACGCCAGAAGACCGATTTCAAGCACTACGCCTATCCAATCAGTAAGGAAGTGTATATTCTGTGGGATGAGAACCCGGTAAACTGGGCACCTCAAAACCATAGCTGTAATGCCAACACCTTATATATGGGATTGAACGTAGTTGCCAGCAGAGACATAGCCGAAGGTGAGGAGCTTACGCTCGACTATGCGCAATTCCTGAACGAAAGCATGGAATCATTTGCCTGCCAGTGCGGAAGTGAAAACTGCCGGCAAGTTGTTTTTGGGTTGAAAGAAAACTCCATCACGCAAATGGAAGCAGAAATCAGCGCACCTACTACCCGTAGTAAATCCAGGCGCACGGTTCGTGTGAAGTCGATGTCATCATCGCCTAATCGTGGATTTCAGGGCGATCTGTTTTAACAAGTACCGGTTTTTATGATAGCATAAAAGGTCAGTGATTTTCGCTGACTTTTTATGTTATGTGCCCATTTCATTTAAAGCTTGATCAACTTAGCCTGCTCCGGAAAAATCAATTTCAATCCCAGTTGATTGGATTCAGACAGCTGTTTTTTTATGACGGCCTCACGGTTACCGGCGGGTTTCATGTGGGTAATCAGGATGGGAAATCCTTTCAATGCTTCTTCTCCGGTGAATTCACTCAATACGTTCATTTCATTCATCAACAAACGAGGAGTGAGGTGTCCGAATAAAGATTGATTAGGTTGCTCATTGGAAAAGGAGACCTCAATGAAGATTCCTTTTAGCTTTTTGGTTGTAATGAGCGGACTCACTTCCTGCCAAAGCATACGCAGGTTGTTTGCTTTTTCAATTTCATCCGCACCGGTATCGCCCAGGTACAGTACATACTCTTCCTGGTGGCGGATGAGAAAGGCAGTGCTTTGATAGGGATTGGAATGACTTAATGTAAATGCAATCACACTCATGGACGTTTGTTCCAATGGAAGTGCAGTGGCCTGCTGCAATACCACGTAGTGATATTTTCCTAAAGCAGGCTTTTCACCTTCATTGGCAAAATTGGCCCAGCTCTTCCAGCTGAAATATTTTTCTTTCAATACCTCGATACACGGTGCCATGGCGTAGATGGGCTTGGCCGAATCATCGGGCGAGTTCGTGACCAGTCCGGATAAGTGGTCCAGGTGACCATGTGAGATCAGGTAGCCTTTGACTTTACTTTTTAACAGTTCAGTGGCATCGCCTTTCCATATTCCGGCTGCAATTGCTTTTTGAATACCATAATGAAGCGTTCCTGCATCAAGGCAAACGTATTCTTCCGTGCCCTCCACGGCCAATGCATAAGAGGATAAGTTACTTTCATCAATCCCCCCCTTCACTCCAAGAGGAATTATTTTAAATGAGGGTGGTGACTGGGAGAATACAAGGGCAGGAATTAAAATAAGGAAGAGGCAAAAACGATACGTTAAGAAAGACTTCATGGTCTACTGATTTTAAAGGTAAATCAAAGCTTAAAAATAGAGACAAATACAGGTTTGGCATTTTTCGGTAGCCTATTTATCTCCTGTTCATTCGCCGGACTGCCGTTTTCACTCATCGATAATTCAGGGGTACAACCTTCGAATTTGGCTTGAAAAAAGCCTTGCCTGCTACGTTGGTCTGATTTTTAACCACACGCGGGCTCAATTCAATAACTTTTCTTTCGGAAGCATTAAAACCCAAAAAAAACGTGTCATGAAGAATCGATTGTTTGTTTTAGCCGTAATGTTGATCTGTTTTGCAGCTCAGGCCCAGGTATCTAAAGATGAGAAGACCGGTTTCTGGAACCAGGGATCTTCCTGGGTAGGTGGTGTCGTACCCGGCACTTTATCGGGGGGCACGCTTACGCTTAACTCCGATGCGGCCATCAACGGAACCATTAAGGCCGTTAATAATTTTGTATTATCGGGTACTTTTCTTTCGTGGACCAATATGGTGATCAATGCCGGAGATACACTTGTTGTTATGGGTAATTTCAATCTCGGTTCATTTTCTTCGCTTACGAATAATGGTGTAATCGCGGTGATCGGAAATTTTTCAAACAATGGTGGGGTCAACACAACTTCGGGCACAGGTAAAATGGTGGTAACAGGTAACTATGCTACTACCAATTTGCTGGGTGCCGGAAATGCTTTTTTTGGCCCTTCGTATGTTTATGGAACGAACTCCGGTTTTCTCGCTTCTCCCTTTAGTACACAAGCTGCTTTGGTGAGTACCGATCCAGCTTTAAACACATGGGTCAATTCCATGATGGGGGCACTTCCTGTAAAGTTGGTTTTCTTTAATGGCACGCTGGAAAACAATCGCGTGGTGCTTTCATGGCAAACAGCCTCTGAGTTGAATAGTGACCGTTTTCTGATTGAACGATCAGCAGATGGGATAGAATTTAAAACCATAGCGGAGGAACAGGGAGCAGGTCATTCCGAAACGGTTATTGATTATGAATTTACAGATCATGAGCCAATAGGAGGCACGGGCTACTATCGTCTTACGCAGGTAGACTATGATGGAACGATGTCTCTTCTTAAAGTAGTCGCTGTTAAAAATACGAATGAGTCGATAGAGACGTATCCCAATCCCACTACGGATTACCTTTTCTTTAGTAATGTAAGAGAGCAGTACCGCGTAATTGTAGATGATCTGAATGGAGGAAGAAGCGCACTGAGTTTTCAGGTAACCGAAATGTTTCCCGGTAAGCTAGGTATTGATATCCGCGACTTG
>JAHEZH010000249.1:0-508 GCA_023251155.1 Flammeovirgaceae bacterium | reverse complement strand
CGGGTGTTTATCGTCTTCGTATCAATGACGGAAGTACAACCCTGGATGCTGTTCGGTTTGTAAAGCAATAATGCAAACGTACCCACGTATAGCTGATGGAACAGCCTTAGTAATCAACACTCAATACTATCTCAATGGCGCTGGCATGACGGCCTGGCTCACGTGTTCTTTTTCACCAACAGCCTGCACCGCAAAGAAGTAGTTGTCTTTGGATAAGGGAAGTTCTGCTTTCAAATCGGTTACATAAACCTTCTTCTCCCAGAAAGGCTGATAGGTTTCACGTATCAAAACATAATATCCTTTTGGTTTAGGTCCGGACTTGGGAGCGTCCCATGACAGGTAAGTGATGTTATCCAGGTTCACTTTCATCTTTACATTCTCCGGCCGGTTGGGTGCTTTCGCTAATGAAGCCAGCGTAGCCAGGTTGATGCGTGCTACATTGGCTGCATAGTTGTAATCCACGAACTTGGGAAGATCACCGTATTCTATTCCATTTTCAGTACGCAGT
>JAHEZH010000248.1 GCA_023251155.1 Flammeovirgaceae bacterium | reverse complement strand
GGCGGTGTCGATGTAGAAGCAGACTGCACTTCCTTAACGGATAATGACAAAGAACACTTCCTGCTCTGTTACCGCGAAGTACTTCCGGATGGAAGGCCCGACATGGCATCAAAAAAAGCTCCTGTTAATTTAAGCTTTGCCCCTATCCGGTTACCGGTAGCTTCAGAAAGTATCCGTGTAAACACGTTGCTTCCCGGGCCGTTTGCGCAGGGGGTGATTCAGTCCGTAAAAAAACTGAACAACCCTGTTCGTAATCAGGTGCTGATTTACATTCACGGGTACCAGCTGCTCTCATCACTGAAGCTGGATTTACTTTCTCAGTTTGTACAAAACTACCTGACGCTGCCGCAGAACAAGATTGCCAAAGTCTTGTTCCTGACCTGGCCCGGTCAGGGCGGCCCCTCGCGTAAAACAGTAGACGATCGCTCCATACGAGCAGGGCAACAGTTCACCACCAATGGTTTGTTGGATGTACTGAAAACACTATCCGATGAGTTGGCAACGGAAGGGATCGATCTGAATCTCATGGTTCACTCCTTTGGTCATCAGTTACTCAATGGCATGCTCAATCCCGATCAGGCGAAAGCACTACCCCGTAACATCTTCAAGAACATTTTCCTGATGGCACCCGATGTGACACACCTGGCGGTGCAACAGGGAGGAGCGTTTCTCAGAAACTATTTTCAGGATAAAGACGGTACCGACTATCACTATGAATACACCAGACTTAAGGATCTGGCGCATGGTCAGGTTCACATCTTTCACGACAAATACGACTACCTGCTTTACTCCAGCACCAAGAAGTTCGTTGGCCGGGGAAACAGGGACGCCATAAAATTGTATCGCGGTCTGGGCAACTATGGCAAATGCGAGATCCTACCCCCTGCGCTTCCCATCGACTTTGAGTATCACGATGTGCAGGAACTGGTCCTCCATGGTGTGGCGGGACGGTTGAAGAATTATCCATTCCGAAACATCATAGGTACTTCACCCGGAAGACGGGTTGACAACGTATGGAACAATGGTGATTACAGTGGTATCAATGCAGGCCGGATCATCTTCAATGCGAAGCGCTTTCCTAATCATCATCGTTACCTGATCACCTGCAAGCAGGTAGTGGATAAGGTGTTGGAGTTGTTGTGATTATCTGCGCCGGAGAAAAAACGGTTCAGTTTTTTTCTTGTACTCTCTTGCCTTTTCAGGTGTGCAGCGGCTGCTCCTCCAACGGCCTTCTAATTAGTAACAGAACCATCTTTAATAAGTTGAGATCCTATTTCAAAACATCCGCCTATGATCGATCACCTCTACCCATGCCACGCGTGAGCGCAGATTTTGAAGGTTCTTCCCCCATCTCTAAACCAAATGGATAGTAATCTGTAACGCTTATGGCGGTAGCATATACACCATCAGTGGTACTCATCTGCAAAAGCGAAGATTTTAATGAGCGGCAACCTCAACTGGTTTGCTCTCATCATGGTTGTAATTAAACACAAACGGAAACACTAGCCCGAGTATCAATGCGTATCCAGCAAAGGCAAACCAGATACTCTGCCAGTTGCGCACGCCATCTACGGTAAAGTAATCCACTACCCATCCGCTGATGGTTCCTCCCACGAAAGCACCGATACCATTGGTCATGAGCATAAACAAGCCTTGTGCACTGGCCATGATACTCACATCGGCTTCGCGCTCTACAAACAAAGAGCCGGAGATATTAAAGAAGTCGAATGCCATACCATAGATAATCATGGACAATACCAGCAACGGAAGTCCGCTTCCGGGATCACCAATGGCAAACAATCCAAAGCGAAGCACCCAGGCGAAAATACTGATGATCATCACCTTCTTGATGCCGAAGCGCTGCAGGAAGAACGGAATAGTAAGGATGAAAAGCGTTTCTGATATCTGCGATACTGAAAGCAACAGGTTAGGATGCTTTACACCAAATGAATCAGCAAAGTTCACCTTGAAGTCATCCAGGAAAGTACTGCCAAATGTGTTGGTGATTTGTAGTGCCGCTCCCAATAGCATGGCGAACGTGAAGAATACAATCATGCGATTGCGTTTAAAGAGAACGAACGCATCCAGCCCCAATGAAGATACCAGCGTACGTTGCTTACCTGATTTGGTAGGACGACAAGCAGGCATTGTGAAGGCGTATAAGCCGAGCACTAATGAAGAGAGGGCGCTCACATACAGCTGAGAAGCACTCAGGTTCCAGTGACATAAATCCACCACCCACATCGCTACAACAAAGCCTACGGTTCCCCACACCCGTATAGGAGGAAATACTTTGACCACATCGATTTTCTCTTTCTTCAGCACGGCATAGGAAACGGTATTATTCAAAGCGATGGTTGGCATAAACACCATGGCATTGAGCAACATAATCATGTACATGGTATTATAATCCGTCACCGAAGAAGCCCAGAATAAAAGCGCAGCACCGGTGAGATGACAAAGTCCGAGAACGCGTTCGGCATTCACCCATCGGTCAGCCACAATACCCAGCAACGCAGGCATGAACAATGAAGCGACCCCCATCGTGGCATAAATACTTCCTACCTGTGTACCGGTGAATCCAAGGGTGACAATCATGTATCCGCCCAAGGATATGAGCCACGATCCCCAGATGAAAAATTCAAGAAAATTCATCAGAATAAGGCGCAGCTTGATACTCATGGAAGGGAAGGTTTTGGTTAGCTTAGAAATCGGTTGATGTAGGTAGGGAAAACAAAACAGGGCCCCTGGTGAAAAGGCCCTGCCGGTTAGTTTCTTTTGCTGAGCTCGTCCCTGATCTTGGCTGCCCGCTCATAGTCTTCTTTATCGATCGCATCTTTGAGCAAGTCATTGAGCTTTTCGATCGCGTAGTTCTTATAATCATCTACCGTTTTCTTGGCAGTATCTTTCTTCACCTTCGGTTTCGACTCTGGTTTGGTCTCTGCTTTTTCTTCCTCCTCCTCTTCGTCCGTCAATACAATACCGGCTTCCGCAAGTATGGTTTCATAGGTATAGATAGGCGCATCGAAACGGAGCCCGATTGCAATGGCATCCGAAGGACGAGCATCAATCTCGCTTTTCTTCAATCCATCGGTGCATACTACTTTGGCAAAGAATACACCCTCTTTCAGGTCAGAGATCACAATCTCTTCCACATGAAAATGAAAGGAGCTGGCAAATGACTTGAATAAATCATGCGTCATTGGCCGGTTGGGAATGATTTTCTCAATCTCAATGGCAATGGCTTGCGCCTCGAACATACCAATGATAATGGGAAGTCTTCGATTACCTTCTGTTTCACCTAATACTAAGGCAAATGAACCCGTTTGCGACTGACTGGAAGACAATCCGAGTATTTCTAATTTGATCTTTTTCTGTTGCGCCACGCGATAAAATCTCTCTGTTCCAAACTACGATATTAGAAAAAAATGCCGATACCGAATCAAATTAGTAATATTTATTTAGCCGCCTTAATGGCAGCCGTTAGTTTCGGTAAAACATCAAATGCATCGCCTACAATGCCGTAGTCAGCTGCTTTGAAGAAAGGAGCATCGGCATCTTTGTTAATCACCACAATGCACTTGGATGAATTGACACCTGCCAGGTGTTGAATAGCACCCGAAATACCAATAGCGATATATAATTGTGGTGCCACCTTCACACCGGTCTGCCCTACGTGTTCATGGTGAGGTCTCCATCCCATGTCGGATACGGGCTTGCTGCATCCGGTAGCGGCATGAAGTGTCTTCGCCAGTTCCTCCAGTATTCCCCAGTGTTCCGGTCCTTTCATTCCACGGCCACCCGATACTACGATGTTTGCTTCCGGAAGCAATACTTCGCCAGTTGCTTTCTCTGTAGAGGTAATCGTTGCATTGAAATCCGCATCGGTCAATGCCGGAGTGAACGGAACCACCTGCGCGCTGCCCCCCACCTCTTTTAACTCTGCGGCATTCTTTTTAATCGCGATAACCTTCTTCACAGAAGTTAACTCAACTACAGAAAAGGCTTTTCCGGTATAAATACTCCTTTTTACGGTAAATGTTCCATTAGCGGTGGAAGGAAGCTCCACTACGTTTGAAGCAAGACTTGCTCCTGATTTGACCGCTACTTTTGCCGCGATAGGTGTGCCCAGGGAAGAGTTAGCTAGTACCAGCACATCTGCATTTTCATCCTGCATGGCTTTTAGAATAACGGATGAATACGCCTGTACGATTCCCTGGTCTAAACGTGCATCAGAAGCATGAAGCACTTTCTGTGCTCCGTATTTTGCCAATGATTCCAGCTCCGGCTGATCCACGGTTCCTAAAGCCACCGCAGTGACACCATTACCCAATGCATGGGCATACGCCACTGCCTCCAGTGAAGTAGATCTTATTTTTCCTTCTGCGCTTTCTACGAATACTAATGTTGCTGCCATATGTTTTGTCCTGAAGGTGCTATGCACCTGTCAACGTTTATAGTTATACGATTACAATACTTTCGCTTCTGATTTTAAAAGAGTAACCAGTTCGGCTACATTATCCGCAGAGATCATCCTCACCGCGCCTTTCGGTGCCGGCAGTTCAAACTTCTGAAGTTTCACTGATCCATTCACCGCTACGGGTTCTACCACTTTCAATGGTTTGGTTCTGGCACTCATGATACCACGCATGTTGGGGATCTTCCATTCGGCAATCGGCTCCTGGCAGCCGGCAATCAATGGAAGGCTGGCTTCCAGTGTTTCCTTCCCTCCTTCTATCTCGCGCGACATTTTCACCTTGGTGCCTTCAATCTCTAACTTCATTACCGGTGAGAAAGAAGGAAGTCCTAACAACTCACCTACCATGGCATGTACCACGCCCCCATTGAAATCAATCGACTCGCGGCCCATCAATACCAGGTCAAATCCTTTTGCCTGTTCTGCAATCTGGCTCGCTACATAAAATGAATCCGTTGGTTCAGCGTTCACACGGATCGCATCATCCGCGCCAATGGCTAACGCTTTACGGATAGTTGGCTCCGTATCGGCAAGCCCCACATTCAACACCGTTACTGTAGCACCTGACGTTTCTTTCAGTTCAATGGCTCTTGCTAAAGCATAATCATCATAAGGCCCGATAATGAACTGAACACCAGTAGTGTCAAACCTGGTGTTATTATCCGTGAAATGAATCTTCGAAGTGGTATCGGGTACGTTGGTAATGCAAACTAAAATCTTCATAGTCAAAGCGTTAATCAATTCATTCAGTAAATGGTCAGCAAGATAATAATTCCGCTATTGCGAACGCCAAAATCGAAACAAATTTCCCTGCTGGAACGGTATTTAGTGTGCACTTTTTATCGGTTATTTGAATTCATTAATAGATAGTATGCCAGACAGAATAAATCAGCTGTTGCAATTTCTGGAAGAAGATCCCAATGATCCCTTTACGCTGTATGCTTTAGCGCTGGAATATCAGAAGTCGGATACCATTCAGGCCAGGACAACTTTTGAACAACTTACTCAACAGCATCCCGATTATTTGCCTACTTATTATGCTGCTGCGCATTTCATGATGGAAACAGGAGATCAACACCAGGCGGAGGTGTTATTCCTTAAAGGCATCGATCTGGCGAAAGCCCAGAGCAATAAAAAAGCACTGATGGAACTTCAATCCGCCTACGGTATCTGGCAGATGGATCAGGAGTAATCCGTTGACAATAGACAAATTGAAAATCGACAAAATACGGTCAGCTGAAGTCTCTATTTTTTTCCAAACGTATCTCCAAAGAAATCACCTTTATTCCAAGCCGGTCGTTTCAATGTGTTGGCCACCTGCCACCCTATGAGGAAGTTCAGTTTGACGTAGGTAACGGCTGCATCAAAATTAAAAGCAGCATCCGCGAATTCGTCAGATGGTTTGTGGTAATGTGCTTCGGTCCATTCATCAATTTTCTTACGAAGATCGATGGCCGGATCGTCTGTCTTTAAGCCATATTTCACATGCAAAGCCGGAATACCCTGACGAATAAAACTATATTGATCGCTACGCACAAAGCGAACTTGTTCAGGCATGTGATCTTCCATTACATCGAGGTGCAAATAATCAGCTGCCTTCTTAACTTCATTCATCAATGACGAGTGCACCGCACCTAACGGCTCGATAGACAACAGGGGAGCGATCAATGTTGGCATATCGGTATTGATATCGGCTACTATTTTATCTTTTGGAACAGTAGGATGGGAAGCAAAATACCCGGAGCCTAATAATCCTTTTTCTTCTGAAGTTACCAATACCATTAATACCGAACGCTTCAGTTTGGCTTTGGTATAAAGCTTGGCAATTTCAATCAGGCATGCCACACCTGAAGCATTATCATGGGCTCCATTATAAATCGAATCGCCTTTTACCGGTGTGCCTATGCCCACATGATCGAGATGCGCAGTATGCACTACGTATTCCTCTTTCATCTGAGCATCAGTGCCTTCGATCACTCCTACAATGTTCTCACTTTTAC
>JAHEZH010000022.1 GCA_023251155.1 Flammeovirgaceae bacterium | reverse complement strand
ACATGCGCAGTCGTGAAGCGCGTATGGAAGAATCAAAAGATGCAGGAGGAGGAGATTTTTATGCACGGGTGTATGAGGCCCCACGTCCGGAGCTGTTCTTCAAAGCGCCTGCTTATCGTGTAGTGGGTCCGGATAGTAATGTACGTATTCGAAGAGACTCCTTATGGAACGTGCCTGAACCGGAATTAACCTTGTTTATCTGTTCTTCCGGTTCGATTGAAGGATACACGATCGGAAATGATATGTCGTCACGCGACATTGAAGGAGAGAATCCCTTGTATCTGCCTCAGGCAAAATCCTATGATGGAGCAACTGCGATCGGCCCGTGTCTGTATGTGCCGGAAGCACCGATTCATCCGGATACGGTAATCACTATTTCAATCAAACGGAAGGGAACCATGGCATTTTCCAATGCGATCTCCATTAACCGGATGCGCAGAAAGCATAGTGAACTGGCGGAGTATCTTTTTCGTGAAGTGACATTCCCTCACGGAACGTACCTGATGACAGGAACAGGCATTGTTCCGCCCGATCAGTTTACACTGCAATCAGGCGATGTCATCACCATTACCATCGAACACATTGGCACTTTGGAAAATACGGTTGCCTAAATTTTTAACGTATGATAAAGATTGATGGAAAGCAGATCATCGGTTTCAGCCTGACGGCTGAAGGCACCGATCGCTTTCATTCGTATAACCCCGCTCTGGGTGTTCCGCTTGAATATAGTTTCGTAAAAGCAACTGTACGCGAGGCAGATCTTGCCTGTGAAAAAGCAGCAAGCGCATTTCAGGTGTACCGGAAAAAGTCAGGTAATGATAAAGCCATGTTCCTCGATGCCATTGCACAGGAAATTTTTCTTCTGGGTGATGCTTTGATCGAAGTGTGTTGCCGTGAGACCGCACTGCCGAAGGCGCGCATCGAAGGAGAACGAGGCCGTACGATAAATCAGCTGCGGCTCTTTGCCCGGGTATTGCGTGAAGGTTCATGGCGGGATGCCCGTATTGAAACAGCTGAACCCGGACGTGTCCCTGTTCCTAAGCCGGATATTCGTTCCCTTCACACAGGCGTTGGGCCCGTGGTGGTTTTTGGAGCGAGCAATTTTCCATTGGCCTTTTCCGTGGCCGGTGGCGATACGGCCTCGGCATTGGCTGCCGGTTGCCCGGTAATTGTGAAAGTACATTCTGCACATCCTGCTACCGGAGAGCTGGTCGGCAAAGCCATTCAACGTGCCGCTCAATCTACCTACATGCCCGATGGTGTATTTTCGATGTTACATGGTGATGGTTCGGTTATCGGCACCCAACTCGTAAAGAACAAACATATGAAAGCTGTTGGGTTAACCGGATCTTTCCAGGCAGGTAAAGCCTTGTTTGATATCGCGGCACAACGGGAAGAACCTATCCCGGTGTATGCGGAGATGGGCAGCTCCAATCCGGTGTTTGTATTGCCTGAAGCGATGAAGCTGAACGCGGCCCGAATTTCACAAGGCTATTCCGCATCCGTGACGTTGGGAGTGGGGCAGTTTTGTACCAATCCCGGATTGCTATTCCATCAGCAGGGTGACGGCTCATCTGAATTTATTTCTCAGATCAAAACCGAATTCGAAAAGACGACCGGTGGGGCAATGCTTACGGAAAACATATTTAAATCATATACAACCAGCGTTGCGCGGCATGCCTCCCGGCAAGAAGTCGAACTGCTGGCAATCGGCGCCCGAGGGGAAGGTGCTCATTATGCAAGCCCGGCCTTATTTAAAACGCAGGGCGACACGCTCTATTCCAATCCCGAATTGTCCGAAGAAGTTTTCGGCCCGGCCAGCGTGGTAGTGGAAATGAAAACGAAGAATGAGTTGCTTGAAGCAGCACGAAATCTGAAGGGGCACCTCACCGCCACGGTACATGGTACCGAACACGATCTGGCAGCGTATACGGAGTTACTTGCTATTCTCGAGCAGAAAGCAGGGCGTATTGTTATCAATGCATTTCCTACAGGAGTGGAAGTGTGTCATGCCATGGTACATGGAGGTCCTTATCCAGCCACTACGGATGGTCGCAGTACTTCGGTGGGTACAGCTGCGATTTATCGTTTCACACGACCGGTGTGCTATCAGGACATGCCTTCACCGTGGTTACCTCCGGAATTACAAAATGAAAACCCACTTGGCGTATGGCGGCTGATCAACGGGGAGTGGACGAAAGACCGCATTTAAAAAATTCAACGACGATCTATTCATTTAATTTATAACGTGCTCTCATGAAATACAGAAGTTCTGATTGGTTTGGCAAGAAAGATAAGATGGGCTTTATCTACCGGAGTTGGATGAAGAACCAGGGCATACCCGAAGATCTTTTTGATGGACGACCGGTTATTGGTATCTGCAATACGTGGTCCGAACTCACCCCCTGCAATGCGCACCTGCGTGATACGGCAGAGTCGGTGAAGCGGGGTGTTTACGAAGCCGGTGGTTTCCCGCTGGAGTTTCCGATCATGTCATTGGGGGAAACATTACTTAAACCCACGGCCATGTTATTCCGCAATCTCGCCAGCATGGATGCGGAAGAATCCATCCGCGGTAATCCGCTTGATGGTATCGTTTTGCTGACCGGTTGTGACAAGACAACGCCCTCCACCGTCATGGGTGCCGCAAGTGTTGACTTGCCAACGCTGGTTGTTCCCGGAGGTCCCATGCTGAATGGAAAATACAAAGGACATGACATCGGTTCGGGTACAGCCGTATGGCAACTGACGGATGAATTAAAGAAAGGTAAAATAACCTACGATGAATATGCTCAGGCCGAGAGTTGCATGTCGAGAAGCCAGGGACATTGCATGACGATGGGTACAGCATCGACCATGGCGTGTATGGTGGAGGCTTTGGGGCTGACCCTACCGGGTGCTTCTGCTATTCCGGCTGTTGACTCCCGTAAAAAAGTCATGGCCCAGTTATCAGGACGAAGAATTGTAGAGATGGTGAAAGAAGACTTGCGGATGTCTCGGATACTTACCCGTAAAGCGTTTGAAAATTCGATTAAGATCAACGCGGCCATAGGTGGCTCTTCGAATTTTTTAATTCACCTTACGGCCATAGCAGGACGTATCGGAGTAGATCTTAAACTGGATGACTTCGATCAACTGGGTAGTAAAATTCCTTTGCTGCTCAACCTGATGCCTTCGGGGAAATTTCTCATGGAAGATTTCTATTATGCCGGAGGTTTACCGGTGATCATCAGTCAGCTTAAGTCAGAGCTTCATCTGGATGCATTGACAGTCAATGGCAAAACGCACGGAGAAAATATTGTCGGGCGCGATACCTGTTTCAATACCGAAGTAATTGCTGAATATGATCGTCCATTCCAATCGGAAGCGGGCATCACCGTACTGAAAGGTAATCTGGCCACCAACGGTGCCGTGATCAAACCTTCTGCCGCCACCCCGGCACTCATGAAGCATACAGGACGTGCAGTAGTCTTCGAAGACATTGAAGATTATCACAACCGTGTGGATGATCCTGATCTTGACATTGATGAAACCTGCGTGATGGTATTGAAGACCGTTGGCCCGGTGGGCTATCCCGGTATGCCGGAAGTAGGCAACATGACGTTACCCAAAAAACTTCTGGATAAAGGCATCACCGACATGGTACGCATTTCAGACGGCCGCATGAGTGGTACTGCTTACGGAACAGTGGTACTGCATGTGTCACCGGAATCGGCGATAGGTGGTAATCTGGCACTGGTAAAAAACGGAGACCTTATTGAACTGGATGTGCAGGCAAAGAAACTTCATTTGCATGTTTCGGATGAAGAGTTGGACCAGCGCAGGAAAGTCTGGAAGAAACCCGAACCTGCTGCCGACCGTGGTTATGTCAACCTCTATGTGCGCCATGTGCAGCAGGCCGATCTGGGGGCAGACCTTGATTTTCTTCGCGGTAAATCAGGAGCGAAAGTGACACGTGATTCGCATTAAGTGAGCATGAGTTTTTTCATTCTCATCGGCTGCATCATTGGCCTGGTGTTACTCATCAGTTGGGTAAAGCTGAATCCGTTTCTTGCTTTTCTGTTTGTGTCGGTAGTGGCGGGTGTGCTGTTGGGCATTCCATTCCATGCCATTTCCAAATCGATAAGTAAGGGAATCGGTGATACCCTGGGATCAATCGCTATTGTGATTGTATTGGGTGCCATGTTAGGGAAGTTGGTAGCCGACAGCGGTGCGGCCCAACGTATTGCCGGCCTGATGCAACGGATCTTCGGCAGGAATTACATTGTCTGGGCCATGAGCCTGACGGGATTTATTGTTGGCATTCCGCTCTACTACAATGTCGGCTTTGTGTTATTGGTACCGATCATTTTCTCTGTCGCATTTCGTTACCAGCTTCCATTGGTTTATATCGGACTTCCGATGCTTGCCTCCTTGTCAGTGATGCACGGTTTTTTGCCCCCGCACCCTTCACCCATTGCCCTGGTAGCTCAGTTCCAGGCCGACATGGTTACCACGTTCGTGTATGGGATGATCATCGCTATTCCCGCTATCGTGATTGCAGGACCGCTGTTTTCTGCTACGTTAAAGAACCTTTCCTCATCAGTGCCCGTGATCTGTCAATCCGTTGAGCTTCCTGATGAGCAAATGCCAGGCATCATCAATAGCCTTGTTTCTTCTCTTCTTCCGGTCATCATCATTGCCGTTGCAATGCTTCTGACTAAACTTGACGCTGCCCCCGATTCGTCTTTTAATAATGTAATGCAGTTTTTATCCGAGCCGAATGTAGCGATGGCACTGACGATCGCCATCGCTACTTATTCATTGGGGCTGCACCAGAAGAAAAGACTATCGCAGGTTATGAAGGTGTATGGTGAAGCCGTAAAAGACATTGCCATGATTCTGCTTATTATCAGTGGTGCAGGCATGCTGAAACAAATACTGGTTGACAGTGGTCTGAGCCAGGAACTGGCATCCGTACTCAGTGGGTGGCAACTTCCCCCTTTAGTGCTTGCATGGATCGTGACGGCAGGGTTGCGACTTGCATTAGGCTCTGCCACTATTGCGGGTCTTACTGCTGCGGGAATTTTATATCCGTTTACTGCTCATACTGCAGTCGATCCTAATTTATTGGTGTTGTCCATTGGAGCGGGTAGTTTATTTTGCTCCCATGTCAATGATACCGCTTTCTGGTTATTCAAGGAGTATTTCGGCCTTTCCATGAAAGATACCTTTCGTTCATGGACGGTAATGGAAACCCTGGTCTCCGTGATTGGCCTCATTGGTGTGCTTATCATCAACGCATTGGTATAATGTAACGATTAAAAACAATATGAAAAGACTAGCTATAATAACAAGGTTCTTCCTGTGTTTGCTGCTGCTGACGTTCTCAATCGTTAAGGCACAACCACCAAGAGGCCCGTTGGTGGTGTCGCCCGAAGTACATCAGGATAAAAAAATAACGTTTCGTTACCAGGCACCACGTGCCAAAGAGGTGAAGCTGAGTGCTCAGTTTGAAAAGGCACCGGTGAGTATGACGAAAGATTCAACCGGCCTCTGGAGCGTGACGGTCGGCCCGGTGAAGCCGGATAGCTATCCGTACAGCTTTCAGGTGGATGGTATTACCGTGATGGATCCTGCCAACGTAGCTTACTTTCCCAATGAACGGTTTAAGGCAAGTATGGTAGATGTTCCGGGGGAAGAGCCCCTGGTGTTTGCGATGAAAAATGTACCGCATGGTACGGTCACGTATGAATATTATCCGTCCATCCAGGAAACGACCGGCTCACTGGTGGTGTACACCCCACCGGGGTATGAGAAAAACCCTTCACTAAAATATCCGGTCTTTTACCTGATCAGCGGAACTACCGATACCGAAGAGACTTTCTTTAAAGTAGGCCGAGTGAATTTGATTTTAGATAACCTGATTGCAGAGGGAAAAGCTAACCCGATGATTGTGGTGATGCCTTATGGAAATCCGCTTGCACGCATTGCGGAACAAACGGGCAAACCGAAACCTGCCTATGTGATGGTGCGCGATGGTGAGGATGCCATCAAGCGTGCCCAACTTTTTGAAGGTGATCTGATCCATCAGGTTATTCCTTACATCGATAAAAATTACCGGACCCTGACAGATCGAAATAACCGTGCTATTGGCGGCTTTTCCCGTGGTGGCGGGCAAACGTTACGCGCGGGCTTTAATAACATGGATACTTTTGCATGGATTTGTTCTTTCAGTGCCGGGCTTTCACCTGCTGAGATGGAATCAAACTATAAACACATTGGTGCGGATGCAAAGAAAACCAATGAACAGTTGCGCCTGCTTTGGATAAGTGTAGGCACGGACGATTTTCTATATCAGGGAAACGTAGCGTTTATGGAGTACCTGAAATCAAAAAACGTGAAGTATAAAAGTTTACTAACGGATGGTGGTCATACGTGGAT
Source organism: Flammeovirgaceae bacterium (assembly GCA_023251155.1). GTDB lineage: Bacteria > Bacteroidota > Bacteroidia > Cytophagales > Cyclobacteriaceae > ELB16-189. The sequence goes on along the minus strand of JAHEZH010000022.1, from coordinate 43,992 downwards.
GAACGTAAAAACCTACGTGACGGAAACCGTACAAATCGTGTTTAAAAATTAATCGCTGAGATATGAAAAGCCATCTGATCATTGCCTTGTTGTTCACTGTGGGTATCGTATCCGGTCAACCTCCCAGACGACCAGCGGTCAGCTCTCCGGATGTTCATCCTGATCATCGTGTTACGTTCCGGTATTTTTCAAAAACAGCTCAACGTGTTTCTGTATCGGGCGAATTTCTTAAAGCTCCGTTGAAAATGTGGCGCGATACTGCGGGAGTATGGAGCGTTACGGTGCCACCGGTATCACCGGATATTTATCCGTATTCGTTCTGGATCGATAGTGTGCAGATCGCAGATCCCAACAATACCTATCTTTTTGCCAACGAACGATTCAAACGCAGCATCCTCGATGTACCTGGCGACAAGCCGCTCATTCATGCACTACAAAATGTGCCACACGGCAAGGTGAGTTATCATTATTATCCATCAGGTACGTTGAAGAGCGTGCGGTCGCTATTGATCTATACTCCTCCGGGCTTTGATCATCAGAGTAAAAAGAAATATCCCGTTCTGTACCTGATTCATGGAGGCTCGGATACCGAAGAGACCTGGACGAAGGTAGGAAGAGCTAATTTAATAGCTGATAATCTTATTGCGCAGGGTAAGGCTGAACCAATGATTATCGTGATGCCCTATGGTAACGTGCGTCCTCATGCGATGGCGGACTTCACCCCGGATTTGGTCAACGAGGTAATCCCTTACGTGGAAAATCATTTTCCGGTAAGGAAAGACAGCCGACACCGTGCGATTGCGGGATTTTCGGTGGGAGGAGGACAAACACTCAACATCGGTCTGACACATCCGGATAAGTTTGCCTATATATGTTCTTATGCACCCTATACAGCAACAGATGAATTTAAACGTAACTTTGGTAACTGGACACCGGATGCCCATGTGATGAATAAACAATTAAAACGCTTTACCATTAGTGTGGGTACCGACGATTTTCTCTATGAAAGTGTCAAGCAGAATATAGCGATGTTCAACGAGAAGAAAATAAAAGTAGATCCGCTAATTGTTTCGGGTGGTCATACCTGGATGAACTGCAGACTCTTCCTTACCCATTCACTTCAACAGATTTTTAAATAATTACCAATGAAGAAAATCTTTCTGCCAGGTCTGATCGTCGTGATGAGCATAGCGTCATTCGCACAGGTTACCGATAAAGAAGCGCCAAAGGGATTTGATGTTGTTCGTGAAAAAATTCCGCAGGGAAAACTTGACACCATTCACTATCATTCAAAAACAGTGGGCGTGATGAGGAAAGCGCTCATCTATACTCCGCCTGGATTTTCGAAAAAGAAAAAATACCCGGTGCTGTACCTGTTGCATGGCATTGGTGGTGATGAAAAAGAGTGGCTGAAGGGAGGATCGCCTCAGGTAATCCTTAATAACCTGTATGCGGATAAGAAGATAGAGCCCATGATTGTGGTGATGCCCAATGGCCGTGCCATGAAAAATGATCGTGCCATTGGAAATGTTTTCGATAAAGAAAAAGTGGATGCCTTTGCCACGTTTGAGAAAGACCTGCTCCATGACTTGATTCCCTACATCGAAAAGAATTATCCTGCTTACACGGACCGAGAGCACCGTGCCATTGCCGGTTTGTCGATGGGCGGCGGGCAATCACTGAATTTTGGATTGGGCAATCTGGATAAGTTTGCCTGGGTAGGAGGGTTTTCATCGGCACCGAATACCAAAGCACCGGAAGAGTTAGTCCCTGATCCGGCCGAAGCAAGGAAAAAATTGAAACTGCTTTGGATTTCCTGTGGCGATAATGATGGTCTTATTTCATTCAGCAAGCGCACGCACGATTATCTCTATGAGAATGATGTACCCCACATCTACTACATCGAACCGGGTGGTCACGATTTCAAAGTCTGGAAGAACGGGGTGTATATGTTTTCTCAATTCTTATTTAAACCGGTAAACAATGCCGCCTTATCCGGATACACGCTACTGGGTTCACCGGCATCTACCAATGTGCGCTCCGCCAGGTATCCGCAGGTATTGCCGGACAATCGTGTACTATTCCGTATCAAAGCACCGGATGCGCAACGCGTGCAAATCGATTTAGGTAAAAAGTACGATCTGAAAAAAGATACCGCAGGCTTTTGGACAGTGACCACAGATTCGATCAGTCGTGGCTTTCATTATTACTCGCTATGGATAGATGGTTTGGCGGTAGCCGACCCGGCAAGCGAAACGTTTTACGGCATGGGCCGGATGGCCAGCGGAATTGAAATTCCGTATAGCAAGGGTGGGTTTTATTCGTTGAAGAATGTGCCACATGGGGATATCCGCATAAAGAAATATTATTCCAAAGTAACCAACCAGTGGCGTGAAATGTATGTGTATGCTCCTCCTGGTTATGATCAGTCGGATAAGAAATATCCCGTGCTTTATCTTTTACACGGCGGTGGCGAAGATCAGCGCGGGTGGGCCACTCAGGGCAAAACCGATTTGATACTGGATAACCTGATTGCCGGTAACAAAGCGATGCCCATGCTTATTGTGATGATGGATGGAAACATGAGCTCAGGTGGTATGGCAGGTTTCAATGAAAATGCATTGCGGAATTTTGAAAATGAATTGAAGCAAGCCGTTATCCCTTTTGTGGAAAGTAACTTTCATGTACTGACTGATTCGAAGAACAGGGCATTGGCCGGACTCTCTATGGGCGGGCTGCAGACCTTATATGCCGGAATAAAAAACACGGATCTGTTTGCTTATCTTGGAGTGTTCAGTTCGGGTTGGTTTGCCAACAATCCTGCGCTTTCCAATCCACACTACGAATACATGAAGGCGAATGCGGCCACTATTAATTCCAACCTGAAGCAATTATGGATCTCGATGGGTGGCAAAGAAGACATTGCTCACAACAACTGTCAGGCGATGATGGCGAAATGGGATGAGTTGGGAGTGAAGTACACGTATAGCGAGTATGCGGGTGGTCACACCTGGCCCGTGTGGCGGCATGATTTGTTTGAGTTTAGCCAGTTGTTGTTTAAATAACGAAAGCGACCGATATACGCTATGCATGAATTAATCATCGATGTGTCGGCAATGGAATGATCATTAACTTATGAAGCGCCTCTTTTATCTGCTGTTCATTTTCACAATTCCTGTTTTCGCTCAGAAGAAACCGGCACTAAAACTATGGTATAACCTTCCATCCGGAGACACGTGGGAGAATGCGTTACCCGTTGGAAACGGAAGACTTGGCGCCATGATTTATGGTAATGTTGCGCAGGAGATCATTCAACTGAACGAGCATACCGTGTGGAGTGGCAGTCCCAACCGCAATGACAATCCGGAGGCACTGGCTTCATTGGATCAAATAAGGCAGCTCATTTATAATGGCAAACAAAAGGAAGCAGAGCAACTTGCCAATAAGACGATCATCTCCCAAAAATCACACGGTCAGAAATTTCAACCGGTGGGAAATCTTCTGCTTACTTTTAATGATCATGAAAACTACACGGATTACTACCGCGAACTCGACATTGAAAGAGCAGTAGCTAAAACGACCTACAAAGTAGGCCGCATCACTTACACACGCGAAGTGTTTGCTTCCCTTCCTGATCGTGTTATTGTGATACGATTGACAGCGAGTAAATCAGGGAGCATTTCTTTCCAGGCATCGTTTACCTCGCCACATCTGAAAGCAAGTATCAAAACAACTTCTGTCAATGACCTGACGTTGACTGCTACGACATCCGATCACGAAACCGTAGAAGGAAAAGTACGGTTCAAAGGAATAGCACGCATCAAGCTGGAAGGCGGAAAGCAATTAGCCAATGATTCAACGTTAATCGTTCAACACGCTAACGCAGCGACGATTTGTATTTCCATTGCCACCAACTTTACCGATTACCGCCATCTGGAGGGAGATGAAAATCAGCGTGCAGAAAGTGAGCTCAATAAAATTGCATCGAAATCAATTGATCAGATGGTGAACGATCATGTTGATGCTTACCAGAAGTATTTTAATCGCGTGAAGCTTGATCTCGGAGTGACCGATGCAGTGCAACAACCTATTGATGTACGGTTGAAAAACTTCCGCACATCGCGTGATCCGCATCTTGCTGCCCTGTATTTTCAGTACGGCCGCTATCTGCTCATCGCTTCTTCGCAACCCGGTGGTCAGCCCATCACACTGCAGGGACTTTGGAACAATAAAATGAATCCTCCCTGGGACAGTAAGTACACCATTAATATTAATGCAGAGATGAACTACTGGCCAGCAGAAAAAACAAACCTCGCTGAGCTGCACGATCCTTTTCTTCAGATGGTAAAGGAGTTGTCGGAGACCGGGCAAGAGACAGCACGCGTGATGTATGGAGCACGGGGCTGGATGGCCCATCATAACACCGACATCTGGCGTGCGACAGGTGCAGTGGATGCGGCCTTCTGGGGAGCATGGCCAATGGGGGGTGGCTGGACGAGTCAGCACCTGTGGGAGCATTACTTATACAATGGAGATGAGCAATACCTCGCCTCCGTTTATCCGGTATTAAAAGGAGCCGCCCTTTTCTTTGTTGACTTTCTGGTCGAACATCCGAAGTACCATTGGCTGGTGGTTAATCCGGATATGTCACCGGAAAATGCACCTGCTGCGCATCAGGGTTCATCGCTCGATGTAGGGACTACCATGAGTAATCAGATTGTCTTTGATGTATTCAGCAACACCATCCGAGCTGCGGAAATACTGAAACGTGATGCCGCATTCATTGATACCTTAAAAAACATGCGGCTTCGGCTGCCGCCCATGCACATCGGGCAGCATGGCCAGTTGCAGGAGTGGCTCGAAGATATTGATGACCCCGGCGATAAGCACCGGCACGTTTCTCATTTGTATGGATTATATCCCTCCAATCAGATTTCTGCCTATCGCACTCCCGATTTATACCGTGCAGCAAAGACGACCCTAATGCATCGGGGTGATGTGTCAACGGGGTGGAGCATGGGGTGGAAAGTAAACTGGTGGGCACGGTTGCTGGATGGTAATCATGCGTATAAATTGATCCAGGACCAGCTCACGCCAGTTGGTACCATAGAAGGAGGAGGTGGCACCTACAACAATCTTTTTGATGCGCATCCTCCCTTTCAAATCGATGGTAACTTTGGTTGTACATCGGGCATTACCGAGATGTTGATGCAGAGTGCGTACGATGAAATTCATCTGCTCCCTGCTTTGCCCGATGTGTGGCCGGAAGGAAGCATCAGCGGGTTGCGTGCAAAAGGCGGCTTCGAGATTGTTGAGATGAAATGGAAAAATGGAAAGCTGGAAAAGCTGGTCATCAAATCAAACCTCGGTGGCAACCTCAGGTTACGTTCACCTCATCCGCTTAAGCTAAACGATGGCGCCGGTCTGGTTTTGGCAACAGGTGTCAACTCAAATTCATTTTTCGCTATCGACCGGTTGCCAGCACCCGTCATTGCGGATAGTGCATCCCTGCTTGCGGCCAAGCCTGCCATCACCTGGCTGTACGATGTGCCCACTCAACGAGGAGAGGTTTACTCGCTGGTTAATTATTGAGTGATCCGTTAACGTCTAACTCATCAATCAAAAAAAATGAAAAAGGGTTTGTCGTTTGTGAGTCGATGGTCAGGCAAGATTACCAGTGTAAAATGTGTAACTTCCAATCGCTGTTGATGTTTCTTGTATGGAGAAGATGAGCTACACCCCTTTTTTTATTTGCCTGCTCCGCAGAATAACCTGCACACTGGCGTTAGTGTTCAGTACGCTCTTCATTGCCCAATCGCAACCACCTACCTTTGTTCCCGTGGCACCCGATCAACTCTCCAGCGCATTCGTTCGGTGTATATATAAAGACAGTAAAGGCTACATGTGGTTCGGTCTGAGCAATGGGTTGATGCGCTATGATGGAACCACGCTTTACAGGTATGAACACACCGCAGGTGACAGCACCAGCCTTCCGAACAACCGGATCAATGCGATCATCGAAGATGCACATCAGCAACTATGGATAGGCACGGCACAAGGATTAGTCATCTATAACAGGGAGAAAGATAATTTCCTGGATGTGGATCTGTTGAAAGGTAACCGCAATCACCTGGTCAATAAATACATCACTTCACTGGCCTTTGATCCCCAGGGGAAAATATGGATAGGTACCCATGGAAACGGTCTGAACATCTACGATCCCCAGACTTTCACCTTCATTCATAATGCGGATATCGGCCAGGAGAACCAGGTGCTCACGGGTAATTATATCACCACCTTGCTACTCATAAAAGACCGTATGTGGGTAGGTACAAAAGGGGGGCTCAAATTGTTTGATACTCCTGCACTACATACCCTGCCGTTGCCGGAAATGGATCAAAGCATCACCTCAAAGGAAATCACACAAGTGATCAGCGACCCGTCAGGAAACATCTGGCTGGGTACAGCTGATAAAGAAATCATCCGGCTCACTCCTCAGAACAACCGCTACCAGGTTAAACGAATACAATTAAAACAGGCACTTCGCGGGGAGGGGGCTGAAAATATCCTAACCCTGTGCTTCGATGCCTCCGGCAACTTATGGGCAGGAGGGGAGAATTCAGGTTTATATTACCTGAAGGCATCCTCTCAGGAGATTGTTCATTACGGAGCAGCCGAAAGTAATCCCAATCAATTCCCCACCAATTCAGTGCGCAATATCTATGTGGATAATACCGGAATAACATGGATCGGTACCCATGATAAAGGGGCTTATCTCATTGATAACAATGCTAAAAAATTTCAGACCCATCAGGGGAATCGGATGACTGAGAAAAGTTGGTTGGGGAATAATGTGAAGGCACTGGCAGAAGATAAAAGCGGCAATATATGGATGGCCCTTGGTGGTGGAGGACTCGCTAAACTTGATGCACGAACCCGTGAGATACAGTTCGATCAGGCCCTCAACAAAAAATTAGAAACCAATCACCTGTATGCGCTGCTCTATGATAGCAATGAAAATTTATGGATAGGAACATGGGGCAAAGGGATCTACCGGCTGAACCTTCGGACATCCGAACTGAAAAATTACAGGATGGAGTCAAACGGATTTGGTGACAACAAAGTGTTCTGTTTTTATCGGGATAAGAATCAAAAACTATGGGTGGGCAGTGTAGGCAGCGGGCTTTTCTACCTGGACCCCGCACAGGATAAGTTTGTTTGCCTTAATGAAGAAAACCAACCCAATCACATTCCCAATACCGCTTACATTACGTCTATCCTGACCGATGAAACAAACACACTGTGGGTGGCTTCCTTGTTCGGACTCTATAAACTGAAAAGCACGGAGGAGAATTCCTACACCTATACCTGGTATACCAAAGAGAACCAGTCAGGGATTGGCAGCAATGAAATTCAGACCATCTACAAAGACAGCAAGAAGAATTTATGGTTTGGCTCAGGTGACAATGGGGTGAGTATACTTCCTGCAGAAAGCAGCACATTTAAGATCATGAGAAAACAGGATGGATTTCTGAGTAACTCCGTGAAAGCAATAGTGGCCGATAAAAATGGGAATATATGGTTCAGCAGCAGCAGGGGATTGTCAAAGTATCATCCCGCTACGCACTCATTCCAGAACTACACCCAGGAGGATGGCCTGCCCTCCAATGAATTCAATCCCAATGCGCTCCTTCTGGCAAAAGATGGCAAATTCTACGTGGGCAGTTACGATGGACTGGTTTCATTTTACCCGGACAGTATCAAAAGCAATCCAGTAAAACCGGTTATTTTTTTAACGGATCTGAAATTGAATAATCAATCCGTACCCATTGGTACCGATGATTCGCCCCTGCAAAAACACATCAGCCTTACCACCAAAATCGAATTACGTAACAGTCAGCATTCGTTCGTTCTCGATTTTGCAGCACTGAATTACGGGCAGTCTTCCCGAAATAACTACTGTTATAAACTGGAAGGTTTTGATACCGACTGGAATTGCATCGGTGAAGGTCACAGCGCCACCTATACCAATCTTGATCCCGGGCACTATGTGTTTTTTGTAAAGGCATCCAACAGCGATGGTGTCTGGAGCGAGCAACCTGCGCGCCTGGAGATTGTTATCCACCCGGCCCTATGGAAAACCTGGTGGGCGCTGCTCGTGTATATCGCGGTATCGGCAGCGATCATTTTCTTTTTAATCCGGATTCGCCTGGAGCGAATTAAAATCAAAAGTCAACTGGAGTTCGAGCGGCTGGCCCACGAGCGCGAGCACGAGTTAAGCGAATCCAAGACCCAGTTTTTTACTAACATATCGCATGAGTTCAGGACACCCTTAAGCCTCATGGCTATGCCCGTAGAAAGTTTGATATCCATGCAGGGATTGCCCCCGGCAGTAAAGGAGCGACTGGATACCATACGCACCAGTTCAGATAAACTCATGCGGCTGGTTAATGAACTGATGGACTTTAACAAACTCGAAAGCACAAAACTGAAATTGCGTATACAGCAGGGTGAGCTGGTGCGCTTTGTTAAAGAAATCACATCGGCCTTCACCAGCCTGGCACAGAAAAGGAATATCCATTTTGGAGTGCACTCCATGGTCAGTTCGCTGGACGGATGGTACGACCCGGATAAACTGGAAAAGATAATTGTCAATGTGCTATCCAATGCGTTCAAGTTCACGCTGGACAACGGACAGATCAATGTGGTCATTCAATCGAAATACCCTTTCGCTTTCCAGGGCCGTTCCAGGGAGCGTCACCTTGAAATCATCATTGTTGACAACGGGATCGGAATTTCGGCAGAAGAGCTACCTTTTATCTTCGATAAGTTTTACCAGGCAAAATCTTCCGATAAAATTGCCAACACCGGCACCGGCATCGGCCTGGCACTCACCAAAGGCCTTCTTGAATTGCACCATGGAAGCATTACCGTAGAAAGCACCCCGGAACAGGAAACGAAATTCATTATCCGTTTGCCTATCGACCGGGAGAGCTATGCCGATGAGGACATCTGCGAGCCTCCCGGTTACATCACCACCACGGAAATACCCCGGCCAGTGCCTGCTTGTGAGGCTTCGGTCGATGCGGAGGGCACCATTCACTCCGAGTCAGACCTGCCGCAAATCCTTATCGTAGAAGACAATGAGGAATTGAGAAAATACATTGCACTTGAACTCAGCCAGCAATTCCACGTGATCGAAGCCACGGATGGCAGGGAAGGATTGGAGATAGCTATTGAAAGAAGTCCTGATCTCATTGTAAGCGACATTTTAATGCCAGGTAAAACCGGTATGGAGTTGTGTCAGGAAATCAAATCCAATATCAAGACAAGTCATATCCCGGTCATTCTGCTCACCGCCAAAGCTACCGTAGAAGATCAGATTGAAGGAATCGCCGCCGGTGCCGATGTGTACATTACCAAGCCCTTCAGTGTGCGCTACCTGATTGCCCACGTCAATCAGATCGTAGATTCACGTAAAAAGCTGTACTCCCGCTTTAGCCAGGAAGTTTACCTGCTGCCCGGCAAAGTAGCCAGCAATGAGATTGACCAGGCTTTTCTGCAAAAAGCGATTGATTATGTCATCGATCATATCCAGAATCCGCAGCTGGGGGTGGATTCCATTGCCGACCTGTTCCATTTAAGCCGCATGCAGGTGTACCGTAAACTGAAGGCACTCACCGGAAAGTCCGTTGTGGATTTCATTCGCATGGTGCGCATCAAGCAGGCACTGAAATTAATGGAAACACACCAATACACCCTTTCTGAAATTGCGTTCCAGACCGGATTCAACTCTGCTTCGTATTTCACCAAGTGCTTCAAAGACCAATACGGCAAAGCTCCTTCCGAATACCTGGCTCCGAAATCCTGAGCCTTTTCGGATACCGTATCCGCGAGATGTTCAATCCTTCCGAAAAGGAGAGTGCATTTCTGCTATCCGGCCAATGATCTCCATACAAGAAGCTCCTGAATAGGTCATAAAACCTTCAAATTGGCGCAAAAAATCGATTGTTTTAAAAGTGATAGAGAATGTTCATTTTTTGAATGGAGGATTTCCCCTGCTGACAGGACATTTATGGAATCGTTTGCGCTACTTGTTTCCTCTTACCGGAATGAGCGGCCAGCTACGATAGTGGGATGGTTCAGCAAGCAAGGCGACTGAGTTCCGGTCATGGTCGCCAGGCCACTGTTTTCCAATCCTTCTTGGTCAAGGGTTCATTCATTCACAAAACAAAAATCTATGAAAAGAGAACTTCTACTACTTCATCCCCTCAGGAGGTATCCGCACTTCCAAATCGCTTTCACCCTTCTACTGATCTTCGGAACACTGGCGGCCAACGCCCAAACCCGTATAAAAGGACTGGTAGCAGATGAAAATGGTACCGGTCTGCCCGGAGCAAACATTTTAGTAAAAGGTACCGTAACCGGTACTACGAGTGATGCGGATGGAAACTATTCCCTGGAAGTATCCGGTGACAATGCCATTCTGGTATTTTCCTTTATAGGCTACGAATCAAAAGAGCTTCCCGTCAACGGGCAGTCCGTCATTAATGTCAATCTGACCACCAGCCTTCAGTCATTGTCTGAAATTGTGGTGGTAGGTTATGGTGTTCAGAAGAAAAGTGATGTTACCGGTGCTATTGCCAGTCTGTCTACGGAAGCCATTCGCGATGTTCCGGTAGCTAACCTTTCGCAGGCGCTGCAGGGTAGGTTGGCCGGTGTAGATGTAACCAACTTATCTCCCCGCCCCGGTGGCAGCACACAGATCCGTATTCGGGGAAGCCGCTCACTGACCGGTTCAAACGATCCGTTGATTGTGCTCGATGGTATCCCTTTCACCGGTACAATCAATGATATCAACCCTGGTGATATTGCTTCCCTGGATGTACTGAAAGATGCCTCGGCAACGGCCATTTATGGATCAAGAGGTTCCAATGGTGTCATTCTGGTCACTACCAAGCGAGGCAAGGAAGGAAAGACACAGGTGTATTATGACGGCTACTATGGCGTATCCTCAGCGGTAGGAAAGTATAAAGTAATGAATGGCGTGGAATACGACCAGATGCGTAAAGACGCTGGCAATTTGTACTTGCCTACCGTGGACGAAGCCGCTAACCTCGCTGCCGGAAATCAGGTAGACTGGCAGGATGAGATGTACAAGAGTGGCTACATCACCAATCACCTGATCGGTGCCATGGGCGGAACAGCCGAAACAAAAGTCAACGTATCGGCAGGCTATTTCAATCAGACCACGGTCATTCCGGGGCAGGCATTCAGCCGCTATTCCGTACAGGGTGTGATTGATCAAAAGATTGGCGACAGAGTCAAGCTTGGTCTCAGTACAAAAAATCAATTCAACATCACGGATGGTGAAAGTATCAGCACCATGTTTTCACTGCTTACCCTCAGCCCGTTATACAATGCTTACAATGCGGACGGTTCCATCAATACCTATCCGGCCCTGGGAAGCCCCAGCCCGGAGCGGATCAATCCTCTTCTGGTGAAAGACCAGAACACCTGGAAAGAGCAGCGCAGAAGACTGCGCACGTTCAACAGCTTATTTGCCGAGGTGAAGATCCTGGAAGGTCTTTTGTATAGAGTCAACGTTGGTCTTGACCTTTTCCAGGACAACTATGGCAACTACTCCGGATCGAATACCCCGTTTCGCAGTGGCGGAGCCAATGGTGCAGACGTTCAGAATACCAACAGCTGGAGCTACACGATAGAAAATGTGCTGACGTATGAAAAAACCTTTGCCGAGAAACATAAACTGTTGTTCACGGGATTATACAGTGTTCAGGAATCCGAAGAGTTTCGCAGTGCGGCTACCGCCACTTCGCTGCCTGCCGATTACATGTACTATTACAATCTTGGCCTGGGAACTTCTTCCGTACCACTGAACAACAACTACTACAATAAATGGGGATTGCTCTCCTACATGGGAAGAGTAAACTATGCATTCCAGGATCGCTTTACGGCCACGCTGACGGCCCGTGCGGACGGCTCTTCAAGGTTGGCTAAGGGCAACAAATGGTTTTACTATCCGGCAGCTGCGGTCGCATGGAACCTGCATAATGAATCGTTCATGAAATCCCTGTCGGTGATCTCTAACCTGAAGCTCCGCTATGGAATTGGAACAACTTCCAATCAGGCGGTGAATCCATACGCTTCCTTAGGAACATTGGGTGGACTGGATGGACGTACGGCAGAACCGTACAACTACGGATCGAATGGGGCATTCGGGTACCTGGTCACTTCATCTCCGAACCCACAACTGACCTGGGAATTCACCACCACCAATAACATTGGTCTTGATTTCGGTATACTCAACAACCGCATCATGGGTTCCTTAGAGTTCTATCAGCAAAAAACAAAAGATGTACTGCAGTCGGTTTCCTTACCACAAAGTTCCGGTGTAGGCAGTGTAACCAAGAACGTGGGATCCACCGCGAACAAAGGAATTGAACTATCGCTTTCTACTGTAAACATTGAAAGCGCTTCCGGTTTTACCTGGACGACCGATTTCAATTTCACCGTCAACCGAAGTGAGATCACTTTCCTGAATGGAGGGGTGGCTTCCGATGTATCCAGAGCATGGTTTGTCGGTCAGCCCATTGATGTTATCTACGACTATGAGAAAATCGGAATTGTTCAAACCGGAGAAACAGGCCTTCCCGGATTTACTACCGGGGAAATAAAAATCAAAGATCAGCTTACGGTAGATACCGATGGTGATGGTAAACCGGATGCCGGCAACGGGGTGATCAACGCAGATGATCGGGTCATCCTGGGGTCACTTCAGCCAGACTGGACTGGTGGTTTGACGAACCGGATTGCCTACAAAGGATTTGATTTCAACTTTGTGCTGTTCTGGAAAGTAGGAGGTATGCTGGTGAGCAACTTCTACCAGGGAAATGCATCCAATCCGATCAATTCACTGGAGAGCCGAACCAGTGGTCCTAAAGTAGACTACTGGACTCCTTCCAATCCAACGGACAAATATCCTAAGCCAGGGCTTGCTTCACAGACACCGGATTATGGATCCACCATGGGGTACTTCGATGCTACGTTCATGAAAGTGCGAAGTATGCAGCTGGGCTACACCATACCTGCTTCTGCCTTAAAGAAGATAGGACTCTCTTCAGTGAATCTTTACCTGCAGGCACAGAATCCATTCAAGGCATTTTTCAGCGATTATGTGAAAGAGGGAGGATTAGATCCTGAACCCACTGGCTTTGGAGGAACCTCCACTCCGGGATTTGGCAACCGCCCGTCGGTAGGTATCAATACGCCTCCTACCAAATCATTTATTTTCGGTGTTAACATAAAATACTAATTGTCATGAAAATAATAGTGAATAAAAATATAGTCTTGCTGGTGATTGCACTCTTCACCATCAGCAGTTGCAACGATGTGCTCGAAGAACAACCCCGTTCACTGACACCTGATTATTTCAAAACCGCTCAGGGATTGAACTCAGGGATCACGGCCGCTTATGCGACCTTCCGGAATTTTTATGGAAGCGAGGGTGGAAAAAACATTACCGTATATGGTACCGATGAATTCACTCATGGACAGCAGGTAACCAATCCTCCGTTTAGTGTGTATAACAATGCACTCAATGCCGGTGATGGTTCTACCGGAAGTATCTGGTCACGGGCGTATCCTGCTATCAATACCTGCAATGGAATTATTGACCTGGGAGCTACCGCATCCGGTCTTACCGATGCCCAGCGCAGTGCGTTGATTGCCGAAGCAAAGTTCATCCGGGCGGCATGGTACTACCTGCTGGTTGCACAGTTCGGAGCCGTAACACTGGATCTTGGATCGGGTCCGCTTAAGTTCAATCAGAGTATTGACAACTTCGCCAGTCGTGCTACTTTGGCCGAATCGTACAAGGCCATCGTGGATGACCTGGTCGCCATCACGGATGGTGCCAATGGAGATGACCTGCCCGATACCCGCCCTACAGCGGCCAATGCCGGACGCGCATGGAAAGCAAGTGCCTTGCACCTGCTGGCAAAAGTATACCTGACCCGTGGCTGGTCCTCGGCAGCAGAGACCGGTGATTTTCAGAAATCCTATGATGCGGCCATGCAGCTCATCAACAACAAAGCAACGTATGGTGTAAACCTTCTGCCGGACTACGCCAGTGTTCATGCGGAAGGAAACGAATACAACAGCGAGACCCTTTTTATGGTCAACTGGAATGACAACACTACTTACAATAACTATACAGGATTTGGCGGCCCTGGCTATCAAAACACGAGCAACTTTCTGTACGGCATGCGCTATGACGATAACCTTACCGGCCTTGTTCGGGATGTGGCCAACGGCAGGCCATTCGTCAGATTCAAACCTACCCCATGGATGTTGAACACCGCATTTGCCGACAAGATCAATGATTCCCGTTTTGACAAAAGTTTTAAAACCGTATGGTATGTGAACTCCGTCACCACGCGCAATCCCAAGAGTCTGGCACTGGGCGATACTGCCGTATGGATAGTACCGGCTCACCGCGCAGCAGCCGTAGCACCTACCAAGAACTCAAGAAGGTACCTGGTGTTCCTGCCTACGGAGGCCACCTCGCCTGGCACATACTATGGAGCAAGTGGAGCTAACTATCCGGACTACAACGGATACAATTTGCAGAACAGGTATTTTCCTACATTGAAGAAATACCTCTTTACAGGTGCACGGCCTAACAATGATGTAGCCATCACCTCGGTAAGGCCATTTATTGCTTATCGTTTTGCTGAAACGTACCTGATTGCCGCAGAAGCGGCCTTCAAGGGTGCCACCGGGGCCATGTCGGCAGTGCAATTGATCAACGTGGTCAGAGCAAGAGCCGCCACCAATGCAGGAGCAGTAGCGGCCATGACCGCCACTACAGCCAATGACTTGTCATCCGGTGGAATTGACTATATCCTGGATGAGCGTACCCGTGAACTGGCCGGTGAACAAATGCGATGGATGGATCTGGTGCGAACCGGAAGATTGATTGCGCGCGTGAATCTGTATAACAATACACCGGCAACAACCGGAGCTACTGTTCCTGCACCACAAGCCTTTCATGTGCTGAGGCCAATACCTCAGGCGCAGATCGATGCCAGTATTGATCCAACACAGCCGGACAGAAAGTATCCTCAGAATCCGGGTTATTAAATCGTCCTGAAATTAAATCCATAAGAAACGGTTAGGTTGAGATGAATGGGGTTGTCCGGTAAAATGGACAACCCCTCTTTACTACCTGCTCATCGGGCCAATCCGCTTCATATAAATGAAAATCAGAAAATGATCCATCGATCTCTTTTTATTGCTTGGGTAGTCATCCGTTTACTGCTGCAACCACCTGCGTATGCGCAGTCAACAACATTGATGAATCCTATTCTTACCGGCTTCTACCCCGATCCCAGCAGTGTCAAAGTTGGCACCGACTATTACCTGATCAATTCCACCTTCGCGTATTTTCCGGGTATTCCTGTTTTTCATTCGAAAGATTTGAAAAACTGGAAACAAATTGGCAATGTGATCAGCCGACCTTCACAGATGAATTTCATGGGACACCGGATGACCAGGGGATTATTCGCTCCGGCCATCAGTTATCATCAGGGCACGTATTACGTAACCTGTACCCTCATAGACAAAGGAGGTAACTTTGTGGTGACCGCCAAAGATCCTGCCGGCCCCTGGAGCGATCCGGTCTGGCTGCCCGAAGTAAGAGGTATTGATCCATCGTTGTTCTTTGATGACACCCGGGCATACATCCTGTACAACAGTGATGCCCCTGACAATAAACCGCTGTATTCGGGACACCGCACCATCCGCATGTACGAGTTTGATCCGCTAGGACTAAAAGTAGTGGGCGATGAAAAAACATTGGTTAACGGAGGGGTGGATATCACCACGAAGCCCGTATGGATTGAAGGGCCGCACATCATGAAGGTCAAAGATTGGTATTACCTGTATGCTGCCGAAGGAGGAACATCCGTTAACCATTCTGAAGTAGTACTTCGCAGCAAAACCGTATGGGGACCTTATATCCCCTACGAACAAAATCCCATTCTTACACAGCGAGATCTTCCTGCCGATCGCAGGAATCCGATCACCTCGGCAGGCCATGCCCAATTGGTAGAAGGTCCGGATGGAAAACACTATGCCATCTTCCTTGCCGTGAGACCTTATGCTGAGAATTATTACAACACCGGACGCGAAACATTTATTGCTCCGGTAGAGTGGAAGGACGAGTGGCCCGTGATCAATCCCAACAGCAAAGAAATCCGGTACACGTACCCGGTAAACTATAAAGAAGTCAAGCAAAGAAACGCCTTGCCACAGAGCGGAAATTTTGAATACACACTGACGTTTGAAAAAGGTCTTGATCCTGCACTTTTATTCCTGCGTACGATAGACAGTACCTGGTTCCGCACTTCATCCAAAGGACTGACGCTGAAACTCAAACCGGAAACGTGCATGGAACTCGGCCATCCGGCATTCATCGCTAAACGGCAGCAGCACATGAATGCTACCGCAGAAACGTCCCTGGACTTTGAAGCACGATCAGACCATGAAAAAGCAGGCCTGGTGATCTTTCAGGACGAAAAACACTTTTACTATGTATGTAAATCAGTAGCGGAGGGCAGACCGGTGGTACAACTCTTTAAAAGCAAGGAAGAGGGAAAGAACATGGAGCTGCTTATACAGCAACCGTTGGAAAAGACATCCGGCACGCTCCATGTACGCATCGATGTACAGGGAGCACAATGCCATTTCCAGTATTCATCGAATGGCAGGAAGTGGTCAGTACTCAAAGATAGCGTGGATGCCACTTTTTTAAGTACCCAGGTGGCGGGAGGATTTATCGGATGTGTGTTTGGGCTTTATGCTACTTCGTCAGGAGAAGCCACCTCCAGCGAGGCTTCCTTCAAACAACTTCGTTACCGGGGCGATGATCCGGTATTTGAACATTAACTATCTTCGGAAAAAACGACACAAAAAGGATCATGACCGGAGATACGTTATTTAAGCACCTTCGAAAGAAGATAGTAGTGTTAATCGTGATACTACTCGGTACGTCTGCCCGTGCGCAAGTAAAGCAGGCACACAACCCGATCATTTTTGCAGATGTTCCTGACCTGTCCGTCGTGCGTGTAGGCCATACCTATTACATGAGCAGCACCACCATGCATATGTCCCCGGGTGTACCCATCATGAAGTCAACCGACCTGGTAAACTGGAAGCTGGTGAATTACGCCTATGATACGCTGGCCAGCAGTGACGAATTAAATCTCGGCCGGGGGAAGAGTACCTACGGAAGAGGCTCATGGGCGAGCAGTATACGTCACCACAAGGGTATCTACTATGTTACCACTTTTGCCCAGACTACAGGCCAGACCTACATCTTCACCACGAGAGACATTGAGCGTGGCCCATGGAAGAGGGCTGCTTTCAAGCCGGCCTACCACGATCACTCCCTCTTCTTCGATGACGATGGCCGCGTTTACATGGTGTACGGTGCCGGTAAAATCAAACTCATCGAGCTGGATGAAAAGGTTTCCGCGATTAAACCGGGAACGATGGAACAAGTCATCATCGCCAATGCCAGCTCTCCGGCAGGTGAAAGTGAGGGACTTCCCGCAGAAGGTTCTCAGTTCTTTAAGGTGAATGGCAAGTATTACCTTTTCAACATTACCTGGCCTAAAGGAGGAATGCGTACGGTGGTTATCCATAGGGCCGATAAGATAACAGGTCCCTATGAAGGAAGAGTTGCCTTGCAGGATCGTGGTATCGCGCAGGGTGGATTGATCGACACTCCGCAGGGCAGCTGGTTTGCCTACCTGTTTCGCGATTACGGTTCTGTAGGTCGCATACCTTACCTGGTTCCTGTCACATGGAAGGACGAATGGCCCGTATTGGGCAACAATGGGAAAGTACCCGATGTACTTCCGCTTCCGGCCAGTAACGGCCTTATGCCGGGTGTGGTAGCATCCGATGAATTCACGCGCAGCAAAAAAGATCCCGCCCTGCCACTGGTCTGGCAATGGAATCATAATCCGGACAATACCCTCTGGTCGGTAACCCAAAGGCCTGGTTTCCTTCGCCTGGAAACAGGCAGGTTGGATTCGTCTTTTCTCTTCGCACAAAATACACTCACCCAACGAACCATAGGCCCGCAATGCACAGGCTCCGTAGCACTGGATGTATCGCAAATGAAAGAAGGGGACATGGCAGGCCTTGCCTTGTTGCAAAAGAAGTATGGCCTGATCGGTGTGAAAGTGAATGCCACGGCAAAATCAATTGTGATGGTCAGTGCGGAATCAGGGACAGCCGAAGAACTGCTGCAAGTGCCGCTCACACAATCTACGGTGTACTTTAAAGTAGCGTGCGACTTTACGGACCTTAAAGACATTGCCACTTTTTATTACAGCCTGGATGGAAAATCATGGACGCCTGTTAACACCCATCTGAAAATGAGCTACACGCTTCCTCACTTCATGGGCTATCGGTTTGGATTGTTCAACTTTGCCACGAAGAAAACCGGTGGGTACGTTGACTTTGATTTCTTTCATATTGAAGATCACCTCATCGTGCAGGAACCCCATCATTAATTCAATAACCAAGAGCAAGGAGATGAAAACATTAGTGTGCAGCGAACCAGGGAAAATGGAATACCGTGTCCGGGAAAGGCCAGAGCCGGCAAAGGATCATGCGATCATAAAAATAAAACGCATCGGTATTTGTGGTACTGATTTGCATGCCTTTGAAGGCACTCAGCCTTTCCTCAGTTACCCGCGTGTACTGGGTCATGAATTGTCAGGAGAACTGATTGCCTGTGACAATGCGGCTGGTTTTACGGTGGGAGAGCCGGTGACGTTCATCCCTTATTTTAGTTGTGGTCATTGTATTGCCTGTCGCAGAGGTAAATTCAACTGCTGTGTCAGTGTGCAGGTGTGTGGTGTGCATGTGGATGGCGGTATGGCGGAGTACGTTTCCGTTCCCTCGTCTTCGCTGTTGCACGGGCATGGGCTCAGCTGGGAGCAACTGGCACTGGTGGAGCCACTGGCTATCGGTGCTCATGGGGTAAGGCGCGCTGAAATAAAGCCCGATGAATTTGTTCTGGTGATGGGCGCGGGGCCAATCGGTTTAGCAACGATCTTGTTTGCTCAGCTCGCCGGGGCGAAAGTGATTGTACTGGATGTCAATGATCAGCGGTTAACATTCTGTAAGGACACACTGCAGGTCAGTTATACGATTAATGCTTCCCGTGAAGATAGCGATGAACTGGTTCGCACGATCACCGGCGGAGATATGGCTACCGTGGTCATTGATGCCACCGGAAACTTGCCTGCCATTCACAGTGGCTTTCGCTTTATGGCTCATGGTTCACGTTATGTGCTGATTGGTCTGCAACGGGGTGAACTCTACTTCAGCCACCCTGAATTTCACAAACGCGAAGGAACGTTGATGAGCAGTCGCAACGCTACCCGTGAGGATTTTGATCATGTGATTTCTGCGATGAAAAATAAACGTATCGATCCGCTTCCCTTTATTACCCACCGCGTTCGATTTGACGACGCGGCCGTGCAATTTGAAAGCTGGCTGAAACCCGCTACCGGTGTAATTAAAGCCATGATTGAACTTTGAGTAATCGGAGCGTTTTGCTTCACGATCGGTACTATGAAAGGTATTCGTTTGGTGTGCAGAAAGAAATAACAACGCGAAGTGTATGTGGAAAAATGAAAATGGAGGAACAAAATAAAATCGTATGAAGAAAATAAGTTGCCTGCTGGGATTTCTTTTTTGTGTCCAGGGCCTCTTTGCTACCGATGGGCATCAGCTTTGGCTGCGCACAGGAAAAACAATTCCTGTAAAAATCAGTTGCGACAGGCATTCCCCTGTCCTGGATATAGCGCAAGCAGAACTGCTACAGCGCTGGTCTGGAAAGGAAAATGCGACCATTACACTCGCTATAAAAAAAGATAAATGGATTCAGGGTGATGGTTTCCGTCTTCACCCGAATGGAGTGGAGGCCAACACCGAGCTGGGCATTTTATACGGTGTGTTCGAACTGTTGCGAAGGCAACAGACTGGCCGTTTGTTTGATGATGAAGTCAGTAATCCTTCCTATCAGCTGCGGATACTGAACCATTGGGATAACCTGGATGGTACAATCGAACGGGGCTATGCGGGCTTGTCT
The DNA here is from genome assembly GCA_023251155.1 of Flammeovirgaceae bacterium. Classification (GTDB taxonomy): domain Bacteria; phylum Bacteroidota; class Bacteroidia; order Cytophagales; family Cyclobacteriaceae; genus ELB16-189. The sequence continues at coordinate 23,795 of JAHEZH010000022.1, read as the reverse complement.
ATCTTCTGGAGAAAAGAAGATCCGTTCACCGTAACCAGCGAAGATATGAAACGCTGGAAGGAGTACGCCGTGGCAAATGCATCCATTGGCATCAATGGTGCTGTACTTAATAACGTCAATGCTTCTCCGCTCATGCTGTCTGCCGATTACCTGACGAGAGTAAAAGCCATTGCCGATGTATTGCGTCCCTATGGAATCAAGACCTACCTCTCCGTAAAATTTTCGTCACCCGCTTTACTCGGCGGGTTGCCAACATCCGATCCTTTGGATCCGGCGGTCAGGGCCTGGTGGAAAAAAAAGGCGGAGGAGATCTACCAATTGATTCCAGACTTTGGCGGCTTTGTGGTCAAGGCAAACAGCGAAGGCCAACCTGGTCCGCAGGATTACGGACGCTCTCATGCTGATGGAGCCAACCTGCTGGCCGATGCACTGCAACCTCACCGGGGTATTGTCATGTGGCGCGCATTTGTATATAACCCGTCAGAAAAAGACAGGGCCCGGCAAGCCTATTCCGAATTTGTACCTCTGGATGGAAAGTTTCGCAACAACGTAATCATCCAGGTGAAAAATGGCCCGATTGATTTCCAACCGCGCGAGCCTTTCAATCCGGTATTCGGTGCCATGAAAAAAACAGCCGTGATGCCCGAGTTTCAGATTACACAAGAGTACCTGGGGCAATCCGTTCATCTCGTATTCCTTTCACCAATGTGGGAGGAAATTCTGAAAAGCGACACTTATCAGGGAGGCAAGGGCAGTACGGTAGCACGGGTCACGGATGGCAGTATCAATCAGCAGAAAAATACGGCCATCGCAGGTGTATCCAATATTGGTCTGGATACCAACTGGTGCGGTCATCCTTTTGCACAAGCCAACTGGTATGCCTTTGGCCGGCTGGCATGGAATAACTCGCTCACCAGTGAACAGATTGTGCACGAATGGATCACATTGACATTCTACCAGGATACTATCCGGGAAACAATCGCCAGTACAGAATGGAACCTTAACTTCCTGGCACCGGTAAAAGCCATGATGCTGGAAAGCAATGAGGCCGCTGTCAATTACATGATGCCGGTGGGATTGCACCATCTCTTTGCTGCCGATGAACATTACGGACCCGGCCCATGGTGGGCCCCAAAGAATGTGCGCTCCGACTGGACTCCGCCATACTATCATCAGGCCGACACGGCAGGACTTGGGTTTGACCGTACAACAAATGGAACAAATGCGGTAAGTCAATATCATGCACCACTTGCTTCACAATGGAGTAACCTCTCCACTTGTCCTGAGATGTACCTGCTCTGGTTTCACCATGTGCCGTGGACCTATTCCATGCGAAGCGGACGAACACTTTGGGGTGAGTTATGCTATCGCTATGACCATGGTGTGCAGCAGGTAAAGGATTTTCAGAAGACGTGGAACCAGGTACAACGGTACGTGGATACGGCTACATTCATGGCGGTACAAAACAAACTGCAATTGCAAACGCGCAATGCACAACTGTGGAGGGATGCGTGCCTTCAGTATTTTCAGGGATATAGTCGTATGCCCTTTCCCTCTGACATCGAACAACCCATGGAGAATTTGCAGGACATCATTCGAAACGATATGAAAAAAAGAAGATAAGGAGAGCGACATCCGTTGTTCAACAGGACGCTCGCGGTAAACACAAGTTGTGACCCGCTGACAAGTGCTGAAAATCGCCAGCACTTGCAGGATCCATCGGCCGGGGAGGAGATAAAAGCAGCGTATTTGAAAATGGACGAAAACGCCTGCCTGACCGTCACAACGGGTGGATTATTGGATTTTAAGTACCGGTAAGTAGCGTGAACAGGTAGCATATATATTAATTGTAGAAATGACAATTAAAAAGAATATATTGATCACGGCATGAAAGCACGTAGGATGACGATATACAAAATGAGCGGAGCAATGCGCAGCGCAGTCCTTCTGATAATCATTACCATAAGTAGTGTACTATCCGGCAACAGGATCGTAGCGCAAAGTGCAATATATCAAAACACATTTTCGCTTGGCGAAGTAACGCTGCTGGAGGGACCTTTCAGGCATGCCCGTGATCTTAACCTTGATGTAATTCTGCAATACGATGTCAACCGCTTGCTGGCTCCCTATCAGAAAGAAGCGGGATTGACACCAGCTGGGTTGAGTTATCCTAACTGGGACGGACTCGATGGGCATGTGGGTGGACATTACCTGTCGGCATTGGCAATGAATTATGCAGCTACCAATAATGCAGAGTGCAAAAAAAGGATGCTCGATATGCTTCGTGTTCTTAAAGAATGTCAGCAGGCGCATACAACGATACATGCGCAGTGGGGAAAAGGTTATGCGGGTGGTGTTCCTCATAGCGAAGAGATCTGGTCCACCTTAAAGACAGGTGACTTTAAAGCCTACCGCGCAGCCTGGGTGCCGTGGTACAATTTGCATAAGATGTATGCCGGACTTCGTGATGCATGGATATATGCAGGTAATGAAGATGCCAGGAAGATGTTTTTAAGTTTTTGCGATTGGGGAATCGCCATTACCTCTTCCCTGACGGAAACACAAATGCAATCCATGCTGGATATCGAACATGGGGGAATGAATGAGATTTTTGCAGATGCCTACCAACTTACACGAGAACCAAAATACCTTGATGCCGCAAAACGATTTTCACACAAGGCATTTCTTGACCCGTTGTCATCGGGTATGGATAACCTGGATAACAAACATGCCAATACCCAGGTGCCGAAAGCCATTGGATTTCAGCGCATCGCCGAACTGGCTCATGATAAAACGTATGCAGATGCGGGAAGCTTCTTCTGGCAGACAGTAACTCAAAAACGCTCGCTCGCTTTCGGGGGAAACAGCCGCAGGGAATTTTTTCCATCGGTGGCTTCGTGTAGCGACTTTGTGAATGATGTGGAAGGCCCGGAGACCTGCAACTCGTACAACATGCTCAAGCTGACGGAGGATTTGTTCCGCGTACATCCATCGGCCCACTATGCCGACTACTATGAGCGCACCATGTATAACCACATCTTATCAACACAGCATCCGGTTAGCGGTGGCTACGTTTATTTTACTCCGGCTCGTCCGCGCCACTATCGCGTGTACTCCACTCCCAATGAAGCGATGTGGTGTTGTGTGGGTAGCGGCCTGGAGAACCACGGCAAATACAATCAGTTCATTTATACCCATCAAAGCGATTCGTTGTACCTGAATCTGTTCATTGCCTCAGAATTGCACTGGAAGGAGCGAGGAATCAGCATCCGTCAGGAAACCCGTTTTCCCTATGAAGAAAAAGCCTTACTGAAAATAACGGAAGGAGCATCACATTTTACGTGGATGATCCGCTATCCTTTCTGGGTGAAGGAAGGAGCACTGAAAATTAAGGTAAATGGAAAAAGTGTGTCCTATACCGTTAAGCCATCCTCGTATGTTGCGATCAACCGGAAATGGAAAAAAGGCGATGTCATGGAAATTCAGTTGCCCATGCATCACCGCATCGAACGTTTACCCAACGTACCTAACTACGTAGCGCTGCTTCACGGTCCGATTTTACTTGGCGCAAAGACCGGCACTGAAGACATGAAAGGACTGGCAGCAGATGACAGCCGGTGGGGGCACATTGCCGGTGGAGAGCGACTTCCTCTTGATAAAGCACCGATCATTATTGAAGACGATCTGTCGGGATTAATGGATAAACTGGAACCGGTGCCAGGAAAGCCGTTAACGTTTACTACACCGCGATTAAATACAATCCAATCTACCGGTATGGTGCTGGAACCGTTTTATCAGATTCATGATTCCCGGTACATGATGTACTGGATGGCGTTAACGCGTCATCAGTATCAATCTTACCTGGATTCATTGGGAGCACTGGAAAAGGAAAAGTTAGCGATTCAAAAAAGAACAATTGATTTTGTGGCCCCCGGTGAACAGCAGCCGGAAGTCGATCATGCTATGGAAAGTGATCAGTCGCGGTCGGGTGCCATGCACAATGAATTCTGGAGAGACGCGTCCAGCGGAGGCTATTTCAGTTACCAGCTGGCTACAGCACAGGAAGTAGGGCTAAGTCTGATGGTGCGTTACTGGGGAGCGGAATGGGGGAACCGGGAGTTTGAAATCTATATAGACAATGAACGACTGGCCATCGAAAATAATACGGGCCGGTGGAATCAATCCCGATTCATGGACGTGGTGTACACTATCCCTGATGCCCTGATTCAGGGTAAGAAAAGTGTCAGGGTAAAATTTCAGGCATTGCCACAAAACACTGCCGGGGCGGTCTATTACCTGCGGTTGCTAAAGAAAGAGTAAAGCTTCCGGGAGTAGTGGACCGTGCTGATGGATGGATGAAAAAATAATGAAGACAGACCAAACAGAATGACAATACCAAGTAAAAAGGAGATCAGGGACAGGATATTCAAAATCAGTTCAATCGTGGCGATGTGCATCCTGACAATTACCTCGACCCCGGCTCAGAAGAAAGAATCTTCTGTTCCATTCAAGAAAATCAGCCCTGACCTGTTCGGACTTTTTTTCGAAGACATCAACTACGCCGCCGATGGCGGATTGTATGCTGAATTGGTTCAGAACAGATCCTTTGAATACAGCCCGTCCTCCAAAAGAGAATGGACTCCGCTGACTTCATGGCAATACATTACACCGGGATATTCCTATGGATCCATCCGCGTTGAAACCACATCACCGGTGCATCCCAACAATCCGCACTATGTGGTGCTGGAGGTGGAGCATGTTGGCAGCGAAGAAAAACATACGGGGCCTTCCGGAGTAGGAATAAAAAATACTGGCTTCGATGGCATAACCATCCGTGAAGGCAATACCTATCACTTCTCCCTGTTTGCACGGCAGCTTACGGCTGAACCCATCGCCTTATCTGTCAGCTTGCAAACACCTAAAGGAAAAATTCTGACGGAAGGCAGTGTACGGACATCATCCCGTGATTGGAAGAAATACACCGCCAGCCTGATCGCGTCAGCAAGTCATGACACAGTTTCGCTGGTGGTGATGGCTACCACTCAGGGTACACTTGCGTTGGATATGATCTCGCTTTTCCCGGAGCGTACTTTTAAAAACAGACCCAATGGACTTCGGCCTGATTTAGCACAGGCACTGGCCGATATGAAGCCTGCCTTTATTCGCTTCCCGGGTGGGTGCCTGGTGCATGGCGATGGATTGGGGAATAGGTATCGCTGGAAAAATACAATCGGCCCCATCGAGCAACGTGTGGAGCAAAGAAATCTCTGGGGGTATCAGCAAACGCTCGGGCTGGGGTACTACGAATATTTTCAGTTCTGTGAAGACATTGGAGCAAAGCCCTTGCCTGTACTTCCCGCAGCCGTAAGTTGTCAAAACTCCGGGGGAACCTGGCGCATCGGAGGTACCGGGCAACGCGCACTTCCATTGGAGGATATGACTGAATACATTCAGGAAGTACTCGATCTTATCGAATGGGCTAATGGTGCTGTTACTACGGTGTGGGGAGCAAAACGCGCTGCTGCGGGACATCCCTCTCCCTTTCATCTGCAATACATCGGTATTGGAAACGAAGATAAAATCACGCCTGAATTTGAAGAGCGTTTCCAGTTGATCTTCGATGCCGTGAAAGCAAAGCATCCCGAGATTACCGTGATTGGCACCTCCGGGCCATTTCCGGATGGGGATGACTTTACCAAAGGATGGAAGTATGCCGACCAACATCGTGTACCTGTAATCGATGAACACTATTACAAGGAGCCGGACTGGATGCTGAAGAATCTCCATCGCTATGACACCTATGATCGTGGCAAATCAAAAGTGTATCTGGGTGAGTACGCGTCATGGGGAAACAAAATGAAGAATGCCATTTCAGAAGCCGCCTACATGATCGGGCTCGAACGCAATGGGGATGTGGTAAGCATGGCTTCCTATGCTCCCTTGTTTGCGAAAAAAGAGCACACCCAATGGACGACCGATATGATCTTTTTCGATAACACCCGAATTTGTCTTACGCCCAATTACCATGTGCAGAAAATGTTCTCCCTCAACCGGGGAGAGGTGTACTTCGATCAGGTGATCACCCTACATCCGGGGGACTCCACACTTGCCGCCTCCTGCGTTCAGAATAGCCAAACAGGAGAGGTGATTTTAAAGCTGGTCAATGCAGGAAGCACATCCAGCGTGATGAAGGTAAATCTTGCCCCGTTTAAGAAAATGAACCCGATAGCAGAACAAGTGGTGCTTGCGGCTCCTGCAGATGCGGAAAATACATTGGATAAGCCCGATGAGATCACTCCCGTTCACACATCATTTAAAGTGAGTCATTCCTTTGACTATACAACGCCCCCGATGTCACTCACTGTGATCCGGATAAAAACCAAATGATAACAAGGGAAGACGATACGATCAGATACATGAGTACTGTACAGAGTGACACCTGCTCACACGCTGCAGCTATTCAGCACAGGCAGCGAACATGCCCTATCCAAAAGACGACTACTCCATGATTTTAAAAGACCATCGAAAATGAAACAAAAAGTTGCAATCATAACCGGAGGCTCTTCCGGGTTAGGCCTTGCTACGGCCAGGAAGTTCACTCAACAAAATATACGCACCTACATCATTGGCAGGAACAAGGAAAAACTGCAAGACGTGGCAGCCCTGCTGGGCAGTAACTGTACGGCTCTTGCAGGAGATGTAAGTTTATTGTCTACCCTTCCTGACCTTGTTGATCAGGTACATCACGAACAAGGGCAAATAGACATACTGGTCAATAACGCAGGTATCAATCTGAAGAAGCCATTGACAGAAGTGACCGATGAAGAATTTCAACGAATCATTCTCACCAACCTGACCAGTGTTTTTTCACTCACCAGAGAAGTAGCGAAAAGAATGATTGTCCAGGGTGCAGGAAGTATTATTAACATCAGCTCCATGACGGCCCATTATGGTATTCCAAAAGTCATTGCCTACAGTGCTTCAAAAGCAGGCATTGAAGGAATGACCCGCGCCATGGCCGTAGACCTGTCGCCATCCGGTATCCGTGTGAATTGCATAGCGCCAGGCTTCATTGCTACCCCCATGTCTTCGGCCGCGTTAGACAATGACCCGGAGCGCAAACAAAAAGTACTCTCACGCACACCCATGGGTAAATTGGGTAAGCCGGAAGATGTGGCCAATGCCGCCTACTTTCTCACCACGGAAGAAGCGGCTTTCATGACGGGCGTGATTCTTCCCGTAGACGGAGGTAATTCCATTGGATTTTAGAAAAGCACAGTCACGATAAACATAAACCGGTAATGAATACTGTTTTAAAGAACCCATTCTCACTGTTGGTCTTCCTGCTGATTTCGCTGGCAGGTTTTGCACAGGCTTCAAAAGATCAGCCGCTGGTAACGCATATCTACACTGCAGATCCTTCCGCTCACCTGTTTGATGGACGAATTTACATTTATCCCTCGCACGATATCGAAAGCCATACTGCCCAGGATGATGAAGGAGGACATTTTGATATGAAGGATTATCATGTGCTCTCTATGGACTCTCCGGCAGGAAAGGTGACTGATCATGGCGTGGTACTGGACATTAAAAATGTGGCGTGGGCCGGAAGACAGATGTGGGCACCCGATGCCGCCTATGCCAACGATACCTATTATCTCTATTTTCCGGCAAAGGACAAGCAGGGTATCTTTCGTATAGGTGTGGCCACCAGCCAGAAACCCGAGGGGCCGTTTCGTGCCGAGAAAAAGCCCATCGCAGGCAGCTATAGTATTGATCCCGCTGTTTTTAAAGATGACGATGGATCTTACTATATGTATTTCGGTGGTATATGGGGTGGGCAGTTACAGCGGTGGAACAAAAATCAGTACGATGCAAAAGGTGCCTTGCGCAAAGCGGCAGAACCCGCCATTCTTCCGCGTGTCGTTAAACTGTCAAAGGACATGAAACACTTTGCCGAGCCGGTGAAAGAAATACAACTGCTGGATGAACGCGGTAATCCGTTCACGGAAGCGCAAAATGAGCAACGTTTTTTCGAAGGATCGTGGATGCACAAATACCAGGGGAAATACTATTTTTCCTATTCCACAGGCGATACGCACACCATCCGTTATGCCATCGGTACTTCGCCCTATGGGCCCTTCACCGATAAGGGCGTTGTGCTAAAACCGGTACAGGGCTGGACCAATCATCATTCGATCATCGAAATAAAAGGCAAGTGGTACCTGTTCTATCATGACGTTCAGCTCTCCGGCAAGACCCATTTAAGAAATGTGAAGATGACCGAACTGAAGTACAATACAGATGGCACGATAGAGACGGTATCGGCTTATCAAACAACCGCTGTTGACAAGGGACTCAAAACGAATTACGCCAACTACTTTCCGATAGGGGTAGCCGTATCGCCACGGTCTCTTAAAACCGATGAAGCTTCTTTAATCAAACGCGAATTCAATAGCCTCACTCCCGAGAATGCGATGAAAATGGGGCCGATACATCCGAAAGAAAATGAATACTACTGGAAGGATGCCGATTCGATTGTTGCATTTGCTCAGGCCAATCAAATGAAAGTACGGGGTCACACCCTCTGCTGGCACAATCAGACACCCCAATGGATGTTTACCGATGCGAAAGGAGACACGGTTTCAAAAGCCGTTTTATTGCAACGATTAAAAGATCACATCACCACCGTGGTGTCCCGATATAAAGGTAAAGTATATGCCTGGGATGTGGTCAATGAAGCGATCTCGGATAAGCCAGGAGAAGTATACCGTGCCTCTCCCTGGTATAAGATAGCGGGGGACGAATTTATCCTCCGTGCATTTCAATATGCGCACGAAGCGGATCCTGATGCACTTCTCTTTTATAATGATTACAATGAAATTGATCCGGTGAAACGAAAGAAGATTCTTCAGATGGTGACCCGGCTGAAGGAAGCAGGAGTGCCCATACATGGCGTGGGGCTGCAAGGACACTGGGCCCTGAACGAACCCTCGCGCGAACAGTTGGAAAATACACTTGCAGACTTCGTCTCCTCCGGCCTTGCCATACAGATTACCGAGCTGGACATCTCCGTGTACAAGAAGGAACACAATGCACGTACGAAGACAGCGCAGGATTTCAACACCGACTTTACCCCTGAGAGAGAGCAACAGCAACTGGATGAGTATAAGATGTGTTTCGAGTTATTTCGAAAATACAAACAGCACATCACCGGTATTACATTCTGGAACATCAGTGACCGAAGCAGCTGGCTGGACAATTTTCCGGTGCCCCGCCGCAAAGATTATCCCTTGCTCTTCGATCAGCAGCTGAAACCTAAAAAAGTGTACCAGGAAGTGGTGCGATTTTAATGTGTCTGTAATTCAAAAAGAAAAACGATTCTCGGCATGGGTGTTATGATCAGAAACTATTTTTTTATTCTTCTAGTATTCGTTCTCGGTATCGGCACGCTCACGGAACTGTCGGCCCAAGTGCGGCTTCCCCGATTGGTAAGGGATAGCATGGTCGTGCAACGGGATACCCGACTCAAAGTCTGGGGTTGGGCAACACCAGCTGAAAAAGTGAGCATTCGGTTCAATGGAGAAAAATACAGCACCGTTACACCACCCGATGGTAAATGGCAGGTGATCATTCAACCGGTGAAAGCAGGTGGACCGTATACCATGGAGGTATCAGCCAGTAATAAAATCACACTGAACCATATTTTAGCCGGAGACGTCTGGCTTTGCGCAGGACAATCCAATATGGTGCACACCCTACAGGTGCATCAGGAAAGATATGCAACGGAAATCCTGCAGGCGAATACTCCGTGGATCAGGAATTACACCCTGCCCACAGCAACAAATTTAAATGGACCGGCTGATGATGGTACTGGAGGAAAATGGATTGCGGCTACTGCAGCCGATATCAAAAAGTTTTCAGTGGTTGCTTATTTCTTTGCTTTAAAACTCTATAATCAATACCATGTGCCCATCGGTATTATCAACGCCAGTGTAGGAGGCACGCCCATTGAAGCATGGACTAGTGAAGCGGGACTTCAGGCTTTTCCCGGCCTGATAGCAACCCTTCAAAAGAATAAAGACACCGCGTTGGTAAATCGGATCAATCGTGCAGCATTTGTTGCCAATCAATTGTGGAGCAACAGGAAAACAGAAGATAAAGGCCTGACCGAAGCAAAGACCTGGTTTGATCCTTCTTATCTTCCCACACACTGGCACACGATCAACCTTCCAGGCTATTGGGAAGATCAGGGGATTAGAAACCTGGACGGAGTAGTGTGGTATAGGAGAGAGATTGACGTTCCCTCTTCGATGGCTGGAGCACCTGCAAAACTTGCCCTGGGAAGAATCGTGGATGCCGATGAGGTGTATATCAATGGGGTAAAGGTAGGTAACACCACCTATCAGTATCCACAGCGCAGGTATGTCGTTCCGGGTGGATTGATAAAGGCCGGAAAAAATACCATTGTGGTACGTGTGATCAACACCGCTGGCAAAGGAGGGTTTGTTCCGGATAAACCTTATTATCTTTCGGCAGGAGAGCACATCATTGATCTGAAAGGAGAATGGCAATACAAAGTGGGAGAGGTGTACCCTCAGCGCGCACCGGTGGTAAGCATTAATGCCCAGAATCAGCCCTCCGCATTATTTAATGCAATGATCGCTCCGCTGACAAATTATCCCATCAAAGGTATTGTCTGGTATCAGGGTGAAAGTAATGCAGGAAAAGCGACCGAATACAACCGCCTTTTGCCTGCGCTGATTGTGGATTGGAGAACGCAATGGAAACAAAACGAGCTTCCTTTCGTGTATGCTCAGCTTCCCAATTTTATGGAGGTCAGTTATTCACCGGAAGAAAGCTCGTGGGCCTTGTTACGCGAAGCCCAATTGAAAACACTCAGCGTACCGCATACCGCGATGGCAGTAACGATTGACCTGGGAGAATGGAATGACATTCATCCTGATAGTAAACAACCGGTAGGTGAACGACTGGCTTTAGCAGCACAGCAAGTGGCATATAAAGAGCATTCAATTGTGTATTCGGGTCCTGTCTATCAATCGTATCAAGTGGAAGGCGATAAAATCCGTATTCAATTTTCTAATGTGGGTGGAGGAATTATTTCTTCTGATGGAGAACCGCTTCGTCATTTTGCTATTGCCGGGGCCGATAAGAAATTTGTATGGGCAAAAGCAACCATTGAAAATGAAACCATCATCGTGCAGAGTGATCAGGTCACTTCGCCACAGTATGTACGCTATGCGTGGGCCGACAATCCGCAAGATGTTAATTTTTATAATCAGGAAGGACTTCCTGCTTCGCCTTTTCGTACCGATCACTAAATTACACCACTCTAATTTCAAAACATGAATTCATTCGTACTCATGCAGCAGACCATGCGCTGGTATGGTCCTCAAGACCCGGTAAGTTTAGCGGATATCCGCCAGGCCGGATGTACAGGTGTAGTCAGTGCATTGCACCATATTGCCGTAGGTGAAGTATGGACCGTAGAGGAAATTAACAAACGCAAAGCATTGATCGAAGCGGCCGGACTTACGTGGACGGTAATTGAAAGTCTGCCGGTGCATGAGGACATCAAAAAGCAAAGCGGTAATTATAGACAGTTCATTGAAAACTATAAACAAAGTCTCCGCCATGTGGCACAGTGCGGGCTGGAAGTAGTGACGTACAACTTCATGCCGATAGTGGATTGGATGCGTACCGACATTGCTTACGAAATGCCGGATGGAAGTAAAGCGCTCTATTTTGAAAAGGCGGCTTTCATCGCCTTTGATTTATTCCTGTTAAAAAGGCCAGGTGCTGAAAAGGATTATACCGATCAGGAAATAGCTAAGGCAAAGCAGCGATTCAATGGAATGAATGAGCACGAAAAGGAAACCCTCTATCGTAATACACTACTGGGATTACCGGGAAGTGAAGAACGTTTCACCGAGGAACAAATCCTGAAAGCCTTAAAACAGTATGAAGGAATTGACCGGGAGAAATTGAAACAGCACCTGTACTATTTTCTTCAGCAGATTATTCCTGTGGCCGAAGAGGTGGGCATACAAATGGCCATTCATCCTGACGATCCTCCTTATTCTATTCTCGGACTGCCACGAATAGTGAGCACGGAAGAAGATGCACTTCAATTAGTGGAGGCAGCGCCTTCTTCTTCGAATGGTCTTTGTTTCTGTACCGGTTCATATGGAGTACGGTCCGATAATGATCTGGCCGGAATGATTCAGCGACTCGGAGAACACATTCATTTTCTTCACCTGCGTAATACCCGGCGGGATGCCGAAGGAAACTTTTACGAAGCAGATCACCTGGATGGAGATACCGACATGTATGAAGTGGTAAAGGAAATTGTGCTGTTAATGGAGCGCAGAGGAGTGGCCATCCCTATGCGGCCGGACCATGGCCACCAGATGCTGGATGACTTGAAGAAGAACACATACCCGGGGTATTCAGCCATCGGAAGGTTACGAGGTCTGGCGGAATTGCGCGGACTGGAACTGGGTATCGCCCGCTCACTCATCACCTGATGGGTAGTGTTTTAAATCAGAAAAAAGATAAGTTAGGTCATCTACTCCATTCAATGCGAAGACGAAACGCATTAGTGTGACGATGCTATTTTAATAATCCTGTCATTTCCCCACAGCGGGCAACCGTTTTTAAATTCCGATGGAGGTAAAGATGTATCATTAAAAAATACATGAGTTAAATAGTGTCGGCTACAACGTAAGATCAATCGCACGATCAAGCCGGATCATTCCGCATCCTCCATAGCACAACGGTTGCCTATGTAGGACGATAATCTTCCGATAAGACCTGTTAGAAGGGCACCGGCCCCACTTATCATAGTTAGGAAGGAGGATTTATTTCTGTGTGTGGATTTTTATACACAGCAATGCTCATGGAATAGGATTTTTCATCCCATCATATCATTAAAATAGTATGCGATTATCATATATGATAATTAAATTTAAAGCTTTATGAAACTTAAATCACTCCAACAAGTGTATGTGCTTATTGGTAATAAGCTGGAAGAATTACGAAAAATGAAAGGGTACCAAACCATCAAGGATTTTACTATGGCATTTAAGCTGCCGTCTATTCAGTACTGGCGAATTGAGAATGGAAAAACAAATCCTACTCTGGCCAGCCTGTATAAAATTCTGAAAATACATAAGATGAGTATCATGGATTTTTTTAGTCAATTGGCTGAGAAAGAAAATAAAGTCAAGCGTGTGCATGAACGTTAGCTCATCATCATGTTTCATTTTGGATGGAGATGAAATGAGAAAAGAGGGTTGCGATACTGATAGAAGAATGGTGTTGTACTAAATGGTAGGTGAGGTAATCGTACTGCTCAAGGCGGAGCGAATACCATCGGATAAAGGAGGAAATCGTGAATAACTGGACATCGCGAGGCCGTCTGCTGTTTACTTTCGATACAAGGAGATAGTGATTCCGGCACTCGCGTATAGCGATATTAAATTTAAAATTTTTTAAAACTATACAGCATTTTTTTTGAAACAGTGATTTTTTGATTTTGGACTATGGCGGCAATGGAGGAAAAAGTAAAGCGTGTAGTGATGGCGGAAGACGATAGCGATGATTTCCAGATAGTTGCGGAAGCGATACGCGATCTTTCTCTTGAGGTGTTGTTAACCAGAGCTGAAAACGGGGATGTCCTGATGAAGATGCTTAATAAGGAACTCCCTGATGTGCTTTTGCTCGACATGATTATGCCGTTGAAAAATGGCAAAGACTGCCTTTTGGAAATAAGGCAAAATAAAAAATTTGACAACCTGCCAATTATTGTATATTCAGGTCTGAGGGATTTTGAAACCATTGAATTTTGCTTCCGGAAGGGAACCAATATGTATGTCTATAAACCACACACCTATTCCGAACTGGTAGAAGTGATGGAAAAGATTTTCGCAATGAATTGGAAACAGATGAAATACTATCCAAAGCGATCCGATTTTGTTCTTAATCCCTGACGGCATTCCAAAACAGAAAGGGATGCGTCATCCTGGATAATGGAAGTGGCCTCAATAGAAAATGAATGATCCTGTCATGAAAAGAAGTTTTCCAATCGCAAAAAGGCGCCTCAGTTTTTTTGTGTTTAAACAGACATCTGTCCACTGATAGTTTGCATTGGAAAAAAATAATAGGGAGTCCTGATGTTTACCAACAGTCCATAAATGGGATAAATGTCTTTTTAGAATATGATCATCACCAATTGGAGAAATGAAGAAAAGGAATTTTCCTTCGTCGTATCTGCAAAATCTTCTGATCTTTTATCCCTGCAGGGATTCTTCATGGATATCCTCAATGAGTTTCATTTTATGCAGATTCCCATGTACAGTTCAGGCATGAGAAGCCAAAGGGTGTTCATCAAAAAAATGCATATCCCTGCACTCCGGGCTTCAATGACCCGCATGAATGGCCTGGAAAATGAGTTGACCAGTATTGCACGGCAAATTCTGTTGCTGGCAGACGGAGGTATTTTAGATACTTCCGTAGACACAGCCCATCCGTAAATTACGGAGTGAATTCGGAATGTGATAGGACCACCCGGTGAAGTTTCAGCTACTATGTCAATCAGGTGATTAGATGGGGTAGGTCATTAGTTAATTAAACGACTGCCGGAATTCCATAGGCGACATCTTGGTTTTGCTTTTGAAAAGTTTGCTGAACGACTGCGGATAATCAAACCCTAATGTATAAGCAATCTCATTCATTGTTAACCCGGTAGTTGATAACTTCTCCTTCGCCAGTTCGATAACCTTGTCCATAATAAATTGCTTCGTGCTCTGCCCCGTCAGTGTTTTGAGTAGCCGGCTCAGGTAATTGGGAGAAAGGTGTAACGCATCAGCAAGGTAGGTAACGGAGGGAATTCCTTCCGCTTCCAGTCGGCTGCTTTCAAAGTAGCTGCGCAATAAAGTTTCCAATTCACTTACGACATGATGGCTCGTCACCTTACGTGAAATAAACTGACGTTGATAAAACCGCTCTGCATACGTCAGCAGTAATTCCAGTTGGGCGATGATCACCTCCTGACTAAAATGATCTGCAGGGGTCTGGTATTCTTCTTTTATGTTTTTCATGATCGTTACCATCGTTGCTTCTTCTTTATCCGACAGATGCAAGGCTTCGTTAACATGGTAACTGAAGTATTCATACTGCCTGATTTTTGAAGCCAGTGCAGACTTGCCTAACAAATCAGCGTCCAGCAAGAGCAGCCATCCTTCGTGCTTCATTTCGGTATCAACGGGATGTTCAACGGAAATCAATTGCTTTGGTGCCACAAACAACATGACACCCTCATCAAAATCTACTTTCTGCTGACCATACCGGAGTTTGGCACGAAAGGTTTTTTTTAAAGCAATACTATAAAAGCCATTGATGATCGCGTTGTGTACCTGGTTGGGGTCATATCGTATATCTTCAAAACGGATTACACTCACCAGCGGATGCGCTGGCTTGGGAAGACCGACGAGCCGATGATAATCGGTAATGGTTTTGATATGAATAGGTGTGGACATCGTAAGCTATAAGTTAAACAATAACTTTAATCCTTCGGTCAAAGTGGCCGGCTTGCGTTCCAGTATTTTTTCCAGGTCATCACTTACCGTTGCTTCCTGTCCGTTTTTAATATCCGTCATGAAGGCAATGGCCATGCCGACCGCAAAATCGGCCATCCCTAGTTCCTTTGCTTTATTCTGGAAAGTGCCCGGATCAACCGGGGTATAAAAAATTTCCTTGCCCGACAATTGACTCAACGCTTTTGCCACATCATAAAACGAATACGTTTGACTGTTGGTGAACTGGTATACCCTGCTGTTGCAATCATCACTTGCTAGTACATGACCAATCGCTTCTGCCTGGTCACTGCGCAGTACATAGGAAACCTCGCCCTCCCCGGCGGGAAGATAAATGCCCGTCGCTAACACATTCTTGCCTAAGAAAATGGTCAGCGTGTCCATGTACAGGATGTTGCGGAACAGTATATAGTTCAGGCCGCTTGCCATAATGTAGTCTTCGGTGTCAAAATGCCTTTTCATTAAGTCGTTGGCTACCGTAGTTCTATCCGTAAGGCAGCGACTCGTGTATGCGATGCATTTAACGCCCGCTTTTTTTGCCGCATCCACTACGTTCTGATGTTGCTCCAACCCATTCACGGCCCTTCCGCCTGAAACCAGCAATACTTTTTCGACACCAATCATCGCCTTATCCAGTGCCTCCGGGTCATCGTAGTCACCTAAGCGGATATTCACTCCTTTTTCCTTGAGGTGGGCCGCTTTGTGTTCATCACGTACCAATGCCGCTATCCGGTCCGCGGGAATACGTACCAACATGGTTTCAATAATTTTACTTCCCAGATTTCCGGTTGCTCCCGTAATTAAGATCATGACATTCCTCTTTTTTTGACAAAGATCGTGCTCCGCTCAGGCAGAAAGTCATGCAAATCTGCCTTTATCTCATCCAAATCTCACTGATCGATTGCTGAGGAAGCAGATGAGACTACTACCAGCCTGGACTTCTCCAATAGAGACAGATGATTTATTGTTTTGCAATTCTGCTTTTCCAAATGATTATAATCAATTCGCAGATCATCAGAAATAATTCACTGAGAATTTTAAGTGACCTTTTGAAAGATGAACATCTGAATAAGAGCCGCTGTTACCGCGAATAATAACGGGTTCAAATTGTACTGCTTACTTTATGGAGAAACCTGCCGCAAAGAATGTCTGGCGCCATTTGCTGGACATCGTACTCCCGCATAAAAAACGATTCATCGTTATTGTCTTAATCGGACTTCTCAGCACCGGGGCCAACCTGATCGAGCCACTCATCTACCGGGAAGCAATCAATGATGTGGCCGGTTTGTTTGTTCGTCAGGCGCGGGTAGACACGCAGGAGGAGATGGAGGATGCGCCTGACCCCATCACCCATGAAATCGAAAAAATACTAGTGCCGCAACCACCGAAGCAGCCACATAGCAAAGGAACAGTGGCCGAGCGAACTCCCGGTCAGGCAATGAACACACTGTTGTGGGCAGTAGGGTTGATTTTTCTGGTTAATGGTATGGGCTATGCGCTTGCCCTCGTAGGAGAGAACCTGAATGTGCGGCTTTCCAGTAAAGTGGAACAGGGATTTCTGTACAGTACCTTTATACATGTATTGCGTTTGCCATTGGGTTTTTTCAGCAAGCGGTCCAGTGCCGCTATCTCCAAGCAGGTGAATCAATCCGAAGAAGTTTCTGCCGTAGTTACGGGCTTCTCGCAAAAGATTTTACCTGAATTGATAAGCCTGGTAGGAATTCTGGTAATCATGTTTTTGCAGAACGTGACATTAACATTATTGGCGATAGCAGTCATTCCGGTTTACCTGTGGATAGCCATCCGGTCGGCGAATAAGCTGGAGAAAGGACTGTCCACCTACTACGACCGCTGGGAGGATGTCTACGCCCGCATGCAGGATGCGCTGACCGGCATCAAGACGGTGAAACTTTCCGGTGCCGAGCAGCGCGAAGCGGATACCCTGAAGCGCGTTTCCGGTGAAGCGTATGTGGAATACATCAAGCGCACCCAACTAGGCAACAGTTATATTTTTTGGGAGAACACGCTCACGCAGGTATCGTCTGCATTGGTATTGGGATATGGTGGATACCTTACCTTGGAGCATAAACTTACTCCCGGTGACGTAGTCATGTTTGTCGCTTACCTTGATCGGCTGTATTCTCCCATCGATTCATTGACAACGCTATGGGTTAATCTTCAGCAAAACATTGCTTCCATCTCACGTGCGTTTCGTTTGCTGGATAGTGGAGCAGAGGAAAAACAAGGTGCCAACCTGGAGGTGAAGAAAGGTAAAATCGAATTTAATCAAGTCCGGTTTCACTATGGACCTGATCGCGAAATTCTAAAGGGGGTAAGCTTTACCATTGAGCCAGGGAAGATCACTGCCATCGTAGGAGGCTCCGGAGCCGGAAAGACAACCACCGTGGATCTGCTGATGAAACTGTATGAACCCATCCAGGGTGAAATATTAATCGATGGTGAAAACCTGGCTCTTCAAAGTCCTTCTGCGGTGCGAAGGCAGATCGGGATGGTGGCGGCTGATGGTGCTATCTTCCGTGGCACACTGGCGGACAATATCCGCTACAAAGTACCGGCAGCAACCGACAACGAAGTGATGGCTGCGGCCATAGCGGCCGGCATGGAAAATACCATACGCCGGTTGCCCGAAGGATTGAACACGATGGTAGGAGAGAGTGGTATGGGATTGTCGGTAGGTGAACGGCAACGCATTCAGATTGCCCGTGTACTGGCATCGCGTCCTAAAATATTAATTATGGATGAGGCCACTGCCAATCTCGACTTTGCAACGGAAGCAGAAATAAAAAAAACAGTGGAAGAAATCAGGAAGGAAAATACAGTCATCCTTATCGCCCATCGGTATTCGATGGTGAAAGATGCGGATCACGTCATCGTCTTGTCTTCCGGAGAAATTCTGGAGCAGGGTTCGCCCGATTCGTTGATAAAGAATGGCGGATGGTTTTGTCGTTTTGCCAACGCAGCAGACGAAGCAACGAAAGAGCCGGAAGCGAGTAGCCCTTCTTCCAGTGAAGAGGACGAGGACGATAATTAGAACGCGATGAAATCCAGAGCAAAGCACGTGATGCGAAAAAGGATATGGCCGATCCTGGTCAGTTCGGGGAGCGCTGTGTTGATTGGCATTACCTACTTCATTCCTTCCATACAAGACCAGTGGGACAGGTATCAGTCGCGGCAGATAATAGAACGCTATGTGGAACTGGGAAATGATTTTTCGAAAGAGGAGAATTACGTCATGGCGCAGCAAGCGTACACCAGGGCGTTCGAATTATCAGAAGAGAAAAGACTGGACATAGAGATTAAACGAATGCGTGCTAAAGTGAACCAGATTTATGTTGATCTTGCTTATGGCGTACAGCCTCCGGATTCATTGACGGAAATTGATTTCCAGTATCTTCTCCACATGCTTGATCAGGAAAAAGATAAAATGGAACGTGCTGAAATAATCACCACCTATAGTCTTTATGTATCTCACCTGAAACGACCGGCAGAAGCTGAAAAAAATGATTCGTGAAGCAATTGAGTTGAATCCCAATAATCCGTTTACGTATGTAAGCCTGGGTACAATAATGTACGATGCAGGCAGAAAGCGTGAAACACAACAAGCGTATGAGAAAGCGATCGCCATGGATCCCCACAACTTCGATGCACATTATTACCTGGCGCATCTTTTCAATGAGCAACATAAAATGACGGAAGCCGCCATTGAATTTGAGAAGGCAATAGCCATTGATTCCACCGATGCCGACAGCCATCAACAGCTGGATTCAATACACCTCCTAATGAAGCGCAATGTGAAAGAGCAGGAACCCGTACACAGGAAGAAATAGTCGTTTATACGTAGCGTGTTTTTGCAGGAGCACAGGCCTTACAAAAAAAACGGCACTTTTCCTTTTTGTTGAATGCTCCACACATCTCTCGGTGATTTTTTTAAGATCCGGATGTCAATAATGAGGCATCCGTTTGAGCAACGGCTAGAGTCGATGTGAAAATGATCAGAGACGTAGTAGCTGGTAATGGATTAGTGACGAAAAGCTTGGATGGCCATTAAGCGAGAGCAAGCCGAAGCAGGGATGAACTGCCATTGCCGTTGCCAATGGGCTTGCCGTGTAACCTTTCGCGAAATAGTGAGTTTCCTCATCGATGAGAAAAACAGCTGCTTTCGCTTTATTATTGCTGATCCTGGTTGGTCATGCATGTGCTCAACCCTTGTCTCGTGTAAAGGAATCAAAACTAAAAAAGCGGGGAGCCAGACTCATCAAAGAAAGTGAAGCCGTTGGTCTCTCGGTGGGGATCATTTCCAGAGGACAATCTTATTATTTTAATTTCGGAACGATTAATCCTGATTTCAACGTAGCGCCCACCTCGCAATCCGTTTATCAGATTGGCTCTGTCACCAAAACATTTGTCAGCCTCTTACTTGCCCAAGCAGTCATCGAGGAAAAAATCAGTTTGGACGATGATATCCGGAAATACCTTGACGACAGTTACCCGAACCTTGAATACAAAGGGCACCCCATCACGCTCTTGCACCTGGCTAATTACACCTCTGGACTTCCCGATAATTTGCTACCCGCTTCCGCAACAGAGGATTCCAGTGCTTTTCAGGCCGAACAGAGGATGAGTACGTTCACTAAAAAAGACTTGATCCAGGCCTTAAAAACCGTTACGCTGGATACGATTCCCGGCTATCATCCGCACCATTCAAATACCGCAGCGCAGCTACTTCGTTACATCATAGAGAAGATCTATGCGTCTCCCATCGAAAAAAGTGTAAGGGAGTTCATCCTCGATCCGCTAAAAATGAACGATACCTCTTTTGGAACCGAAATGTCCGACCGCAATTTGTTGACGGGATATAATGATAAGGGCAAAGCAATGCCGTGGTTCACCAATTCGTTTCACAGTGGTACGGGGGGAATCAGGTCATCGGCTGCCGATTTTACTAAGTACATGTTTTATTTGCTTCGTAGCCCGGATGCTCAGACCAAGCTGGCACTCCGTAAAACCATTCTTGTGGATGCGGGAACAAACAAAGTGATCGGATTCAACCCGCCAGATAAAATAGATCCTACAAAATACAGCGTATCCTTAAATTGGTATCACTATGCCCCCGAGTTGGGAAATTCCAGAATATTCTCCGATGGTGGTACACCGGGATTTGCTTGTTACGTATCCATGTATCCCGAATCCGATCTTGGTATTGTTTTACTTGCAAACAAGCTCGGTGAAAAAGTGTTTAATGGGTTATCTTCTTTTGCAGACGAGATATACAAGATCTGCATGGATAAAAAATAACACGCTTTCATAAGTGGAATGCTGTTCATGAGTGCTACGCTCTTTGGCATCAACCCGTGGAGACAAGACAACTGCCTGCTTGTTAAGGAACTCACCGATCCTTAGGAGTTTATTCCGATAGTAATACTAAATTGCCGGGGTACTGAAAATCGGTAGATGGTATAACCTGATCTGTTGTATATATGGGTGTCAAAAATGAGTTCTTCTTACTTATCCTTTTATCGTGTTTTCCTCTAGCTGCGGTGAGCCAGGTAATGACTCCGGCTCCTTTACCTTACGGCCCAACTCCAGGTGAGAACCAGCTCCGATGGCAGCAAATGGAATACTATGCCTTCGTCCATCTTTCGGTGAATACCTACACCGACATGGCCTGGGGATTGGGCAACGAAGATCCTCACATTTTCAATCCGAAAGAATTGGATTGTCGTCAATGGGCACGTATATGTAAGCAGGCCGGAATGAAAGGAATCATCATTACCGCCAAACATCATAGCGGGTTCTGCCTGTGGCCTTCAAAATATACCGAGTACTCGGTAAAGAATTCTCCCTGGAAAGGAGGTAAGGGCGACATCATGCGCGAGATGGCCGATGCATGCAAAGAATACGGACTCCGGCTGGGTGTATATCTGTCACCCTGGGATAGAAATCATGCCGACTATGGAAAGCCTGAATACATCACCTACTTCCGTAACCAGCTCACCGAACTGTTGACCAACTACGGAGATGTATTCGAGGTGTGGTTTGATGGTGCAAATGGAGGTTCTGGTTATTATGGGGGTGCAAATGAAACACGCAAGATCGATCGTGACACGTATTACGATTGGAAAAATACCTACAAGCTGGTACGCACCCTGCAACCCAACATCGTGATCTGGAATGATGGAGGAGATCGGGCCGACCTTCGCTGGGTGGGAACCGAAGCCGGATATGTGGGCGAAACCAACTGGAGCCTGCTCAACGCAACGGGGGATGTACCCGAAGACATGCTTCGTCACGGATTGGAAAATGGTAATACCTGGGTGCCGGGTGAAGTGAATACTTCGATCCGACCGGAATGGTTTTACCATCCGAAAGAAGACAGTAAAGTGAAAACACTGCCGCAGTTGATGGATACCTACTATCATTCGATCGGTCGCAATGGTACGCTTCTTCTCAATTTCCCCATCATGCCCAACGGGTTAATTCATGAGAAGGATGAAAAAGCAGTGATGGAAATGGCACAGGCAATCAAAAACGTATTTGCCGTCAATCTGTTGAAGGGAGCTAAGGCAGAAGCAACTCAGGTTCGCGGCAGCGATCAGCGATTTGCGGCCGATAAAGCAGTGGATGAAGATAACAATACCTATTGGACAACCGATGATCATGTAACGACGGCTTCGTTAACCATGAATTTTTCGAAGCCCGTTTCGTTCAACCGCTTCCTGATTCAGGAATACATTCCATTGGGGCAGCGAGTAAAGTCATTTACGGTCGAAGCATTCGTGAAAGGAGAATGGAAAGAGATAACGAAAGGTACAACCATCGGATATAAACGCATACTTCGTTTTTCTACCGTGCACGCCACCCGGCTTCGTCTGACCATCACCGACTCAAAAAGTGTTCCCCTCATTTCGAACATCGGATTGTACAATGCACCTCAGATTCTTGCTCCTCCTTCCATCGCTCGTGAGCAATCCGGAGACGTTCGTATAGTAGCCGCTGACGTTGAATCACAGCTGTATTATACATTGGACGGAGCCACTCCCACACTAAAATCGAATCGGTATACCGGACCAATTAAAACAGGAGACGGAAAAGTGGTGGTGAAATCCATCGCGTATGATCCCGTCACAAAAAACAGCAGCGCGGTGTCGGAAGAGAAATTTGACATCGCCCGCAGGCATTGGACAATTGCCGGAATACAGGATACGAATGTCTATCAGGTGCTGGACGGAAATGTCAGCACACAGTGGTACCAGGACAAGAACAGTAAAATGCCGGTAGATCTGGTCATCGACTTAGGTAAAGAAGAACAGATCAGCGGATTCAGGTACCTGCCGGAACAGAACTGGTGGGCCACAGGAATCATTACCCGGTACCATTTTTTCGTTTCGCAGGATGGTCAGCAATGGAACCTGGCGGATAAAGGCGAGTTTGCCAATATTAAAAATAATCCACTGTGGCAATCGAAGACGTTCTCAACGGTGAAAGGCCGATACGTCAAGTTGCAGGCATTGGGCAATACCTTGAACGATAATGTAGTGGGCTACGCGGAGGTGGACATCATTACGCACTAACACACACACCGAGGGGAATCATTTCTTTCCAGTAGGAAGAACAGTTTTATTGCGTTAATGATCACTGTTGATGTGGTAATGCTTTGATTCTAAATTTTCCGAACCGGGGAACGTATAATCTTCATTGAATAACCGATATTTTTTTGTGAAGGAATAGAGTAATTGTATTGAAGCAAGACGTGAAGAGCCTGTTTCGGGATTTTCCTAAAACTCTTTAGGGATAAAAAAGGGCCTTTTACAGCTTTCCGTGATGGTTTATTTGCTATAAAAGGCCTTTGGTGACCCTGGCAGGAATCGAACCTGCATCTTCAGAATCGGAATCTGAAATTCTATCCATTGAAATACAGAGCCAATAAAAATGGGTGAGCAAAAGTAACACAAAGTAAGTAAGCCTGAAAGCAAACTTTCGGCCCCGGCTCAATTAACTCATTCGCTGCTTTCTCCCTCCGGATCGAGTTTGCAGATGCGTGGAACTGGAAAAATCGGCAAGCCGGTACATGGCCGAAAAAACCTGTCCGCAGATTTGGCTCCTTGCGATAAATTTATGTTTTTGCACCACATCACAGGCATGAATCTTTTCGTCAAC